>NZ_KQ236688.1:701427-1001707 GCF_001183545.1 Cellvibrio sp. pealriver
GGTATCTGCACGCGACCTGTCTTCGGTAAATACCAATGATTTATCTTTCGGGTCGAGTGTACGCAGGAATTCATCGCCATAAGACAGTTGCATATCCCCTTGCTTCTTGGCGGATTCTGCTAATGCCAACAGGGTTTCACGTATTTCCTTTTCACGCATTTTTTTATCGCGCGTATCGTTAATCATCTTAACGTCTTGCACCAAAAAATCGCCTTGCTTTTTCAGCGTAACTGCAGGCATTTCATAATAACCATCCGTCTCCATAATGCCGGTGACGATAACCTCTTCAAGCACATCGTCCTGCGCTTGGGCGATTCCGCAAGTTAATACCAGGGTGGTAGCGATTATTTTTTTAAGCATGATTATTCCTTTGTCTAATTGTTTGATGATTTTTCTGTACCCTTTAACTGCTTTTTTCTTTTGATCTGGTCATTTCATATATTTTTGTTCTTTCATTTATTCGCCTAAGTTCTGACTTGGAAAGATAGATCCAAAAAATAGTTGGCGGTAGGAGAATTAATAGAAAGATTAAGCTTTTATTGATTGACTTTTGTAGATACTCTTCGATGGAGTTGCTTGATTTAATTAGGTTGCAAAGTGCAGTGTGCTCATTTTTGGAAAGATATGAGCTTTCTGTGTTTTCGGTATTACAATCTGAGGTAAGTGAAAAATGACTTTCAAATATCGGTAGGTTGGTGACCGTATTGCTGGAGTTTATCAGAAGGTAGTGTTTGGTTTCTTTTGTTTTAATTAGTGCGAATCCAAATACTCCAGAAAGGTATGGCGTGCTGAATATTAAGACTGCGAGGAAAAATGATAAGGTAATCTGTGTTATTTGTAAGCTTTTTTCAATTTTTACAAAGCTTGGTTTTTTGAAATTAATGCCGTTGTTGTCTTTGTTGTAGATTATGCTAGAAGAATGAGCTCTTGCTTCTGTTAAAGATAAGTCATATTTTTCGCACCATTTAATTATTGCTTTTGCATGGTCTAGGCTTGTTATATTTAGCCCCCAGAAAGCAATTTTTATTTTTTCCAAGTCTAGTTGTTTTTTTACATGATTGTTTAGATCTTTGTCGTCGAGAGTGAAGTTTTGATTAAATATTTTATTCCAAAGATAATGGACTAACATTATGCGAGCGCGCGGGCTTGCTATCAAAATAAGCAGTGGAATTAATATATATGCCCAATCTTTTAGAAATGCGTATCCAAATTCGTATAGATTTGTGTTTTCCATAAATTTTCCCTTTTTCTATTGGTAATTCGGTGGTGAGAACCCCAACATGACCATGTGTTCGCAACCACCAAAACCAAAATCTGTGT
Source organism: Cellvibrio sp. pealriver (assembly GCF_001183545.1). Classification (NCBI taxonomy): domain Bacteria; kingdom Pseudomonadati; phylum Pseudomonadota; class Gammaproteobacteria; order Cellvibrionales; family Cellvibrionaceae; genus Cellvibrio; species Cellvibrio sp. pealriver. The sequence continues at coordinate 702,748 of NZ_KQ236688.1, forward strand.
GCTTATATTTGGTGTGTAAGTTATTTATCTTGTAAAAGCTGTTTTGAAAAATTAAGAAAATCATCCAAATGGTTGGCGATGATGTTTTCCACTATAGGCAGCAAGAGTTTTTGGTAATCGTGAACCGCAATATTGCGGAAACCGATCATTCGTTTCATGGTTTCGGCGAGGGTATCATCGATAAGACCTGCTTGAGCGAGCAGGGTAAATACATCGCGCGCACTTTGCGTTACGCCGAGCTGTTTGGTGCGAATAATGTGTTGCCCCATATCCAGAGAGGCTTCGCAGGCTCGTTGAATATTCAGGATTGCCGCATCTTGTCTGCTGTAATCAATCGCAAATTGGGCACCGGCTTTGGTGTACTCCTCGCGTACGCGATTAATGCATCGCTCTATGCTGGCGGCTTTATTGATTAATATGTCATTTACCATACACACGTCCAGTCTTGCGGATTTCATTGAGTTGTTCTGCGCGCAGTTCATCTAAAGCCATTTTTTCATTCAATACAAATACATCGAACAAATCGGCTTGCATATCTTTCGCCCACAAACGACGGCCAGTGGTGATGACTTGGTGCTGCATCACGGTAGAGGCGGCGCGCAGGTCGAGCAAGTCTATCTCGTAACCGAGTTTGTCGGCCAATTGGTTTGCCATTTCAAATAGCTGCAATGGGTCTGCATAACCTGTGACTAATACCGCTAAATCCAAATCGCTTTGGGCGTTGGCCGTGCCTTGCACGCGGCTGCCGAAGGCGTAAATACCGAGTGCATTGGAAAAGGCTTTTTGCAGCTCGGTGCAGATTAGGGCTTCGGCTTCGGGTGTTAATGAATGGTCGGTCATTGCAGCTCCAGGGTTATTCTTGTCACCATAAACCAAATCATCTTTTTCATGCAAATGTACTTTTGCATTGGGGTGATAGAAGCCACCGCGTTTGCCTTTGTTGAAATCGTATTCGTCGCGCATACAGTTTCTTCTAAATAAAATTGTGGGCGAAGTGTGCAGATAATCATGCCCAACCTAAGTGTTAGATGTAATCAAAAAACTTGCGGCGCTCTGTGCCCGCGCTGTTCGAATTTATTTTATTGGGGTGTTTGTATTCCCTCCAGCGGTCCACCTGCTTGCCCACGTTCAAGTGTGGGAACTCGCCAGCAGCGCTGCTATCGATACCTAAAAAAACCAATAATTGTTTCAAGTTGCCTGACTGACTAATGTCGATTGAAAGAAAATCATCGCGCTGGGAAAAATAGTTAAACACTGCTTTTTTGTGCGTGTTATAACAATTTTCCAGATGCGCTTGGGATAGTGGATTTTCACAGTTAAAAAGTGAAAAGGTATTATTCATGCAGCGTTTCAAGACTGGATTAAGATAGCCAGTTTTGGGCGCTAACTCCGGCAGCATTTTATTCAGGAGCCTTTGCATGGAAGGCACCCATGCGCTCAAGGCTCTATCCAGATACACAAACTTTGAGTTGGGGAAAAGCGCATCCAATTCTTTGTAATCAGCAAAACAGGGTGCATCTGAAATGACATCGGCCAATTCAAATGCACGCTTGGTGTAAGCCGTGTGTGCTACTTTAAATCCGTAATCCAGCAACGCAACACTAATACTGGTAGTGCCAGTGCGCGGTAGGCCGATGATGAAGATTTTATTCATGGATGCCTATATTGCCGGTTGAGTTTTCGTTTTCGTTAACGGTTGCGGTTCGTAAGCGGCGTAGGTTGGCGGTGAGGAACGAACCCCAACATAACCATACCTCCGCAACCACGGAAACCAAAATGTGTGCACCGTTGATTGGTTTTCCGTATTCACAAAACATTGTGCGATTTGCGAATACGAGTGTTGGGGTTCGCAAGCTCACCGCCAACCTACGCGAACTGATGAATGCTTGAATACGGCCAGTCTTGCGCGTTGCCTACGTAACCGTGTTTTACAGGGTTGTAATGTATGTATTCAATGTGATTGTAAAAATCCCGTTCGTCACGAATCGTATGCTCCCAAAAGCGGCGTTGCCAGATTCCGCGTTCGCCCTTTTTTAAACGAGTGGTTTTTATTAATTCATCTTTGGCAATGCGGCGGGAGAAGTTGGCTTTGATCAACGCCCAGCGGGTAGAGTAGTCGTAATCATTGCGTGGCAATGTCCACAAGCAATGCAGGTGATCGGGCATTACCACCATCGCATTAATCTCAAACGGATGGTTTTGTTTTACCGTTTTAACCGCCGCTCGCAAACAATCAATCTCCTTCACCAATAAATCGCTCTTACGATCCGGCAACGCCAAGGTAAAAAAATAATGCCCACCCTCAACATAAACCCGCCGGTATTTCATAAACTCTCCTTGTAAATAATTCAATTTATTTCATTGCACCCGTTGGTTGCGGCGGGGCGCGTAGCCTGAGGAACGAACCGCAACATGACCATATATGCTCAATCACCAAAACCAAAATGCATGTGCCGTTAATCGGTTTTTCGTATTCACAAAGCAATGTGCTGTTTGCGATTACGAATGTTGCGGTTCGCAGGCTCACCAGCAACCTACATCAGTCCAACCTACGTGCTATCGATTTTGCGGATTAACAAAAATGGGTGACCTAATTCAATAGCGCCTTCAAAAAACTCCTGCCCAATTAAATGTGGTTCCACATTTTTCCAGCCATAGCTGCTCTGACTACAGGCAGAATTCACCTTGCCCAGAGCCAAATCGCCAGCACGAATCATATCCCCATCTTCGACCTTACAATAGCCCTGTGGAATAGGATGCATTAATAATCTACCTAGTCTGATGCCCTTAAGTTAGTGCGTAATAAAAAATCACTACGCCCCCTTTAATCTATATGCTCAATCACCAAAACCAAAACCAAAACCAAAACCAAAATTCATGCACCTTTAATTGGTTTTTCGTATTCACAAAACATTGTGCCATTTGTGATTACGAATGTTGGGGTTCGCAAGCTCACCGCCAACCTACATGTTCTCGCGTAATTTGTTCAAGGTGCTCCGTAGGTTGGTGGTGAGGAACGAACCCCAACATGACCATATATCCGCAACCACCGAAACCAAAATTCATACACCGTTGATTGGTTTATCGCATTCACAAAACAATGTGCCGTTTGCAATTACGAATATTGGGTTTCGCAAGCTCACCGCCAACCTACATTCAGCCCAACCTACGTGCTACATTCAGCCCAACTTACAAGCTATGTGTTTTTGAGTTGCATTCATATTTCTAAGAACTTCTTCATTTGAATTCATTATTGTTGAAAATGCATCTTCTAGTTTTTTGAGTCTCGATAGGTCGTAATGTGGGTCAAAACTACATGCGTAAAGTAATAGGCTGGTGAGCTTCCATGCGGAGTCCAATGGCACTAGAAAAGTATCTGCAAATTGCTCGCTGGTTAATCGAGATTTAATAGATACTTTGGTTTCGTCAAACATATTTTCTTCGGCAAAATCTGTCAGCCGTAAAAATATTTCGGTGCCGCTGGTAAGCATTTTTTCTTTTACTGATTCTAGATTCTTTACGGAATGATTTTTCTCGTAGAGTTTTATTGGTTTTATTAATGCAATAATAACTTTCATGGTTTTTGATATTTCCGATGCGGAAATTCGATAGTCGCCGTGTTTTGCAAGAGGGAATAGCAAATTGTGCAATTTTCTTGAGTTTATGTTTATAACTCGGTTGCTTTGGTATGCGTCCATATATTTCGTAAAGAATTCTATGTGACTGTAATAATTCGAAAAAGTGTTTTGCTCTTTCGAAAGTCTATTCGATTCTTTGGATTGCTCTGAAATGTGGTTGGCAGCAAAAACTGCAAGAATGGGAATTAGGGTTGCTAGGATGCTAAGGGGAACTTTGAATACGGTTAGGAGTTGATTTATTCCTTTGTACGAATAGTCTGCTTCTAAATTTGAATTTTTTATAATTATAATGGTTACAGCAATAGAGGCCGCAGCTAATGCTCCAATAAATAACCTGACAATAAAAAGATTAAAAAATGATTTGTCAGGATCAAAGTATTTAGATGTTCTTTTGTGCACGTGCCATCCTTTTTTGTTCTGTAAATAACAAAAAAGGCAGCTTGCGCTGCCCGTTTTGTTTACAACGGATACACCAAGATCAATATTGCGGATGCTCTAATAATCGAGGCAATGTCTATCGTAATTGTGACTCTCTTGGTACTAAAAGTGAACATTGTGTGTTCCTCAATCAGTCCCAAGCCGGCTCAGGATAAAATTAATCACCCAAAGTTTAACGTGGTCGGCCACCACGCCAATTAGAGGTTTGCTGCCTCTTTCATGGATTTTTTGCTGATAGTTCGAATACCAGCATCGGAGTGTCGAACCTCTTGCGTTCAAGCCATATCGTAGGCCGACGAACAAGCACTGCTTGCATGAACACTCAAGCACTCCTCTTTGATGAGAAGGTTCACCCTAGCTCATCGCGGTTCTTTTTCGGCGAACGACACATCCAGTGTCATAGCGTACCTATTAAAATCAATGAGTTAGCCCTCTGTCGCGACGCAACCTACCACTTCAGTGCGACACATCATATGTCATTTTTCCCCAAAAACGACACAACCCGTGACATAAAAATATTTGCTTGTTTTTGCTATCATTATCAATCTTTTAATAATTAAAAACTATTGCGAGATAAGTGCTCTATCGGAGAGGTTAAGATGTTAATAGCTCCTTTCCGGTTAAAGCGGCCACCTTTTGCTGGCCCAGATCAAGCAGTGTTCGATGGAGAGATAGCCGAGGGGGATTTTCATCCAAGGGGAAGGTGCTGCCTTATCACGGCGCACGCTAAGAGCTGACATATGGATTTTTGCCTGCAAAATTATGTTTTAAATACGATATTTACGGCACGTTAGTATCTAACGTGATGAATTCATAACACTCTCCAGTGAGTTTTCATCACTCATGTTATTGGTCGCCCGCGCGCCCCTTAAAAATCCTTTGGACGAACCAACGGCTTTTTTCACAACTGAAATAACTCCCTTTCGATCTACGAAGACTGATACTTCATCACCCGGCTCGATACCTGCTAAGAGACACAAATCGATAGGCAATGTGACTTGTCTTTTGGAACTTACTTTTGACATAAGTACCCCTTTAAATATTGGCTCCCTTATCGAATGCGAAATTCAAGAACCAGATTTTTGATATTTGGAAAACCATACTTTAGCTCTTTATTTATAGGTAAGACAGATACCTCCGGTCTCGGCATTTGATTACTATATTTACATTTCAATAAAGTGGCTTCTATAATCGACTGGCCGATAAAGTATCTTCTCGACGACAGGCCAACTAACTCCTGGCATGTCCAAAAAGCCGCCTACCGAATAGGCGGCTTTTTGTTTTTGAGGGGGAGACTTTGAGAAAGCAGCATGTGATTTCTGAGCAGAGGTTTACATTGTAATAAAACGGCTTATAATCCAAGAACTGACTAAGTATCTGCATGACGATAGCCCAGCTCACCACTGTGTTGTCACAAAAAACCGCTGAAAAGCGGTTTTTTTGTTTTTGGAGAAATATTTTATAATAGGTTACAACTATCGATTATAACCTGGCTGATATCTGTACTGCTCGGTAAAGCCATAAGCACCGAAAGTGGTTAGATAGCAGTGCCATATAGTTTTACCTAAAGTCTCTAAATCTAGAGGAGATTATTATCTCTTGCTGTTTTATGTGCTCCTGCTCTGTAGTAGTAGGCTATAAAGAGCATTAAAACTCCCATTAATCCCCCAAGCAATACTTTGATCATACTTGGATCATCTTTAAGTAGGATCATTGTCGTCAGAATCATAAATACCATCCCATAGACCGTCATCAGCGCGGAAAAAAGAACCTCTACAATGACCATTCCCCAAGCCGAAATTTTTCGTGTTAAGGGCGACGGGGCAGGGATAGCGGAAAAATGATTTCTAGCTTCCTGTTTTATTCTAGTAACCATCAGAGGAATCGCTCTAACGAGGAGTCGGACTAAGTGATCGATTAGCCGATTGAGCTTTCCTTTCAGTACTGTGTCAAACAATCCAAATAAAAAAGCTGAAAGCACTATTGTTTTAAGTGGCTCGCTTTCAGTTAGCGCAGTAAACACATCAGGGCTTAGCATAATGAGATTTCCTTTTAGCATGGGTCAGCAAGGTAGGTAGTGTCCCGATCTAATCGAATCATGAGTCGGTTAAATAACATACTATCCTTGATTTACGGCATGGTCAAGAATACAGTATGTTTTTATATACAGTAATTGCTTGTACAGTTATACGCCCTATGTCTCTGATGAACATTATGCGCACTTCCAATTATCTTTCGGCGGCCATACCAAATTTTTCCTTTAAACGCAGAAAATTTATATCGTCTATTGAGTACAGGTCGAGCTTTTTCTCGGTATCGAATGGTGCGTGACAGGGTATTATTTGACCTCGCTTTTTAAGATTATTTATATGGGTGCGGTGTCGTCCAAGAAACCTGCTAGCTTCATATGAAGTAAAGTGAGTGTCACGTATATCAATCATCGTCTGCGCGTCAGAGAGTGACATCAGAGTCCAATATTTGTAATCGTATATGGGTAAAATTTCCTTGTTGATTATGTTGATGTAAAGCCATTGCTTGGTGCAGCCAATCAGCTTACATGCGCCGTTGATACTAATTAGATCTGTCCGATTAATTTGATGTTTTAGAAACGTAACAGACTCAAGAGTTATGAAAATTTTAACCTTTTCGCATGGATCTCTTTTTAAGATTCCCTTTCTAACCAGCGTGGCTACCTTTTGTTGGCTGAGCTCTAGCAGCTGAGATGCTTCTGGAACTGATACGCTTGTTTTAACGTTCTGTGCCTGCGTTCGAGATCCATTAGGCTTTCGGCCAGCATTGGTCTTGTAAACCTTAATACTGTTTATCATTTCCTTGGAAATTTTTTCTAGGTCGCTACGCCGAAATAATGTCGTTAGAAGTCCATCAATTGAGGGGCCTGCGATAGGCTCTATATCAATTGATTTGAGTTTTTCAGCAAGATTCGTTGAGTTTAGCTCAAGCTCTTTCGCGAGCGTCCCAACAAGCACGTATTGCGCATCAAAGTCGATGAGATCCTGTTTAAGGATGACTTTTCTGAATTGCCCATCGACCAGCAGCTCCTCCGTTTTAAGCCAATTGTGTTTACAGAGACTTCGGACATATTCTGTATTTATCATAAGCTCGTCACCAGCTGTCGGAAAATCGGTATATTCATTTGGTAAACTAAGCTTCTTGGGTTTGAAGAATGCCTTGCTATTGTGAATGGCTGCATTTGCCTTTTTTAGAATATCTAACGGTGCTTTTGCTTCCCGGCTTTTAGTCGTTGGCCAAACGACAATTTCTTTCTCTATGTAGGTATTTAATTTTTTTTGGCTTATTCGGAGAAGTTCGGCAGCCTGTTTTTTGGAGATGTCTGCTTGTATATACATTTGCAGGTCATTAAATTCTTCCCTGTTTATCAGCTCATGCAATAGCGGATCTATGAGACTTTTGGGTAGGTTGAACTGTAAATTAAGCCAATCCAGGAAATCATGAGGGTTTTTAACGCGAACTTTTGTGTATATGGACGAAGCTAGCAAGTTTGCCGCTTTGTTATGATCACAATACATCTCATACAGTATTTCGTTGGTTTCGTAACGCGTTAATGAGGTATTTAGCTCTTTGGTAAATTTCTCAATAAATAGCCAAAGATTCTTATATCGATCGGCATCATCCTGTGATTTGAAAATGTGGTTTTCAAATAGGAAGCGAAATTTGGACGCATCCACTGATGGTGAACTCGGCAGTTCAGCATCGCACCTCTTGCAATAGTTAATAGATCCGCGAAATGCATTGGTTTCCCTATGGCATTTTTTGCAAATTGTAATAATTTCTTTTTGATGGATGTGACATACGGAGTAGGGGATAAAACGCCAAATCTTTCTTAGGTATCCGTATTCCCTAATGCAGTCGGGGCAATATGCTATTCCATCTTTTCGAAAAAAGGATTGCGGATATTGAACGTCATTGATAACTATGTCTGAAAAGTTAGTGGAAATCAGTTTTGGATAAACCAGCTCGTGCGATAAACTAAAGCCTAAGAGTTTAATTAGATCATTAAAACGAGTTTGATCATGCAAGTCTCCGTGGTTGATAAATTTATCTTCACGATCCAATGCAAGAGTAAATAAACGGTGAACCGATTCATGGCCATTTGCTTGCGCTGAACGAATCAGCAGACTTGCTGCTGATTCGTCAGGGAATGGAATTGGCTTAACCGGGAGGTTAATGGACTCCATTTCCACCTCGCAAATGTGAAGCTAAAACACCTGGACTCATTTTGAATGGGTTGGTTTTAGTTCGGCTAGCCAGCGAGCATATTCCGTCCTCCCAAGCCAAGCCAAAATCATCTACAGTAACTATGCTTCCACCACTTTGTGTGGTGATATAGATTGCTTCTTTAAGCAGGGACATAACAAATGCTGGATTTCCGGAGGTCGCAGCATAAATTTGGTTGCAAGTATGGTCTTCAGAAAAATCGGAAGTAAAATCGATACCCAAAATTTTCTCGCAACGTAAGATTATTCCCTCAACAAACGGCTTTATTGATCCAGAATATTCCTGTGTTGAAGGTTGCAGTGGATGCATTCGAAATTCTTTTGGAAAGCGCCTACTGAGTTGAGAATCGTGTACTAAATGGCTAGGAAAATCAATATTTCCAACCAAACAGAACATTATTGCTGTGTCATTAACTATGGACTTAATCCAATTGCAAACCGCCGTATTCACTCGTGTTGAGTTTCGTAAATTGTCATAGAGATGATGAAATTCATCGAGGAAGACTAACCTTGTTTCACATTTTTTCAGTAAGTGACAAACTCGCTTGGTTAACTGAGCAGTTGTACCGACAAAGGGATTTGGATCTTTGAGTTGAATAAGTAAGGCGATTGCTACACTTTTAACGGTCGCAGGCGAAGGCACAGAACAGTAAAAAGCAGGTATCACGATTTTTTCATGGTTATCTACAATTTTTGTTTCACTGGGCATTTTGGACATGACAACTCGACAAATAGTTGTTTTTCCATAACCACCTTGACCAGTTAGCATGCACCCGACAGGTTCTCGGAAAGCACTACTTTTTTGCAGGCAGTGTTCAATACCCTCAATTGCTCTGTCAAAATCTGGATGACAGATAACAATTTTGTCGAGTTTTGCAATAGATTTGATTGAGTTATCGGTATTCATAGTCTTACTCCAGCTCGATAGATTTGAAAGAATTGTAGTTTTCGTTTTTGATACAAGGTTTATTGGACTCGCTCAGCGAAATTACCTCTATTGCAGGGGCAGGTGAGGCCACCTGTTTCCCTGGTTTACTATCTTGAGTTGGTGGTGAGATTGAATTGTTGATCTCTGATATCTTTCTCTGTGTGTAAACATTCCGAGATTCACCATTGGTGAGTTTTTTTATCCAGCGCTTCATTTTTATCGCTTGTTCCTGTACTCGCTCAAGAAGTTTCCAGCGAGACAATGCAAATGAGAGCTTTCCTAATTTAGAGATATCCGACTTTGTCATTTCCTTGCGAATTTTCTTGGCCTCTTGATGCTCATAAATAGTCAGACCTGTGGTGTACTCTGGATCATTGGATTCAGCAAGAATTAGAGTTGCTTTATCCTCAGGGTGTTGGACCAGAATAGAATTAAGGTTGAGATCATCAATAAGAATCGTCACATTGGTGTGTCCTTGGGCTTCCAAGGTGGCGAGAGCATGTGAAAAATATTCAATATAATCGTACTGAATTAACCCTTTGTTAATTGAACGTGTTTCAGGCCGGCGAGCGAGAGCGTTCACCTCGTCTTCTGACAGCGATATTGGAGCGATATTTTTGGTCTTTTCTTCCCAAAAACAAATTGGTGCTCGGCCCGTTTTGGTGTGTATCGTTTTGTGATATATCTCGTTGATCCACTCTTCTATAAAGCTACGGATTTGATCAATCGTAAAAACCGATTTTTTTAATGAGTCGTAGTCGCCAAGCTCGGTCGGGTTTGAAAATGTTGTTCCCGGAAGTTTCTGTACGATTCCGTGTGTCAATGTGCGGAATAGAGATTCAATATGTGCTTTACCATCTGGATCTCGAATTTGTGCTGGCGAAATTGTTACAGCAAGAAACTCACATATCCTGGCAAACGAAGTGTTAGCGAACTCCACTCCGTTATCTGGGACTATGCGAACTGGAATACCGCCTGGCAACCCTCTATTCGCGCGTGACAACATATCCTTAAGTGCTCCCAGTGCGGTTGTTGCACTTGGGGGATACATACATATATGAATACCAACAATTGCCCGTGTTGCAATATCCATTACGCACGTCAGAAATGGCCTTCCAATCACATCGCCGGTACTTTCATCAATCACATGTACGTCAAGGTAGTGTGTATCTATTTGCACGAGTGCCATAACAGCTTCGCTGATAACTTTTCTACCAGATGCCCGTGCCATTCTCTCGGCTGCCAGAGGTCCTTTCTTTGCTCTGGTGACAACGTATGGATCAAGCTGTTTTATTCGTCTTTGTATCGTGCGTGCTGTTGGAAATTGAATTTCTTCTCCTGATCGATTACATAAACCGATTTCTATAGCTCTACCTATAACATAGCCACAAACATCTCCAGCGGAACGACGCTCTTGAGTAAGATATATTTTTGATATTCCTTCGTTTATCAGATATTCGATCTCCGGGGAAAATCTCAGATTTTTATTGCCGGTATTCTGCCGATTGATAAGCCCATTTGTTCCACTTTGCCGGGTTTTTTTTACCCACCGCGCTACTGCTCGCGGGGTTGGCGGAGTAAGGTCGTTTATTTCATTACTAACTCTATTAATTACCGCGCGTAAACCTTTTAGGGATGTGGGGTGTATCAATTCAACGAGCGCTGCTTCTACATATCTGTGTCGATATATGACATGCGAAATATTTTTCTGTGTTACTTCGTTATCGGCGACATAATCGACTTGAATTTTTCCGGCTCTTTTTAAGGCATCGAACTGTTCAAATGTAATCTGGTGTGGTTTTCCACCTGCACTAGATGCGTAACGAATTAAATCATGCTCAGCAAACGCTATTTCGAAATTGGAACCATGAAGTGAAAAACGTGTGCCGATTTTTGGTGTGAAGTTAATGTCCATTTTACACCTCCTCACCAAGCATAGATTTTTTAAGTGCAGGCAAATTCACAATGTCATGAAATATCAGATACTCCAAGATATGTGCGGGAAGGTCGTTTTCCTGGAGTAGCTCATATCCTTCGATCAGCTGATCGACAGGGTTTAGCTTTAGAAGAGCAGCTCCTAACGAGATTTGACTTTTAGTCCAGTACCCAACGTGCCCACGTGAGTAAACCTCAAGTAATTTTTCAGTTTTTTTAAATGATGGAATATTAGATGAATCAATAATCCTAAAAACTATGCCTGCGGAGTGCAGAATTTTTTCTACGATTTTTAACTTTCTTATTGTCTGCTCATCAAGATAATAAATGTCAGGTTTTACTTCATGGACTTCATAAAACCCTGTATTTGTAAGTACAACGAAGTCGGGGTAGCAACATTTTCCACCCGGTAATTCAATACGAATAGCTTGGCTTCGATAATTTTTGGATGTCCGCTCAAGATTTCCTACAGCATGCGCTAGCTCAAGCTGGCTTTCGACGGGAACAAGTCCACCGGCTTTGCGACTTGGGAAAAGCGATGTTTTTCGCCCTTTACAGCCTTGCTTTATAAGTCTTTGGCCGGGCAGCACGTTTGCCTTTGTGGGTGGTCTTTTGAAAGCAAATTCAATCTGATCAAGTATTTTTTGATATTGGCATTCCTGGTAATTCAGTTCGTCATAAAAAAATTCGGGCAAAGAAATGTTGGCTGCCGACGGGGCAGAATTTGGGATGTGCAAGTACATAAGTATCTCCAAAAGCTTGAGTTGGTAGTCAACCTTTAGGGGTGTATAGGGGCGCCCCTAAAAAAAGGGGTAAAACGGTTGACTTATGGATGCTTTCAGATAACACTTATGGCGCTGACCTAGTAGTTATCTGAAAGACTTCTAGAAAAAATGCAAACGGCCCCTAATGGGGCCGTTTGCATTTACGGCCCTCGAACATATTTCATTTTTTGCCTCCTTCAGCTGCTATGTGTGGTTACTGGTCTACCTTCACTCTGTCTTTATTTCGCCGCCACAGCCCTATTAATAACGTTTGAAAAGTCTAGAGTAGTTTTGGAGGGCTCTTCTTTAAGGCCTAGCCTCAAAGCGATCAGGTGACTCTGTCCCCGCGACGGTACGTTTTTTGATCGAAGCACTCTGTACACCAAGTCGGGATTGAAGCCCTCGGCTCTTGCCCACTCGGCAATAGCCACACCTCGTGCTTTAAATTCATTAAGAACTCGCTCTGAATTTTTGTTCATGTCGATTTGTTCCAGTTTGATCAACTCTTATCTTTGGAATATAAGTGATGACCGGCCTCAGTGCAACATATTGATTTAAAAGGAAAAAATGTTAATTTTGCGTCGTTTGGGTTTTTTGACAAAAGCTAAAAAAATATTGTTAGAACGGTGATTTTTTTCTGCTCAGCCGAAAATGGCTAAAGTGTAATAAGGTGTAATTTACTAACCAGTAGATGGCACATACCTTATTAACTTGGGGGATCTCAAACCTGCTGTTTGCTACGATGAATTGAGCGACGAGATTGTTTGATGTGTATTCCCTAGTGCATCCTTATGTGACATATTTCACATTTCGTGTTCATAACAATAATGGAAATACAGGATGATGCATCTGCAAGAACGCCAGTGTAGTAGTGCCTTCCTACTCAATGAGTGGATCGAGTTAAGTAATTGTGAAACATCTGTTCAGCATGCTGTTGTTAGTGTTGTATTTACTAAAGATCACAACGGAGATTGGCGGTATCTATTAGGCCATTGCGAATTAGTTTCCAATGGGTCGCTTGACTCTGTAGAGGTCGTTTATCCTTCATTTTCTTTTATAAAAAGAGAGATACTGAATTTCTCTTTATCTGGGTTTGTTGCTGCATTAGAAGGCGACGGATTCATAATTTCCGAAAACTTCCCACCGTTAAAAAAAACCGATTCATCCCAGATAAATTGGATGAGAGGATTAATACCTAGCCATGCAACTAAAAGCGAATTTCCAGTATTGAAATATTCAGCAAGATTGGAAAGTGAATTATCTTTTTATGAAAGCCCTCTTATTGGTTTCGATCTCCCGTATGTCGATTCTGTAGGTCAGCATATTAAAAATTTTCTTGAGCTTGAACATTTCCATGGTAACTCTGATGGGCAAAAGGGCGAATTCTCTATAAAAATAAATAATTATTCGGCGCGTATAAATTTTGATGGCCAGTTCTTGTCATTTAATGCGAATGTATATGCTCGCTTAGTCGGAAAAAATTCATCTAGTCAGTTAATAAATCTGTCCGAAAAGCAACAGCTCCATATGACGGTGCAGGATTTATCGGATTCTGAAATATTTTTGATAAGTAGGAATAATGAAATTCTTGATTACAGATCAAGATCGTCCTGGAAATATAGGTTGGAGAGTGGCGCTGATAAAACTACTTCAAAAAAGCTATTGGCACTAATAGAAGCTGGAGAAGGCCAGTATCTGGAGTTTAAAAAATATATTGAGGTTACTAAAAATAGGAATCAAAAATCTGAAGAGCTTGAGAAAACGGTGTGTGCTTTTTCTAATGCTTACGGTGGTCAGCTATTGATTGGTGTTAACGATGAGGGAAATATTGATGGCCTCAATGACTTCCTGGTGCAGCATTATAATTGCGCTATAGAAGAAGCCGTTCCTCTTTATGTTAAGGGGATTAATAAACGACTATCTGAAAACCTGAAAAATAATCAATGCTACGATGTTAGTCACCTCGTAATTGGCGATAAATACATAATTGTTGTAGATGTTGAGAGATCTGAAGAGCTTAACTACGGGGTTACTCAAGAGTGGGCCTATGTTCGAGTAGGGGCTACCAGCCGGAAAATGCGCTCTGCGGAGTCAAGGCCGGAAAACAGAAAATTACCCCTGGAATTTTGATTTTATTTTTTTGCATGTCCATGGTAGGAGTCATGATAGATGTGGCCAGATAATGAAACAGAACGAGATTTTCTAAATTTTTCCGGTGTAGCAGATACTGTTGCAGAAATTATTGTTCAGGCGCGAGGACGTCCAATTTCTATAGGCGTATCAGGAGCTTGGGGCATTGGAAAATCCTCAATGATTAAGCTGACCCAAGCCTCTTTGGCCGAGCGGCCACGCCAAGAAGGCGAGCGTGAATTTATATTTGTCGAGTTCAATGCATGGCTCTATCAAGGATACGATGATGCGCGTGCTGCTCTTATGGATGTTATTGCTTCAAAATTGGAGATTGAAGCTAGGGCACGTCAAAAAGGAGTTGAAAAAGCGAAGTCATTACTTAAGCGCGTTAATTGGCTTCGCGCTGCAAAACTGGTAGCAGGATCTGCTGCTGCGATGTCATTTGGTTTGCCTCCTACAGGACTGCTTGGCGAAATCTGGGGTTTAGGTCAGCGCGCCATCTCAAGTGGTGTCGATGCAAATCTCCTTGAAGATGCTGGTGCGAAAGCCGGAGAGGTGGCAGAGGTTGGGAAAGGACTACTGAATCCGGCCGAACAAACTTCCCCTCCAAAAGAAATTCAAGCCTTACGTGATAATTTTGAGGAAACTCTGGAGGAGTTAGGGGTGACTCTGGTGGTTTTAATCGATGATTTAGATCGATGCCTGCCCGAAACAACTATATCGACACTTGAAGCAATACGATTGTTCTTATTTTTAAAAAATACGGCGTTCGTAATAGCTGCTGACAACGACATGATTAAACATGCTGTGAAGAAGCATTTTGAGGGTGTTCCAGATGATAAGCTCATTACCAATTATTTTGATAAGTTAATTCAAGTGCCCATACGTGTTCCTCCATTAGGAACTCAAGAGGTGCGAGCTTACATGATGATGCTGTTTGTAGATAACAGTGAGTTGAGCCCCGATATTAAAGAAACTATTAGGCAGGGAATATGTAGCCAGTTACGGCAAACATGGCAGGGAAAACGTGTTGATCGTGCGTTTGTGCAAAGCCTTCATCAAGCAATTCCTCAGAAATTAATTGGTAAATTTGATACGGCGGATCGATTGGCTCCCTTGATGACTACGGCCTCTGGGATATTAGGGAATCCTCGATTAATCAAACGTTTTTTAAATGCGTTGTCAATTCGCATGTCAATATCAAATGCGCAAGGCGTTGGAGTTGATGAAGCTGTTTTAGCAAAACTTCTTTTGTTTGAACGTTTAGGTAATCCAGCAGCTTACTCAGAACTGATGCAAAAAGTTAGTTTGAATGACGCTGGAAAACCAACCTTCCTTTCTGAGTGGGAGGAAAAAGCGAACGCTGGCAAAGAATTAACTTTAGATGATCCTTGGAAAGATCAGTTCTTTAAAGAATGGTTAACTTTGCCACCGGCTTTGGCGAATACAGATCTTCGAGGAGCTTTATATGTTAGTCGAGAGCACATTCCATTAATCACTCCAGAAGACCGACTTTCATCGGAAGCGGCTGAGCTACTTACTGCATTGCTACAACATCCAGACATGGCTGCAAATTTAAAAGATCGTTTAACTGCACTCGCACGATCTGAAACTACAGTGATCATGGACCGTTTATTGGATCGAGCACGGCAAGAGCAGGAGTGGGGCGTCCCTCCTATATTAATCGCGTGTTTAACTTTAACCGAGGTCGATCCACCGCAGGGGCCTAGATTGGCGGCGCTTCTCCGTGAGCGACCCGCTGTTCAAATTAGGGCGAACATCATACCTAAAATAGGTGATCAGCCTTGGTCTCAATCTGTATTTGATGAGTGGGAAAAAGGGCAGATTTCTGCTCCCGTTAAAGCGGCTATAAAAAAGCAAAGGAAGTGATAAATGGGAACATCACAATCAAGTAAAGGTCCTGGCTCTGGCGTACCTATGGTTCCTCCATGGGCGCCTGACCTTCTTTCCACAGATTCATCAGGTGACCAGTCGTCAGATTCGAAGGATGGTTCAGCGCCTCCTGGTGGCGTACCGATAGCTCCTTCTGGTCGTTTTGGAGGCGCTCGAAGGAGTTTGGGACGTTATGCTGGGTCTGGTGGTCGCAGTGACCTCCGTCAAGGACTTAAGCATTACATTCGATCTGGTTACGGAGGTTCAAAGACCGCTACCCGTCGATTTGCAGGCACAGCTAGCATCGCTGCTGTACTTAGCGGGGCCCTGACTGGATTGGCCTCAGGACAATCTTCGGTTGAAAATAATGGTCTAGATCCAGTTTTGTTAGCTGGAAAATCTGCTGATGAAGTTATGAGTGCAGTGACGGAGGCTGTTCGTCCGGTGGATGGTACTCAGGATGCTGAAGCGCAGCGTGCATCAATACGAGACTCCTTATCTGAGGTGCTAACCCGCTTTCCTGATGCTGATTTATTAAATTTAAATCCAGAGCACCGTGAATTTGCAATTGAAACTTTTACAGCCTTCGATGTTGTTCATCGTTTTGAGTTGGATGTTGGAAAAACAATTTATGAAAAATCTCCTAATGCAACAGCAGCTTTAGCCAGGTTGAAAGAAGCTCGCGATTATATTAAAGAAACCATATCTGCTGCATTTCGTAAGTTAAAAGAGGCCGGTAAAACTCTAACTACGGGGCGAATTAAGCATGTTGTGAAAGATGCCTTGCAAGAGACATTTGAAGTGTTTGAGGGATATATAAAATGAAGCTGATCTGCGGTCCTGCTAGTTTTAAATTACCAAATGTCTCTCAGGCTTTAAACGTTGTTTTATATGGTCAAGCTCAATCTTTAAAACAAGCGTGTGCTGGTGAGGCTGCTAGATCCGAAATTTTGCGTAGGCGCCTTGATCCCGCACCTCGATCTTGGGATTTATTGTCTATTGCTCTATCCGTTGTAACGGCAGATTTTGCAGTGTTGCGTGAGGATAGTCCTGATGGCTGGACACGAGAGATAGAGCTTCATATTGCTGTTGCTGAGCCTGAGTTTTGGTCGCAACAGAAGAAAGCAATTGAAGCAGCATTGGGTTTCCTGACAACTGACAGATGGACACTCAATTTTTATTCCGGCGGTGATGTGCAACCATCACAAAAAGAAGTTGTACATCCAACAGAAAATTGTGTGGTTCTGCTTTCTGGTGGGCTTGATAGTTTAATCGGAACCATTGATCTTGTTACAGATGGCTTTAAGCCATTCGCTATAAGTCAAACCGTGCGTGGTGATGCTGAAAAGCAGATTCAATTTGCTGAAATTATTGGCGGTGGTTTGAATCATTTGCAGCTCAATCACAATGCATCTTCTCCTGGTAGCGATGAGCCATCTCAAAGGTCAAGATCACTCATTTTTTTAGCATTTGGTGTGATGGCGGCTACTTGTTTACAGCAGTATCACGAAGGGGGTAGGGTTCCATTATATATGTGTGAAAATGGTTTCATCGCCATTAATCCTCCATTGACTAGTGGGCGTATCGGTAGTTTAAGTACTCGTACAGCTCATCCCGAATTTCTTTCCCGTTTTAAAAGTATCCTTGAAGCGGCTGGGCTGCGTGTTGATATTCGTAATCCGTATGAAGAAAAAACCAAAGGGCAGATGTTATTAGAGTGTAAAGATCAAAGCTTACTTAAGAAGTATGCAGCCCGTTCAACTAGTTGCGGTCGTTTTCAGCGTTTCAAGTATCGCCATTGTGGTCGATGCGTTCCTTGTCAGGTGCGTCGTGCGGCTTTTTTGACTTGGAATAAAAAAGATTCGTCTGGTTATGTGCATGACAATCTAGGGAAAAAAGATAAAGAACATGCCGCGTTTGATGATGTGCGTGCTGTTGCAATTGCGCTTGCCGCTGCTCGTGCTGATGGCACTGATGCCTGGTTGGATCAGGCGTTGTCTTATCCATCGATCAGCAATAAGAAAGGGCTTAAAGACATGTTAGTTCGAGGTTTAGCCGAGCTCGAAGCCTTGCATAAGGTCTATAAAGTAACATGATAGATTTTCACTGCCATCTTGATCTTTATCCTGATCCTCATGCCATTGCTAACGAATGTATTAATAGAGGCATTTATCTTTTATCGGTTACTACTACACCTTCTGCCTGGAAGGGAACCAGTGAGCTTGCATCTGGCGCTTCTAGAATACGAACTGCGTTAGGTCTGCATCCTCAGATCGCACATAACCGAAAACATGAGCTTCCCCTTTTCGAGCAGTTGCTTCCAGAAACAAGATATGTGGGAGAGATTGGTCTTGATGGTGGCCCTGAATATAAAGAATATTGGTCGGATCAATACCTGGTCTTTACCCATATTTTGAAGTTATGCCAGCGCTCCGGTGGCCGAATTATGTCTTTACACAGTCGCAGAGCTGCCAAGGCGGTTTTAGATGAAATTGAAGCCCACCCTGGAGCAGGCACTGCGATTCTGCATTGGTTCTCTGGAACGCAGCGAGAACTTGATAGAGCTATATCGCTAGGATGTTGGTTCAGTGTTGGTCCAGCAATGTTGGCCAGCAAAAAAGGTTTAGCATTGGCAGCTAAGATGCCGAGAGATAGGGTTCTCACAGAAACTGATGGGCCGTTTGTTCAAATTGACGGGCGTTCAGCTTTTCCTTGGGAGTCTGAAAATTCCATTCCTTTCCTGGTGTCACTTTGGTCGGTTTCCGAACAGGAAGTTAGGGAGCAACTTAAAAATAATCTACGAAATTTAGCGATAAATAATTGAGAGTGTAACCATGGCTCATATTGAGTTCGCAGAAACGTTGGAAGACTTAAATCATGACTGTAAAGATCACTTGCAGCTCTGCGTGAGGCATATAGGAAGCAAAGGTAATACGAGCTATATAAACCGCTGTACTTTCTGTGGAGTTCAAATCGGAAATGCTATTCCCAAGTCATCTATCCAGACTCCATTACATTTTTATGATGCTGAATTGATTAGGCGTTTTGAGGAAAAATGGAAAGAGCTTTTTACATTGAGTGTCGGTGAGGGATCAACTGCATATGAACAGCCTTTGAAATTCGAAGAGTTTGAAGAGAGGTTCGACCAATTTTTTCTAAATTTAAGTGCTGAAAAAAATGTAAATGTCGATTTGTTAATAAATTACTTGTGGCGGTACCTGAATAAAGAAACTGAGATAAGAAGACATGACTATAAAACTCCTTTTAAATCTGAAGAAGATCTTCAGGCTTGGCTATCAAATGAGTTATCGCGATGGTTTGAGGTTCATTCGGAAGTTAATGGAGTTGGTTTTGTTAATAGAGTTAAACGAAATGTCAGGATAGATTTTATTATAAAAGCGAAGCCAGAATTGGTAGCGTTAGGCTTTACAGATAAATACTTAGGGATAGAGGTAAAAAATTTAAATCCTGGAGAGCGGGATAGTTTTCACAAACGTTCTGCCCGAGGCATTTTTCAAGCATTAAGTTACTGGTATAGCGGCGCGCGCTGGACTGTGGGTACCAGAAATGATATTGAAATATGTGCGGTATTGTTTTTTAGTGATCTCTCATTTACAGATCAAAGAGATCAATTATTCGAATCAATTGATAAACACTACCGGAAATCCTGGAATGCTTATTTAGGTATTGCAAACCATGGAAATGTTGGTGAGTTAATATTTGACGGATCATCTGATAATTATTTCAAATGGCGAATGAATTTTGCACATTCCACGTATTTTACAGGGTACAAAAATGGTGATTTGATAATGGGTAATCATAATTTAATTGATAAGTTAAGAATTGGTAGCTCAAATCTATAGAGGTAATAAATATGGCAGAACCTACAATCAAGTGCCCTAATTGTAATACCGAGATTCATTTAACTGAATCCTTAGCTGCTCCGTTACTTGAGGCTACAAAAAGGCAGTTTGAACAAAAATTGACACAGAAGGATGCTGAAATAGCCCAGCGAGAAAAGGCAGCTAAAGATAAAGAGCGAGAGCTAACAGATGCGAAGGCTAAGCTAGATGAGCAGGTTGAAGATCAGGTTCAGGAAAAGCTCAAGCAAGAGCGCATTAAAATTATCGCTGATGCCGAAAAGAAGGCAAGTCTTTCTGTTGCTAATGACCTTGAGCAAAAATCTCGTGAGTTGGAAAGCTTACAGGAAGTATTAAAAAGCCGGGATGCTAAACTCTTGGAGGCGCAAAATGCTCAGGCAGAATTATTGAAAAAGCAACGTGAGCTTGATGATGCAAAGCGAGAGTTAGAATTAACTGTTGAAAAACGTGTGCAAGAAAATTTAGAAATGACTCGTCAAAAAGCAAAAAAAGAAGCAGAAGATGAGCAAAGGTTAAAAGTAATGGAAAAAGAGCAGACAATCTCTGCTATGCAAAAACAAATTGAAGATTTAAAGCGAAGAGCAGAGCAAGGCTCGCAGCAGTTGCAAGGTGAAGTTCAGGAGCTGGAACTTGAAAGCATGTTACGCTCAAAATTCCCGTTCGACTTAATTGATCCTGTGCCAAAAGGTGAGTTTGGTGGTGATGTAATTCATAAAGTTATGGGAACAAGTGGGCAGTCCTGCGGTTCCATTTTATGGGAGTTTAAACGTACTAAAAATTGGAGTGATGCTTGGTTAACAAAGCTTCGTGGAGATCAACGCGAGGCTAAGGCTGAAATAGCAATAATTGTTAGTCATGCTCTACCTAAAGATGTTGAAACTTTTGACATGATTGATGGTGTTTGGGTCACTCATCCTCGAGCTGTTCTCCCGGTAGCTTTAATTCTAAGGCAATCTTTATTGGATATCGCGTTGGCGAGACAGTCTAATGAAGGCCAGCAAACAAAAACTGAATTGATTTATCAATACCTCACGGGACCCCGCTTTCGATTGAGAGTGGAGGCAATTGTTGAAGCGTTCTCTACTATGCAAGAAGATCTTGATAAGGAGAGAAAAGCAATTATGAAACAATGGGCGAAACGTGAGCAGCAGATTGAAAGTGTTATGGGGGCTACGGTAGGAATGTATGGTGATTTACAAGGTATTGCTGGTAAATCATTGTTGGAAATCGAAGCTTTAGAACTTAAAAATATTGGTTTCGATGAAAATTAATAATTAATTAGGCGAAATTATGGATAACTATCACGATCCTGTAAGGCATTTAAAATATCTTCGTCAATCATTATCTCAAGATAATGAAGCTATTGGATTTTTCATATCAGCGGGATGCCCTCTGTCTGTTGCAATGCCAGAAAATGAGTGGCCTCTTATTCCTGATGTGCAAAACCTAACTATTCATATTAATAGCCAATTGGATGCTGATAAAAAATATAAATTGCTTATAAGCGAAATAGAAAAGGCCGGAAAAAATATCAAAAATATTGAAGATATTCTGAGCTTTTTAAGAAGTTTATTGGCTGTTTCAAAAGGAGGAGATGTTAGAGGGTTAACGGAAGATGACCTTTTAGGCATTCAGAAGAAAATTTGTTCCGAAATAATAGAAAAGATTGATGTGTCCCTTCCTAAAGAAGAAACTCCGTACCATAGACTTTGTAATTGGATTCGCTCAATAGACAGGAAAGTTGCAGTTGAAATCTTTACAACGAATTATGATTTATTATTGGAGCAAGCACTTGAAGATCTAGAGGTTCCATATTTTGACGGTTTTGTTGGAGCAAGTAGGTCATTTTTTGATTTAAGAGCTGTAGAGGATAATTTAATACCAACTCATTGGTCTAGATTGTGGAAAATTCATGGCTCTATAAATTGGTGCCAGGAAGAAATTAAGGGCGAGAGAAAGGTTTATAGATCATCTGAAGTTAAAAAAAATGTGTCTCATTTAATATATCCATCACATTTAAAATATGAAGAAAGCCGA
This sequence comes from Cellvibrio sp. pealriver, assembly GCF_001183545.1. Taxonomy (NCBI): domain Bacteria; kingdom Pseudomonadati; phylum Pseudomonadota; class Gammaproteobacteria; order Cellvibrionales; family Cellvibrionaceae; genus Cellvibrio; species Cellvibrio sp. pealriver. Next base: position 724,648 of record NZ_KQ236688.1, read on the forward strand.
AAGATGCCATATCTAGCATTGATTGATCAACTAAATAGATTTATAAGAAAAAAATCTTCTTTTCTTATTTTGTCTGGTTATTCCTTCAATGATGCGCATCTTAATGACACTATTATCAATGCTTTAAAGGCTAACCCAACCGGAATGGTTCTTGGGTTGATGTATGGAACTTATGAAGTGGCTGCAGAAACAGTAGAAACAGTAGAAACAGTAGAAACAGTAGAAACAGTAGAAGCAGTAGAAGCAGTAGAAGCAGAAAATATAATTTTAGTTGAGCGGTATCCAGAAGCATATAAGCTTGCAAAGAAGCAGCATAACTTAAATGTATGGACTTTTGATAAGGCAATCATAGGCACTAACTTAGGGGTGTGGAGACGAATTCATGAAAAAGATGATAGTGATTATGAATTAAATCAATTTATTGGAAATGAAAATAATTTAAAACTAGGTGATTTTTCAGTCTTTACTGATTTTTTAAAAAGAATTATAGGAAATAAAAAGGAATCATCAGGTGGCTAACAAAGAAACTTATTTGGGAGACGTGAAAGATGTTAATGGAACAACGGTAAGCATAGCCTTATCGAAAGACTCTTTAACAGGATTTATTTATATAAATGGTCAAGGTTACAGGGTTGGGCAAATCGGTAGTTTTATTAGAATACCAATCGGTTTCAATAATTTATTCGGAATTATTAGCCAAGTAGGTGCAAGTGCTGCACCAGATAATAAACCAGATGCCACCCTTATGAATCATCAATGGATGAAGATTCAATTAATTGGTGAAGCTCAAACTAATGGCACTTTTCAACGAGGAATGTCTCAATACCCCACTATTGGCGATGAAGTACATTTGGTCTCTGAAAAAGAATTAAAAAGCATTTATGGTCAGCCTGATAAACCTTATTTTGTTAAGGTGGGGCATATATCTAATGCAGATTCTATTCCTGCACTAATTGATATCAATAAACTAGTTACAAGGCATTCTGCGGTGGTTGGAACAACTGGGTCAGGAAAGTCCACAACAGTTGCCAGTATCATGAATGCGTTAACTGACGAGACGCGTTATCCGTCTGCGCGCGTGATTATGCTTGATTTGCACGGAGAGTATGCTCAAGCATTAGGGGATAAAGCAAATGTTTACAAGATTAATGCCAATCCAAATTCAAAATTTAAAGAAAAAGAATTGTATATTCCATTTTGGGCGTTAAATTTTGACGAGCTGTATGAAATATGTTTTGGTGATCAAGAAGGTGGCGAAAAAGAGCGTAATATAATAATGGAGCGCTTACAAAAATATAAACGAGATTCGCTATTGAAATATCCAAAAAAAGGTGCTTCTCTCGATACGTTAAGTGCGGATACTCCTGTTCCATTTAGTATTCATCATTTGTGGTATGAGTTGTATGTAGAAACTTTTGCAACGTACTACAAAGACAGGGGAGGCCGGCCATTCGATCATATTGCATATGAATTAGATGTTAATGGAGACGAATTGAAGGGAAATGCAAAAATGGGTATTCCGCCTGTTTTTAAAAATGTATCCAATGTGGCGGGCGAGGAAAAAATCAATTATTTGCCGAGTCCACCCAATATAGGAAAGCAAATCTCTCTATTGGGAACAAAGCTGAGGGTTCCTAGATATGATTTTATATTTCAACCCAAAGAATGGTTGCCTGATGACGATGGAAAAGTTGATAAAGATTTAGATGAGTTAATTAAAGGTTGGATAGGGGAAAAGCCAGTTACTATTTTAGATTTATCTGGGGTCCCAGCTGACATTCTTCAAACCACGATTGGAGCTGTGCTTCGTATATTGTATGAAGCTCTATTTTGGAGTAGGGATTTAAGTCAGGGAGGAAGAAATAGGCCTCTATTAATTGTTATGGAAGAGGCTCATATTTATTTAAATGATGATTTTAAAGGTATGGCATCAAGAGTTGTTCAGCGAATAGTTAAAGAGGGACGTAAATATGGCATAGGCGCTATGATTGTAAGTCAGAGGCCTTCAGAAATTAATTCGACAATATTATCGCAATGTGGAACTTTTTTTGCTTTGAGGCTCGCGAATTCATCAGATCGAAGTCACATTACATCTGCAATGTCGGATAATTTGGATGGACTGACTAATATGCTGCCAATTTTACGAACTGGCGAAGCTATAATTCTTGGTGAAGCTGTCAAATTACCTATGAGGACAATTATTGAGGCTCCGCCGAAAAATAGGCGTCCAGATAGCCAAGATCCAATAGTTTTCGACGAGGTCCCCACTGATGAATCAATGCATCCTGGTGGGTGGGGGAATAAAATGGAAGCAACTCCAAATTTTGAAGAGCTTATAGAGACTTGGCGAGCCCAAAATCCAAAAATAGATAAGGTAAAACCATAGGAAATTTTATGCAAAGACAATCTGTTAGTTCAAGTAATGTAGCATCTGTTGGTTATGATGAAGGAACACTAGAAGTGGAATTTAATAATGGAGCGGTATATCAATATTTTGATGTGCCGCAGCATATATTTGAGGAGCTGGTTGGTGCCGCGTCAGTTGGGGCTTATCTTGCCGCACATATCAAAGGAGTCTATCGGTATTCCAAGGTTTAGCTAGGTAATTATTTATATAAAAAAATGCCCCATCGAATGGGGCATTTTTTTTGATATTTCCAATGTTAATGACAATAGATGCGTCGCGCTATGACATCGGATGCGTCGCTTATGACACAGGTCGTGTCGTTCGCCGTTTTTAAAAAATTAATCCCAAGAAAGCGCCCCACCTGTTTGGTATTCAATCACGCGCGTCTCAAAGAAATTCTTCTCTTTACGCAGATCCATAATTTCGCTCATCCATGGGAATGGGTTTTGAGCGCCGGGGAATTGTTCTTTTAAGCCGAGTTGTGAGCAGCGGCGGTTGGCGATGAAGTGGAGGTATTCTTCCATCATGGCGGCGTTCATGCCGAGTACGCCGCGTGGCATTGAGTCGCGTGCGTATTGGATTTCCAATTCGGTGCCTTCCAGAATCATTTGGATCACTTCTTGTTGGAATTCTGCGCTCCACAAGTGCGGGTTTTCCAGTTTGATTTGGTTGATTACATCGATACCAAAATTCAAATGCATGGATTCATCGCGCAGGATGTATTGGAATTGCTCGGCAACGCCAGTCATTTTGTTGCGGCGGCCCATGCTGAGGATTTGGCTGAATCCGCAGTAGAAGAAAATACCTTCAGTGACTACGTAGAATGCAACGAGGTTGCGCAGCAATTCCTGATCGGTTTCTGGTGTGCCGGTGGTAAAGGTTGGATCGCCCAAGGTTTGAGTGTGCTTCAAGCTCCACGCGGCTTTGTTCGCAACGCTTGGCAATTCGCGGTACATGTTGAAGATTTCGCCTTCATCCATACCGAGCGATTCAATGCAATATTGATACGCGTGAGTGTGGATCGCTTCTTCAAATGATTGACGCAAAATGTATTGGCGACATTCAGGGTTGGTGATCAAACGGTAAATCGCGAGTACCAAATTGTTTGCGACGAGTGAGTCAGCAGTAGAGAAGTAACCGAGGCTGCGCATGACGATGCGGCGCTCGTCATCGGTCAGGCCGTCTTTACTTTTCCAGGTGGCGATGTCGGCAGTCATGTTCACTTCTTGTGGCATCCAGTGGTTGGAGCAGCCATCCAGATATTTTTGCCATGCCCAGTCGTATTTGAACGGAACGAGTTGGTTCAAATCCGCGCGGCAGTTGATCATGCGCTTTTCATCTACTTGAATACGCGCAGCGCCCATTTGCAATTCTTCAAGGCCTGGTGCCGGGTCAAGTGCAGCGAGGCTTGCGCGCGCTTTTGCCAATTCAGGGCTAATGCCTTCTTCTTTCGCGGCTTCAGCAAAGCTGGTGTTTACCACGGTATTCTGAGGTGCATTAGCTTGTGCTTGGGCAACTTGTGCAGGCTGCGCTTGTGATGCAGCAGGTTTATTTAAATTGGCTGCAATCGCCTCTTGGCGTGCGGTTTCTTTTGCTGCTTCTTCGGTATCAAAATCGTCCCAACTTAACATGGTGTTCCTCGTTCTCTCTGTTTGGTTTCTACCCTCACCCTAGCCCTCTCCCAGAGGGAGAGGGGACTTGATCGCGCAAGGTTTTAGTCTGCGCGTATATCACCAGGTGAGCGCTTTATTCCCCTCTCCTGTGGGAGAGGGGCTAGGGGTGAGGGCCTACTGGCACGCCTCGCAATCCGGATTATCAATCGAACATGCCAATGGCACTGGCGCTGCTTGGGCAAAGCTCGCTGCTTCCACTTCTGATACGGCAGGTTTTGCTGCAGCAGGTGCTGCGGATAAACCGCCTGCGCCACCGGCCGATACCGCGTTCAACGCGCCAGTATTGATGGTGGATTTTTCAGTGGTGGTTGCGGCCAATGCACGCAGGTAATACGTAGTCTTTAAGCCAGAGAACCATGCCATGCGGTAGGTAATGTCTAATTTTTTACCGTTAGCGCCAGCGATGTACAGGTTCAAACTTTGCGCCTGGTCGATCCACTTTTGACGACGGCTTGCTGCTTCAACAATCCAGCGTGGTTCTACTTCAAATGCGGTGGAATAAATCGCTTTCAAATCCGCAGGAATGCGATCAATTTTTTGCAACGAACCTTCGTAATATTTCAAATCGTTAACCATTACTGCATCCCACAATCCACGCGCTTTCAAGTCGTGAACGAGGTGCGGGTTAACCACGGTGAATTCGCCGGAGAGGTTGGATTTCACGTACAGGTTTTGGTAAGTCGGCTCGATCGATTGGGTAACGCCAGTGATGTTGGAAATGGTTGCTGTTGGAGCAATCGCCATCACGTTGGAGTTGCGCATACCTTTGGCTTTCACTTCAGCGCGCAGGGTGTCCCAATCAAAAGTTTTGCTGCGATCTACTTTGATGTAATTCTCGCCGCGGTTTTGTACCAGCAATTCAATAGAGTCGATGGGCAATACACCTTTGCTCCACAGCGAGCCTTCAAAGGTTGAATACTTGCCGCGCTCTTGCGCCAGTTCGCACGACGCTTTGATCGCGTAGTAGCTCACGGCTTCCATTGAGGTATCGGCAAAATCAACCGCTTGTTGTGAGCTGTAGGCGATGCGTTGTTCGTACAGCGCATCCTGGAAGCCCATGATGCCGAGGCCGATAGGACGGTGACGCAGGTTGGACTGCTTGGAGGTCGCCACGGCGTAGTAGTTAATATCGATCACGTTATCCAACATGCGGATTGCAGTTTTAACGGTGCGCTCCAGTTTTGCTTGATCGAGCTTGCCATCAACAATGTGTTGCGCCAGGTTAACGGAGCCGAGGTTACATACGGCGATCTCATCGTTCGCTTTGGTGTTCAAAGTGATTTCAGTACACAGGTTGGACGAGTGCACCACACCGGCATGTTGCTGCGGGCTGCGCAGGTTGCATGGGTCTTTGAAAGTGATCCATGGGTGGCCGGTTTCAAACAGCATGCCCAACATTTTGCGCCACAGGTCTAATGCGCGCACGGTTTTGAATACTTTGATTTTGCCCGCTGCAGCTTCACGCTCGTAGTGCTCGTAGCGCTCTTCAAACGCTTTGCCGTACAAGTCGTGCAGGTCAGGTACATCGTTTGGCGAGAAGAGCGTCCACTCTTTGTCGTCAAACACGCGCTTCATAAACAGGTCAGGTACCCAGTTGGCGGTGTTCATATCGTGGGTGCGGCGACGGTCATCACCGGTGTTTTTGCGCAGCTCAAGGAATTCCTCGACATCCATATGCCAGGTTTCCAAATAGGCGCACACAGCGCCTTTGCGCTTGCCGCCCTGGTTTACTGCTACGGCGGTGTCGTTCGCCACTTTCAAGAAGGGAACTACACCTTGTGATTTACCGTTGGTGCCTTTGATGTAAGCGCCCAGAGCGCGCACTGGCGTCCAGTCATTACCCAAGCCGCCCGCGAATTTGCTCAGCATGGCGTTGTCTTGCATCGCGCCGTAAATACCGTGGAGATCATCGGGTACGGTGGTCAGGTAGCAAGAGGACAACTGCGGGCGCAAAGTGCCGGAGTTGAACAGGGTTGGGGTGGAGCTCATGTAATCGAACGAAGAGAGCAGGCGATAGAACTCAATCGCGCGGTCTTCTTTGTTGGTTTCCTGAATCGCTAAGCCCATAGCGACGCGCATAAAGAAAATTTGCGGCAGTTCGATGCGGGTATCGTTGCTGTGGATGAAGTAACGGTCGTACAGGGTTTGCAGGCCGAGGTAGGTGAATTGCAGGTCGCGCTCGGCGATCAATGCTTTGCCCAGCTTTTCCAGATCAAAGTTCAACAGCTCTGGCGATACCAGCTCCAGCTCAACGCCTTTTTTGATGTAGAGCGGCAGGGTTTGCGCGTAGAGGGTTTCCATATCGGCCTGAGTTGCAGAGGTTGCAACGCCAAAGAAGCTCAGGGCTTCAGCGCGCAGTTTGTCCATCAGCAGGCGGGCGGTAACGAAGGAGTAGTTAGGCTCTTTTTCTACCAAGGTGCGGGCGGTGATCACCAGTGAGGTGTTGACGTCTTTCTCGGCCACGCCGTCGTAGAGGTTGCGCATGGCTTCATCGAGAATCGCTTTCTCTTCCACACCAGCCAAACCAGCACAGGCTTCATGCACGATGGTGCGCATGCGGGCGATGTTCAATGGCGCACGGGTGCCATCGGCCAGAATAACGTTCAGGCTTGGGTAGTCTGGATCGGGCTCTTGTGATGCCGCTTGTTTTTGGGCGCGCAGGCGAGCGTGCTCTTCGCGGTAGAGTACGTAATCGCGTGCGATTTTTTGCTCGCCAGAGCGCATCAGAATCAGCTCAACTTGGTCCTGGATCTCTTCAATATGGATAGTGCCGCCAGAAGGCATACGGCGTTTAAAGGTGGCCGTAATTTGTTGGGTGAGGCTGCTCACGGTTTCATGAACTCGGGTAGATGCCGCCGCTGTGCCGCCTTCTACCGCCAGAAACGCCTTGGTCATGGCGATGGCGATTTTGCTGGCATCGAATGGAACCACCGTTCCGTTGCGCTTGATTACACGCAATTGCCCTGGCGCGGTTGCCGTCAGGCTCGACGAGCCGCCGTGGATGTCGTGTTGGACGTTGGTTGTGCCGGTGGTTTGTTCAATGTCAGTGTGCATAGACGTCTCCCGCGTGAGGTCATTCCTGGTTGAATTTGCTACGTAATTAAAAGGTGTTGCGTATTGCTAATAAGCGTTTGCGATCTTGCTGACCCGCTGGATGGCGTTTGAATCGGCCATCTGGTTATTAAAATCAGGGTTCAGAACACCGTTTTCTGCGATTTAATGACCACTAGATATAGTGGTCAGCCTGCAGCCGCTTGTGCCCATACTACTGATGCCTGCCGATGTAGAGTGAAACATCGCACTGGCCGTTAACTTCAGGCTGCTTTTCAGCACACATTGTGATTAACGTTCAATTGGGTCAAAAATTTGCTTGACGATTTGCCCGCCAAGGGATAGGGGCTGCTTGTGGGTTTAACGCAAGCAATACCTATATCTAGGGGTAAATCGTGAATGGGCTACAAGATAATGCGGTTGGGGGTTTTATGCAAGCTTGAAAACCTGTGGATAAGATGTGGGTGGCGCTGGTAAAAACTGGGGGCAAGTCGCGCTAACGCCTTGAACTAACGGTAAATCCAGCATTCTGGCGGCTCATAATAAAAATGACAGATGCTCGATTGATTTAGATTTTTTTGGCATACATCGCCGGGGCGATTATGACTACATATTGTGTTTGTACTTTTTGGGTGAAATAACGCGTTTGCGGCCAATAAAAAAAGGGGCCTAAGCCCCTTGATATGCCCCACATCCCGGTTGGTTTATTCGCCGCATCCCTGTGGTGCCGTCTTTTTATGGTGAGTGAGTGTTGGTAAGACGGTTATGTCCGGCAGCATTTACGATCCAATCATGCCGCCGTCATTCTTGGTCACAATCACTGTGGCTGAACGTGGGCGTGCAGTACCGCCTTCTGGCCAGTGGCTGGTGAAGTTGGTGGAGGTAGAGCGGTCACCGGGGTGTTGGATATTCACAAACAGGGTTTTCATATCCGGTGTACCGGTCACGCCAGTCACTTCCGCATCAATCGGCCCAACGAAGAAGCGCTTCACTTGTTTGGTCACAGGGTCGGCGGCCAGCATCTGGTTGTTGCCGTAAGGGCCGGTGCCTTGTTGGCTGCCACTCATATCGGTTTGAATCCAGAGCACGCCGCGCGGGTCAATCCACAGGCCGTCGGGGCTGGCAAAGTGGTTGTCGGCGGTCAGGGTGACAGCTTTATCGTCGGTGCCAGTGGTGGTGCCTACATCGCCACCCAGCAGGAAGATGTCCCACTTGAAGGTGGTTTTGCCAGCTTCTTCGTTCCAGCGGATGATGTGGCCAGTGGCGTTGTTGGCGCGCGGGTTAGCGGCATCAATTTGCTCGGCGGTGCGGCTGGTGTTGTTGGTGAGGGTGAAGTAAACCTCGCCAGTGGTAGGGTGTACTGCGCCCCACTCAGGGCGATCCATTTTGGTTGCGCCCATAATGTCGGCGGCCAAACGGGTGTTGATCAACAAATCAGCCTGGTTCGCAAAGGTCACACCTGCCGCTGCTGCCTTGGCAGTGAAGGCGCTGTTGGTGATATCCAGCGGCAGCCACTCACCGGTGCCATCGGCATTGAACTTGGCAACATAGAGTACGCCGCTGTTCAGCAGCCAACCGCCAGCGGTCGCTTTATGGAAAGGTTCGGCAGAGACAAATTTATAGATGTATTCGTTTTGTGAGTCATCGCCTGAGTAGCACACTACAGGTTGGCCTTCGACTGCGGGAGCGAAGATCACACCTTCATGGCCAAAACGGCCAAGAGCGGTACGTTTTTGTGGACGGGCTTCCGGGTCAAATGGATCGATTTCTACCATCCAGCCAAACGTATTGGGCTCGTTGCGGTAGTCATCCAGTGCGGTTGCACCTTTGGTTGAGGCATCAAAACGCACGTATTCATCGGCACCTGAGTCTGCCAATTCCCAGAAGTAGCGGCCATTTTTGGTGCCTACGCCGTAGCGTTTGTGTTCGCGTGGTTGGGTTGCATCTTTGTTAACAAAGTAACCTGCCCAGTTTTCTTCAGCAGTCAGGTAGGTATTCCAAGGGGTATAGCCCATACCGCAGTTGTTCAGGGTGCCGCGTGTAGCAGTACCGTTCGGGCTGTATTTGGTGGCCATTTTTGCATAACCGGAAGCGGGGCCGCGGATATCCATTGGCGTTGCGCCGGTGATACGGCGGTTAAACGGGCTGCCGTTAACGACTTCCCAGTTGCTGCCATTCTTTTTGATGTGAATCACGCTCACACCATGACCGGCGATTTCCTTGCGTACTTCATCGGCAGGGCGGGTTGCGCCAAGGGTTGCGCCATTGGGGTGGAAAATTTTGTCATCCAGGTATTCGTGGTTCATCACCAGCAAACCTTCGCTGGAATTGGTGCCGGTGGTTTTGGCATCCATCGGGAAAAAGTGCACGCCATCGTGATGCGCGCCCACTTGTTGTTCCTGATCGGCACCAGTGTTGCTGGCATCGCCTTTGTACGCTGGCATGCTGCCGGTCAGTGGCGTGCCCCAAGGGACGAAGGTGGTTGCGGTATAACCTGCAGGAACGGTAATCGCATCGTTACGGTTGGCCGCGATAGCGGTAAAACCAAGCAGGGGAGCCAGTGACGATGAAACGCTTGAGCTGCTGGAAGATGCCGGAGCACTTGAGCTGGATGCACTTGAAGAGCTGTTGCTTTTTTTGTCGTCATCATCGCCACCACAGGCGACCAGACTCGCGCCCATAAATGCCGCTACCGCAGTGCCCAAACTGCCTTTCAGGAATTGGCGGCGCTGGGTCATGACTTCGGCAAAAGTAGTGTTGTTGGAATTGTTCGACAAAGGCTCAATGCCGGAATTGTCGATCTCATAAATAGTATGGTCGGTCATCGGTTGCTTCCTGTTGTTTTCTTGAAGGGGATTCGGATGCAAGGATTAAAGCGACGCTCTATGTCAGTTAGACGACAGTTTTTTGAAGATTTGGTAACAGTCTGATGACGCTGTACCTGCCGGGTATGTAATTAGGGGGGCTGCTTAGTGGATTGAGCTGATTACCGCAGCAGGTAAATCTGCTAACCTTGGCGACAACGATCAGTAACAAGATTAATGAAAACGATTAATTAAAAATCAGCGTGATATGGAATCCAGTGTGGAATCAGTGCAATCAGATTATTCAGTGTATCGCAGTGTGATTAGCGATCTATTAAACGGCAAAGAACAATTGCCCAGTCTGCCGTCTATTACCTTTGAAATCCGCAAGGCGATGGGGCAGCAAGACCTGTCTATGGTCGAACTCAGTAAGTTACTTGCGAAAGATCCCGCGTTGTCGGCTGTGTTGTTGAAATACGCTTCAAGCCCCTTGGTTGGCAGCCAAACCCCACCGCAAAATCTTCTCGATGTGATTCGCCTGTTGGGGATGAACCAAGTGGAGCGCATCACCATGGTGCATTCCATCAAGAGTTTATTTTCTGTTCACTCGGTGAAACATAAACGTTTGTTTATGGAGGCATGGCGTCGCCTGGCATTAAAGGCGAGTTTGAGTACCTATATTGCCAAGCACATGCATTTTAAAAATGTATTACCCGATAACGTACTCATGGCGGCGCTGCTGAGTGAAGTAGGAACGCTGGCGGTATTGTCAGCCTTTAAAAATTCCGAGCAGACTCCGGATCTTCCTGCGTACGTGTCGCTCTGTCGCGAGTATGCAAAATCACTGGGTGTGATCACGCTTAAACAGTGGCAAGTGGATGAGCAGTATTTAAAAGTCGTGCAAGAAATCGGTAACTGGACCGGCGAAAACCCGGGTGCGCCGAATCTTACCGATTTGATCAATTTGGGGTTGTATCACTCACTCAAACTCACCCACACCAAAACCGATTTGCCGCCCATTCAAGAATTGACGGCCTATAAAAAATTGGAAGCGCCAGAAAATTCTGTGGTTGCCGGTGGCCTCACCTTTGTGATGACCAACGTGCAGGAAATCAAAATGGTAGCGAAAAGTTTGTTTTGAGTGGCGCACTTTACGTGCGCTTTTTCCAGTGAAGTGGATTTTTGCGAGCGTGAATAACACCAATAACCAATAGAGTGTTTTCAAGAATCACAAAATAGATGCCATAAGGAAAACGATTAATAAAAACTCGTCTAACGTGACGGTGAATTTCTTTGTATAAGAGCGGATTGTTCTGAATTTTTTCTAACGATTCTTCAATGCTTTGAAGAAAGCTTTGCCCCAGATTTTTTTGGCAAAATTCATAATATTCAAAAGCTTCGATAATGTCTGCTTCGGCTTCTTTCCTTACCAACAATTGATAGTCCATCTTACTTGTCTGTAATCCTTTTTTTCACGCTTTCCCAGTCGCTGCCTGCCTCTCCATCCGATGCTAAGGTTGCCAGCCGTTCATCCAGTAGCGCGATAAGCTCATCAGGAACCTTGACTTCATCGCTTCTTGTTCTGACGCTATCCCATAATTGTTCTGCAAGCAAAATTCTTTCTGAAATGCTAAGTGACTGAATATTCATAGGATTCACATTGGGCGTAGTGTGGATGGTTCAAAGTATACACCCAACCTATCAAATCGGGTTTAACCATTTTTTTGACTGCTATCAGGGATATTATTGATGGTTCTGAAGCGCCCGCGCCAGTTCGATCACCGACAAAGGCGCGGAGCCTTCTGCTTTATTGCTCAGCGTCACAAATACATTTTGCCCACCACTTGCAGTGCCGCGAATGACGTTTGTTAATGCCATACGTGTTTCGGTATCAGGGTCGATGATTTTATCGTAAGGCTCATAAGCATCTTTCGCATCTTCATAACCAAACGCACCGTGCACTGGGTTTAAATTCCAGCGGCACACCAACGGCCCGGGCCAGAGTGCGCGCAAAATTGGAAGTTGCTCGCTAATGCGCGGCATTTTTGCATGCAAACCCATGCAGTAGGTGGCACCGGTATCGCGCAGAGCATTCACAAATTGCGGCGTTAACCATTGCGGGTCGCGCACTTCTACCGCAACTACGCCATCGGGCGCGGTGTTTTTTAAGTTGGGGATCGAAGCTAATAACTGATGCAAACGGTCAATCAGTTTCGGCATTTGCCCAAGCCATGCAGCGGGCAGGGGGCTTATCTGAAAAACCAATGCGCCCAATTTATGTTGCAAACCTTCCAGCGCTGGTTCCACAAACATTTGCACTGCTTCTTCCGCATATAAAAAATGCGCGTTTGTGCGCATGCCTCTGCCGGATTCATCGCGCACCAAAGCATCGGTAATCAAACTCGGTGCTTTCACCACAAAACGAAAATCGTCACCAACTTGCGATGCATACTGCGCGAACTGCGCAACGTTGAGCGGACGATAAAAACTGCGGTCTATACTCACGGTGCGCAACAGCGGGTGTTTGCTGTAAGCCGCTAATCCGTAACGCGATAGATTTGTCTCGGCGTATTCCCCATCCCACACCAAACCATTCCAGCCCGGGTAATTCCATGACGATGTTCCCAGCCGCAGATGCGACGGCAGTGAATCCGCCAGCGCAATCCATTCCGCATCAGGAACAACCGGCTCAACCTGTTTGCCGGATTTTTTAGCGGGTTTTGCGGGGGGATCTTGTGGTTCACCGAAGAGAGAATCTTGCATATCCAAATCACTTGAAGCTGATAGTCATTAAGGCTAGGGCAGGATATAGAAGAGGTTTTTGGATGTCAGCTTTTACTAACATTTAATCAAATCCATCTCTTCAGCGTTGACTCCTGTACATCAAGCGTTTTTTTATTTCTTATGGGAATAAAAAGTATGATCTGAAATACCGTGTTATTTGTTTTTGTTTGGGAACAGGCTAGTCTTTCATACATGTTTTATTGGGCGGAATTCAAATGAAAATTAGGGGCGACACTATGTTTTGGGTCAAGGTTGTTCAGCAAATTTTTTCTAGCAAAATAAATAGTATCAAGGTCACTTTATGGAGATTGTTACTCGTCTCGCTAGCGCTGGCTACGACTCAAAATGCAATGGCATTTTCAGGTACGTTGAATTTTTCAGGCAGCGATACTGCGCTCGGAAGCACCGTAAATGATGGTGAGGCTAATTCAACGGACATTGGTGGTGTTGTAATCGAGATCTACAGCGCAAGCACCGGCAATACCAATAATGGCCACGTCTGGGCTTACTACAGTGACGTTTACGCAAACGGAGCAACAACAACCTCAGATGAGGGCATTGCTGATGACTCGGGTGTCGGGGCGCCCACGCTGATCATCCGCAGCCAAGGTGGCACCGATTTTTCGTTCAGTGGCATTCGAATCATTGACTACCTGCAGGTCTACATCGCTAGCTCTGGTCGAACATTGCGCTTCGAGGGCTTCCTGGATGGATCATCAACCGGTGCGGTAAACCTCAACACGGCGACAGGCACTACTCCTACCAGCTTCAACCAGGGTAACGGACTCACAGCGTCTATCTTTCAAAATGTTGACGAAGTGCGGATCACCGCATCCGATGGTACTGACGTCGCCCTGGCGATGGACGATATCGTATTTGCAAATGCTGTTCTTCCTGATTCCACCCCACCCACCGTTACCAGTGTCAGCGTTCCCTCGAGCGCAACTTATATCACTGGGCAATCACTAACGTTCACCGTCAACACCAGCGAAAATGTGGTCGTAAATACTGGCGGTGGTACCCCCCGAATTGCATTGACCATTGGTGCCACAACCAAATATGCAGCCTATTCGTCGGGCACTGGAACCTCGGCGCTGGTCTTTAGCTACACGGTTGAGAGTGGTTTGGTTGATTCAGACGGTATTACCGTGGGTGCACTCGGTGTGAACGGCGGAACCATGAAAGATGCCGCTAACAATGACATGACGCTGACCTTGAATTCTGTCGGTTCCACAGCCAGTGTTCTGGTTGACAGCACCGCACCCACCGTTTCATCGGTGACTGCAAGCACCGCTAACGGTACCTACAAAGCTGGTGATTTGATCAGCATTCAAGTTAATTTCAGCGAAGTGGTCAATGTCACCGGTACGCCACAACTGACTCTGGAGACGGGCACAACGGATCGCACCATTAATTATGCGAGTGGTAGTGGCTCCAGCAGCTTGACCTTCAGCTACACCGTTCAAGCGGGCGACAACAACAGCGATTTGGACTACGTATCAACCAGTGCACTGGCGTTAAACAGTGGCACCATTCGTGACGCCGCTAGCAACAACGCAACGCTGACACTCGCGACGCCTGGAGCGGCCAACTCTCTGGGTGCTAATAAAGCGTTGGTGGTCGATGGTGTAACACCTTCTGTGACGAGCACTGCGCCATCGGGTGGTGCGGTATCAACCGATGTCAGTGTTGATTTCACCGTAATTTTCAGTGAGTCCGTCAGCAATATTTCTACCGATGATTTTGCGCTTGGTACTACCGGTGGCGCGACCGGCACTGTCGCCAGTGTCTCTGCGACCTCGGGTTCCAGTGTGACTGTAACGGTAAGCGGTATTTCCGGTAACGGTACTATCAAGCTGAACCTGAATGGCGCAACGAATATCAGTGATGCTGCTGGCAACGTAGGTCCAGCCGCCTATACGAGTGGTTCCGCCCATACTGTGGCCATTCCGACAGCGCCCGATGCACCAACCATCGGCACTGCAACTGCAGGTGATGCTCAAGTATCCGTTGCTTTCAGTGCTCCTGGCAACAATGGTGGTTCTGCTATCACTGGTTATACCGTGACCTCTAACCCCGGAGGTTTTACAAATACGGGTGCCAGTTCGCCGATTCTCATCACCGGTCTCACTAACGGTACTGCCTATACCTTTACTGTGACGGCGACCAACGGGATAGGCACAGGCTCAGCCTCGGCGGCCTCCAATTCGGTAACCCCCAAGGCCGACCAGACAATTACCTTTGGCCAACCTACCAACTATAACTTTGGCACTACACCAACCCTGACGGCGACTTCTAGCTCTGGGCTAACGGTCAGCTTCTCGTCGTCTACCACTGGTGTTTGTACTATCACTTCCGGTGGCGCATTGACCTTTGTAAGCGCAGGTACCTGTACGATCGATGCCGATCAGGCCGGTAACGGCGCGACCAATTTGGCGGCGACCGTAACCCGTAGCTTCACAGTAAATGCGGTCGTTCCCGGTGCGCCAACGATTGGTACGGCAACCGCAGGAGACACCCAAGCCTCGGTCACCTTTACTGCGCCAGCGAGCACAGGTGGTGCTGCGATCCTTGCGGGCGGTTATACCGTCACCGCTAACCCTGGCGGTGCGACCGGCACCGGTTCAAGCTCGCCGATTACCGTGACCGGCTTGACCAATGGTGTTTCCTACACCTTCACAGTGACTGCGACTAACTCGGCGGGCACGGGAGCGGCTTCGGTAGCATCCAACGCCGTTACGCCTAAAGCAGCCCAAACCATTACCTTCGCCAACCCAGGTGCGCAAAACTTTGGCACCACTCCTGATTTGCGGGTTGTCAATGGTGGAGCTTCAGCAACATCAGGACTGGATGTCACCTTTACGTCATCGACTACCGGTGTTTGTACTGTGACCAGTGAAGGTGTATTGACCTTCATCACTATTGGAGTCTGTACTATCAATGCAGATCAGGCGGGCGATTTCCAATATTTGGCCGCAACTCAGATAAGCCGTAGCTTTACCGTGAGTGCAGTTGTTCCCGGCGCTCCAACCATAGGGACTGCTGTTGCTGGTGATACCCAGGCAAGCGTGGCATTTACTGCACCAGTTAATACCGGTGGCACAACCATTACGGGGTATACGGTTACCGTCAGCCCACCGGATGTAGCACCAGTAAACGGAGCTGCTTCACCGATTGTAGTATCCGGTTTGAGCAACGGGCAGCCCTATACCTTTACCGTAACAGCCGATAACGCAGCCGGTACTGGCCCTGCATCGGGCTCATCCAACTCGATTACACCCAAGGCAGCACAGACAATTACCTTTGCGAATCCAGGTGCACAGACTTTCGGTACATCGCCAACCCTTACTGCGACGACAAATGCCACTGGTCTGACCCCGACCTTTACGTCTTCTAGTACCGGTGTGTGTACCATCACGACCGGTGGATTGCTTACCTTTGTAAGCGCAGGGGACTGTACGATTAATGCCGACCAAGCGGGCGATAGCACTTATCTGGCCGCAACCCAGGAGAGCCGCACTTTTACCGTCAATGCCGTGGTTCCCGGTGCACCGACGATTGGTACTGCCACCGCAGGCAATACCCAGGCTACAGTGACGTTCACTGCGCCTGCCTCTAACGGTGGCTCAGCGATCACCGGCTACACCGTCACCGCCAACCCCGGTGCGATCACCCGCGCGGCAACCAGCTCGCCTTACACATTCACCGGCTTGACCAACGGCACTGCCTATACCTTTACCGTCACTGCAACTAACGCTGCTGGTACCGGTGCGGCATCGGCAGCATCCAACGCGGTAACGCCATCGGTACCGCCAAACAATGCACCGGTAATTACACAGGGCGGTTCCGTCAGCGTCACCATGAGTGAAGATGGCACCCCAACACCGTTTAGCCTGAGCCTCACGGCTACCGACGGTGACAACGATCCCCTCACTTGGAGCATCACCAGCCCTGCCCAGAACGGCAGTGCCAGTGTGTCCGGGGGTAGTGTCAGCTATACCCCAACGGCTAATTTCAATGGCAGTGACAGCTTTACTGTTCAGGTCAGTGATGGCAGTGCAACGGCCAGTACCAGTGTCAGTGTCACCGTCACACCGGTGAATGATGCGCCGGTGATCAGCGGCACCCCATCCACCAGTCTGGATCAGGATACGGCCTACAGCTTTAGCCCAACCGCCAGCGATATTGATACCGCCGATGTGCTGACTTTCAGTATCACCAACAAGCCAACCTGGGCCAGCTTTAACACCGCAACCGGTGCCCTGACCGGTACACCGGCCGGAACCGATAGCGGCAAGACGATTGGTATTGTGATCAGTGTGAGTGACGGCACTACCAGTACGGCCTTGCCGGCGTTTGATATTGAGGTCATTTCCACCATCGACCCACTGCAACCCATCGTTACCGCACCTGCAGAGCTGAGTGTGGATGCAACAGGACTGTTTACGTCTATCACCCTGCGCCAGTTATTGGGTGCAAGCCCCAATGCCTCACAGGCCGAGGTTGATGCAGCGATTAAAGCCTTGGCAAAAGACGGTGTAACCGGCAATGACTGTTGTACCACTACAGTAGAAGGGCTGACAGCGACAAATGCATTACTGCTGGCACCTGGCCGTCATGAGATCAAGTGGAAGGCTACCAACGCTGTAGGTGTAAGTGGAGAAGCGGTACAGGTAGTTAATATCTGGCCGTTGGTATCCCTGAGTAAGTCGCAGGTTGCTGTTCGCGGCAGCGATGTTGAATTCAAGGTGTTGCTCAACGGGCCATCGCCGGTTTATCCGCTGGCTATTCCCTACGTCATTGATACCGCAACCACGGCGACCGCAGCAGAGCATAACCTGACCAGTGGCACAGCAACCTTTACCCAGACTGGGCAGGTGGAAGTGGCGATCCCGGTAACACTTGCGGATGTAACAGGCTTCAGTGACAGCAAATTGGTGGTTGCTTTGGGCTCCGGTATCAATACCGGTGCGGCCAGCACCCACGTGATTGATATTCGTCAGGGTAATGTCCCGCCCATTGTTAGCCTCAGCATTACACAGGGTGGCATTAACACCAGCCTGGTATCGCCAAGCGGCGGACCGGTGACGGTAACAGCGACAGTAGTGGATGCCAACAAGCAAGACACGCATACCTATGATTGGTCTGCCACGAGTGGCCTTGCCGATATCGATGGCAACCCTGCCAACGCCAGTCGTACCTTTGATCCGGCAGGTTTGGCTGGCAGTCACCAACTGAAAGTAACGGTGTCTGATTCTGCCGGTGCCAGTGTCCAGTCATCCGCTTATTTCCGCGTAGTAAGCAGCCTGCCGGTGTTGGATGTGAATACCGATACCGATAAGGATGGCATTAATGATGAGCTGGAGGGTACCGGTGATACTGACGACAACGGCATTCCGGATTATCTGGATAACATGCCATCAAGCAACATCTTGCCGCAGCAGGGTAATACCACTAACGCTTTCCTGATTGAGTGTGATCCGGGTGTTCGCTGTGGTTTGGGCTTGTTTGCACGTAGTGGCGCTTCCGGTGGTGTCCAGATTCTGGATCAGGAGATTGGTACGCTGGATGATTTGGTGATTGACCCTGCCTTCGAGCCGGTGGGCGGTGTGTTTGACTTCGCCATCCGCGATTTGCCGACACCGGGGCAATCGGTGCGTATCGTTATTCCGCAGCGTTCAGCGATTCCGGCCAATGCGGTCTATCGCAAGTATCAACGTGGCAGCTGGGTAAACTTTATCAGCGATGCCAACAATGCGGTGCACTCTACAGCAGGCAACCCCGGCTATTGCCCACCGCCCGGCACCGCAGAATGGACTAGCGGTTTAACCGCAGGTCATATGTGCGTGCAGTTAACCATTCAAGACGGTGGCCCGAACGATGATGACGGCTTGGTGAACTCAGCAGTCGTAGACCCGGGTGCAGTGAGTCAGGCGAAAGCCGTTGAGCCACCGGAACCCAAGCCACCGAAGGAGGTTAAGACCAGCGGTGGTGGCGGTGCAGCAGGCGCATGGCTGCTGCTCGGACTTGGGCTTTTATTAATACGCAGAGTGAAGAGAGGGAAAACCATGAGAAAAGTCATTGCACTGCTCAGCTTCGGCCTGATTGCCTCCGGCACCCAGGCCAGTCCGGCGGACAAACTGCACCTGCGTATCGATGCCTATCAGGTCAACGGCAGCCAGAAGGCCGGTGATTTTAACGCGGCCATGCAATCGGACTTCAACTACAAGTTGAGTCAATACGATGTGGATCGCAATGGCTACCAGCTGTCGTTGGGTTATGCGTGGAATAAAGTCACCTACACCGAAATAGGCTATCTGGATCTGGGCGATGTCACTGTCAACCTGATGCTCGATGGCGCGACCGATGGAGCCGCCTTTGGTAATGCGGTTGTCGGCCATTACCCGATCACTGCCGATGGTATAACTCTGGTGCAGGGATATATCTGGAGTTTTGCCGACCACTGGCAATTATCCCCCGAGCTGGGTTTATTTATGTGGAGCGGGGATGTTGACACCAAGGGGGCTGCGTTCAACGTGAAATACGATGACAGCACGGATTTACTCACGGGCTTACGTCTGGATTACCTCTTCAACGATCACATAGGTCTGGGAGCCGGTGCGCGCTACATCCGACTGGATGACCAGCATGTAACCCTGTGGGGTGTATCGGGGCGGTTCAGTTTTTAAATCGCACCTATTGCGTGTGTTGCGCTGCAAAAAAATCCCGCTGTGTGCGGGATTTTTTTATGGTGTGTTTTTTTGCTGAATGAAATTATTGTGCTCATAAAAAGCGTTACGCATTAATATGCGCAACCTGTTTTCTTTTGATATTAATTTTCTACGCTGGATTTTTTATGTTGAGCGAATTGCTCGCTATTCTCGCCCCTATTGTTATTTCTGTCGGTGCTGGATTTATTTGGGGGAAAACCGGTACCGGTTTTCCGTCGGATTTTATTTCACGCATTGTAATGAACATCGGTTCGCCTTGTTTGATCATCAGCGTAATGGCGAAGGTCGAAGTGCAACCGGAGGTGATGGGGCAGGTTGCCCTTGCAACAGCATTCACCATGACGGCGATGGGGTTGTTTGGATGGCTATTGTTGCGGTGGATGAGGCTGGAAATCGCCACCTATTTGCCACCGCTGGTGTTTCCTAATAATGGCAATATGGGTTTGCCACTCTGTTTATTCGCCTATGGGCAAACTGGACTCGCGCTTGCGTTAGGTTCTTTTATGGTGATGATGATTGCGACTTTCACTGTTGGTTTATTAATTGTTGCCAATAGCGAAGGCGGAATTTTTAAGCGCATGGAATCTATCGCTAAACAGCCCGTGATTTATGCGATGGCAATTGCTGTGATTTTATTAATCACAGATACCGACTTGCCGCGTTGGATAAGCAATACAGTAGATTTGTTGGGTGGAATTGCTATTCCATTAATGACAATTGCCTTGGGGGTATCGCTTGCAACATTAAAAATCCATTCCTGGAAACGCAGCTTATTATTCAGTGTGATTCGTGTTGGTGGCGGTTTAGTACTCGGATTTATTGTGTGTGAACTGATGGGTTTGACGGGCGTGTCGCGCAATGTGGTGTTGTTACAATCTGCAATGCCAATTGCAGTATTTAATTACTTATTAGCATTGCGGTACGGACATAAACCGGAAGAGGTGGCAGCGATGGTTGTAGTATCAACGCTTGTTGCTTTTATGGGGCTGCCATTTTTATTGATGGTGATTTTGTGATGATAATAGGCAAATTCTGCCAGGAAATATTGAAAAACCATAATCCACAATCAGTAGGTGATCATAATAATTGGGTAACAAAAATAACGAGGTTATAAAAATATCAAGACGATGAAAATAGACAGACAAAACAATTGCCCAATAAAAAACCCGCGAACTTTCATTCGCGGGTTTTTTATTGGCGTTTGCTAAAACTTAGTTTTTAGCAGCGGCAGCTTTCTTTTCTTTCTCTTTCGCGATTACTGCTTCAGCCACGTTTGCAGGGCATGGAGAGTAGTGAGCGAATTCCATAGAGAATTGGCCACGGCCAGAGGTCATAGTACGCAGGTGGCTGATGTAACCAAACATTTCTGACAGCGGAACTTCTGCTTTGATGCGTACGCCAGTTACGCCAGCGTCTTGGCCGTTGATCATGCCACGACGACGGTTCAAGTCACCGATCACATCACCTACGTGATCTTCGGGGGTGAACACGTCTACTTTCATGATTGGCTCAAGCAGTTGTGGACCCGCTTTTGGCATAGATTGACGGAAAGCGCCTTTTGCTGCGATTTCAAACGCGATTGCTGACGAGTCCACGGCGTGGAATGCACCGTCGAACAGTTCAACTTCTACGTCCAATACCGGGAAGCCAGCCAATGGGCCAGTGCCCATCATGCCTTCAAAGCCTTTTTCAATCGCTGGGTAGAATTCTTTTGGAACGCTACCACCTACAACGGTAGTGGTGAACTTGAAGCCAGAGTTTGGCTCGCCCGGACGGATGCGGTAATCGATCTTACCGTACTGACCAGAACCACCCGATTGCTTCTTGTGGGTGTAAGAGTCTTCGATCTCACGGGTAATGGTTTCGCGGTAGGCTACTTGTGGTTGACCAACATTCAGCTCTACACCGTAGGTGCGCTTCATGATGTCCACTTTAATATCCAAGTGCAATTCACCCATACCTTTCAGGATGGTTTCACCAGAATCCTGATCGGTTTCAACGCGGAAGGTTGGATCTTCAGATACCAACTTACCGATAGCAGTCGCCATCTTCTCGATCATGCTCTTGTCTTTTGGTGTAACAGCAATAGAAATCACTGGCTCTGGGAATACCATGGGTTCCAAAGTACAAGGAACTTTTGGGTCACACAGGGTGTGGCCGGTCTGCACGTTCTTCAAACCAATCAGCGCAATAATGTCACCTGCTTGCGCTGTAGTCAGATCGGTGCGGTCATTGGCGTGCATTTCAACCATGCGGCCAACACGTTCGGTTTTACCGGTGAAGGAGTTAAGAATGGTGTCGCCTTTGTTCAGAACACCGGAGTAAATACGTACGAAAGTCAGGGCACCGAAGCGGTCATCCATGATTTTGAACGCCAGCGCGCGGAAAGGCTCGTCAGCAGAAACGATAGCGTATTGGCCAGTTTCGTTGCCTTCTTCGTCAGTCAATGGCTGTGGGTTAACTTCGGTTGGTGCTGGCAGGTAATCAACTACACCGTCCAGCAGTAATTGCATACCCTTGTTTTTAAACGCGGAACCACAGAAGGTAGGGAAGAAGGCCAAGTCACGGGTGCCTTTACGGATGCAGCGCTTGAGGTCTTCAACAGAAGGCTCTTCACCTTCCATGTAGGCCATCAACAGGTCATCATCCTGTTCTACCGCAGTTTCGACCAATTGATTGCGATACAGCTCAACGTCATCTGCCATATCAGCAGGGATATCAACAACTTTGAAGTTTTCTGGCAAGCCTGAATCATCCCATACGTACGCTTGACGATTCAGCAGGTCTACAACACCTACGAAAGTATCTTCGCGGCCAATTGGCAAGGTCATGATCAACGGGTTTGCGCCCAATACATTTTTTACTTGTTCGGTTACGCGAATAAAGTCGGCACCAATACGGTCTAGTTTATTTACGAAAATCAAACGGGATACTTTAGAGTCGTTTGCATAGCGCCAGTTGGTCTCTGATTGCGGCTCTACACCACCAGAACCACAGAATACGCCAATACCGCCGTCCAGTACCTTGAGTGAACGGTAAACTTCTACGGTGAAGTCAACGTGTCCGGGGGTATCAATTACGTTGAAGCGGTGGCCTTTCCAGAAACAGCTTACCGCTGCCGACTGGATGGTGATGCCGCGCTCGGCTTCTTGCACCATGAAGTCAGTGGTCGATTCGCCTTCGTGCACTTCGCCGAGTTTGTGGATTTTACCGGTGAGTTTGAGGATACGCTCAGTGGTAGTGGTTTTACCGGCGTCCACGTGGGCGAAGATACCGATGTTTCTGTAAAGGGATAAGTCAGCCATAGGACTCTCTTTATGTGTTAATACTAAGGTTAGAAAAAAGCTGGGTTAGAAAATAGCGGCGTAATATACAGGAAGTTATCCGAAATTGCGCACAGAAAAAGAAAGCTAACTTGATTGTTTTACATTTTTTAGATCGATAAAGGTGATTGGGCGGTAGAAAGTCGGGGGTTTTACCTACTTGGCTTCCTTTTTATGACAACGCATTTTATTCGTGCCGATACTTCCACAAGCGCATTTGGATGCTTTTATATGAGTGAGGCCAAGCTTGCCAATGCTCGCTCAATCCGGTTGTTCCACACGCAAGCACAAGAAAGCCGGATAAATTGCCGGTATTTTTGGCTGGCTGAAAAAATGGGCCCGGGCGCGATGCTGATCCCCTGTTCCAGAGCTTTGTATGCCAATGCAAAGGTATCCACATCGCCCGGTAATTCCAGCCAGATAACAAAACCGCCTTCAGGGCGGGTGATTTTGGTGCCTTCCGGGAAGTAATGGACAATCGCTTCAGTCATGCGTGCCACGGCTTGTGCATAGTCACTGCGTACCCGCCGCAAGTGGCGTTCATATTGGCCCGTTTCTAACAATTCTGTAACCGCCAGTTGTGGGGCAGTCGTGGTGGCCAGATTCAAGACATATTTCATGTACTCTACTTTTTCCTGATAACGCCCCGGTGCGATCCAGCCCACCCGCAACCCGGGAGATAGGGTTTTTGAGACTGAACTGCACAGGATGACGTTTTCATCCAGCCCCTTCAGTAACGAAGGTCGGGCGTGGCTAAAGCCCAAATCGCCGTAGATATCATCTTCAATCAATGTGATCTCTTTTGCTTTGAGCATCGCTACCAGTTTTTGTTTGTGTTCGTCAGGCATTAGGCAGCCCAATGGATTACTGAAATTCGGAGTGACAACGCAGGCTTTAATCGGCCAGCGGCCGAGTGCCAAGTCGAGCGCTTCCAATGACATCCCTGAGTGCGGGGTAGTGGGGATTTCCAGCGCCTCTAGTCCAAGAGATTCGATTACCTGCAGCAATCCGTAAAAGGTTGGTGATTCTATGGCCACCACATCACCTGGCGATGTGACGGCGCGTAGCGCTAATGTCAGGGCTTCCTGGCAGCCATTGGTAATCACCAGATTATCCGGATGTACAGCGCAGCCCGCATCGGCCAATCGACGCGATAACTGGCGGCGCAGCTCGGGTGCGCCGGGTGAGAACTCATAGTTCGCGGTGCGCACCCGATAATGGCGCGCTGCTTTGGTGAGCGCTTGTTCAATCTGTCGTGTCGGCAGGAATTCCGCTGCGGGAACAGCCGCGCCTAACTGCACAACGGTCGGATCATTTGCAGCCTTAATCAGTTTCAGCACCATATCCTGACCGGTTACCAACGCCGGGCGCATGGTGGTGACAACAATGCGCGGCGGTGATACCGCCAGAGTCGGTTTGGTTTTGACATAAAACCCCGAACGGTTACGTACTTCCAGTAAACCCCAATCCTCCAGCTGGCGATAGGCCGATAAAACGGTGGCAATACTCAGCTGACGCGCCTGTGCTTGCTGGCGCACGCCGGGCAGGCGATCACCATCCTGAAATCCTCCTGCATTAATCAAGCTGGCCAGCTCATCGGCCAATTTCCGGTAGAGAATATCCATTGCAGCTCCGCTCAGTGAATTTGATTTACGTTGAATAGGTACAGTTGGTGCCAAAACATTAGGTACAGATAGCAATTATTTACATCTGTATCGTATCAATTGTTGTTTTTTGAAACTGTAATGGTTGTTGTTCGCGAAATACACTGCTTTTTCAAAAATGCCCCAACCAATCGATTTCAGGAGGTGTGTTATGAGTGTTTCTCTGTATCTGATGGATGCTTTTGTTTCCGGATCCTCAAGGGAGTGTCCGTTTAGCGGTAATCCCGCCGGTGTCTGTGTTCTTGATCAGGAACAATCTGCGGGCTGGATGCAAAATGTCGCGCTGGAGATGAATCAATCAGAAACTGCTTTCGTGCACAAACGCGCCGATGGCAGCTGGAATCTGCGCTGGTTTACGCCTCAAGTGGAGGTCAGTCTTTGCGGGCACGCGACTCTCGCTGCGGCTCACGCACTCTGGCAACACCTGGGTGAAACAGCGCCGTTGCTGGAATTCCACACGCTCAGTGGCCGGCTTACGGCCGTGCGTAATGGCGATGAAATCCAGCTCGACTTTCCAGCTGACTTTCCGCAGTCCATTGCACAGGTTCCATCGTCCTTGATTGAGTTGCTTGGCAAACAGCCACATTGGTTTGGAGCGGGGAAAGACGATCTTATTGCGGTATTGGATTCGGCCGATGCTGTGCGCAACTTTGTCCCCGACGCAGAAAAAATCGCGTCATTTACAACACGAGGCTTAATCATTACCGCGCCCGGCGATAGTGGTTCGGGGTTAGATATGGTCTCGCGCTTTTTTGCTCCCAAGGTTGGTATCAGTGAAGATCCTGTGACCGGTTCTGCACACTGCCTGCTCGCGTGTTATTGGGGTAATCGCCTCGACAAAACGCACTTGTATGCGCATCAGGCATCGGCGCGCGGTGGTTGGTTAACACTGGATTGGAAAGAGGATCGCGTTTTATTAAGTGGTAAAGCCCGCACTATGTTGACAGGAGAATTTTATGGCTGATTTAACAAATGCGGATCAGAAACCTACAGCAGCCACTCCAGTGTGTTGGCGCAACGGTCACATTATTCCACTCGAACAGGCAACAGTTTCTGTTTTTGATCACGGACTTTTATATGGCGATGGTGTGTTCGAAGGCATACGTTTTTACAACGGCCGCGCCTTTCGTTTGCAGGCCCATCTGGAGCGATTATTTTTATCGGCACGCGCAATTGCGCTCGCCATTCCTTACAGCATCGAACAATTAACTCACGCCGTTATTGAAACCATTTCTGCAGCGCCGGAAACAAACGGCTATTTACGTTTAGTCGTCACACGCGGCCCCGGCCCATTAGGGATTGATCCTTCGCGTTGCCACTCGCCCGTTGTTTTTATTGTTGCAGATCGTTTGCAATTGGTGAATGAAAGAGTGCGCAGCGAAGGTGCAAAAGTCATCATCGCCGCCACTCGCCGTTTGGGTTCCGATGGACTTGATCCGCGCATCAAAAGTTTGAATTACCTCAATCACATACTCGCGCGTATGGAAGCCACACATGCCGGTGCCGATGAAGCCATTTTGTTAAACAGCGCAGGCAGAATTGCTGAGGGCAGTGCGGATAATATTTTTATCGTACAGCGCGGCGAATTATTAACACCGCCGGTAATTGAAGGCGCACTCGATGGCATCACCCGCCAAGTGGTACTGGAACTTGCTGAAAAGCTCGGCATAAAGTCCCGCGAAATTCCACTCGCCCCTTATGATTTATTCACGGCCGATGAATGCTTTCTCACCGGAACCGGCGCGGAGTTAATTCCGGTTGGTTATGCCGATGGTAGAAAGATTCCGCAGTGCCCCGGCCCGATTTATTCGCGGTTGGCGGCGGCGTTTAAGGAGTTGGTCGCTTCAGGTTGATTGTCGCATCCCAACTCGGTCCAGTCTTTTACCTGTGGGTTGAAAAAACCGGTTTTTTCATAGATGTAACGCAGGGTTCCGTTGGTGCGAAGTTCTTTCAATCCTTTTTGTAAGGCTTCGTATACCACGAGCCCCCTGGGGTGTTTTTTGCTGACAATAAAATGAAGTGATTCATTGAATGCAACTTTCATCCCTTGTAGCGGAACCAAATTGATATCGTTGAGGGAACCGTTTAGATCGGACGAATTGAAAAAAGGAAATAACATAAAATCCGCACGTTTGGCAACGATCATTCGCGCCATTAAATGAGGATTGGATGCTGCTGTGATTATTTTCGGGGTTATGCAGGTAATTTCAGCATTATCGTGAATCCAATTTTGGTTGGTCGTTATTGCATAGTGTTTCAACTCGTCGGCATGTTTGATGGACAATAGTTTTTTATTATCTGGAACCGTGTAGATACCTTTCACAAATTCTTTTTCTTTTAATACCGGATCGGAGATGTAAAACAAGTTTGGATTAATATCCGTTTTCCAAATGACAAAACCCGGCATCAGTGTCACTGAATTGGCAGAGTCATGGATGATGCGCAAATAATCAGATGTATTGTTGAATTCAAATGCTGGCTTGAGTCCACCCAGCTCCAACGCTCTGCACAGTATTAATAACTCGGCCACGATTTGATTATGGCCTATGTGAGTGTGGCGGATGTCCGGGCAGCTTCCGTTATTGAATGTCAGGGGGCGCGGGACAAAACTGGCACTGTACATACCAATCGGCAAGGTGATTATTTCTGTTGTCTCTGCACCCCGGGCATTGCCGGGTTGCGCGAGGAGTATTCCCAGTATCAAGCACAGCATGTGTAGTTGTTTCATAACGGGCTTTTATTATCCAAATCGCGGGTAGTACCCGTATCAGGTAATACTGTAGCAAGTACACCTGTAGCAATTGGAAGTATAGACACATGGATGAAGGTTATTTACTGGTTATTTAAACATTGAAATGCCCGAATGCTTGAATTACCCCCGTGCATTCCTTAGTCTGGGTGCCTTTTCGAATTAAGGGCTCCCAGCCTCTGTTACGGGATTACACTTCATGTCTGCTGTCAAAGAAATCGTTTTAACCTTTAGCTGTCAGGATTCAAAAGGCTTGGTGGCCGCCGTTGCCACTTTATTCGCCACCCTCGGGTTTAACATCAAAGAGTCTTCGCAATTTGAAGATGTACACAGTAACCGCTTTTTTATGCGTACCGTGTTTGAGTGCCCGGCTGGTTACAATTTGGGGCAGATTCGCTCGCTGTTTAAACCTCTGGGTGAGCAGTTCCAGATGGATTGGAATATTTTTGATAGTGCCAGCAAACCGCGTGTACTGATTGCGGTTTCGCAATGGGGGCATTGTTTGAATGCGTTGCTGAACAGTTGGAAAAATGGTTCGCTGCCGATTGATATTGTGGGTGTGGTTTCCAACCACAATGTCATGCGCGATTTAACCGAATGGTATCAATTGCCATTTCATTATTTGCCCATCACGGCAGATACCAAGCCGCAACAGGAAGGCCAGTTGTGGCAATTAATGCAGGATTTGCAGGCCGATTTTTTGGTGCTCGCGCGTTATATGCAAATCCTGTCCGACGATTTGTGCCATAAACTCAATGGCCGTGCGATTAATATCCATCACTCATTTTTGCCGGGTTTCAAAGGCGCAAAACCCTATCATCAGGCGTTTGATCGCGGTGTGAAACTCATTGGTGCCACCGCACATTTTGTGACGGCTGATTTGGACGAAGGTCCGATTATTGAGCAATCCGTTGAGCGCGTTTCCCACGTGAATTCACCGGATGAAATGGCGGAAATCGGGCGCGATATTGAAGCGGTGGTGCTGAATAGGGCAGTACGCTGGCACGCGGAGCACCGCGTGTTGTTGAACGGTACCAAGACGGTAGTGTTTTCAAGGTAACAAATAGACAGCTATGCTTGAGCTGTTGGCCAACGGGCACAGCGCGTACAACGTAGATAATCGGGGGATGTATGCTGCTAGAAGATTTACATCAGCAAAAAGCGACAATTAATGCGTTGGCTCAGCAGTTTGGTGCGCGCAGAATCCGCGTTTTTGGGTCTGTAGCGCGTGGGGAGGAAGGGCCGCGAAGCGATGTAGATTTTTTAGTCGATTTTCCCAAGGGGTACGATCTTTTCAAGCAGCGGTTACCTTTAGCAGATCGTTTATCCAACCTTTTGGGGCGTAAGGTTGATTTAATTCCAGAGCACGAATTGAATTGCCACATCCGTGCGTCGGTATTAAGCGAAGCGGTAGATTTATGAGTAAACCTTGGCAACCTTATGCGCTTCATATTTTGGATTCTATCGCCAAAATACGTCGCATTCAGGCGCGCGGCGATATTCGGCAAGATGATATTTTATATGATGCTGCGGTGCGAAATTTACAGACCTTATCTGAAGCGACACAGCAATTACCCATCGAGCTAAAGCAACAATTTCCTGAGATTCCTTGGCGGGAAATTAGTGGATTCCGCAATATTCTTGTGCATAACTACTTGGGGGATATTGACCCCCAAACTGTGGCAGCAGTGATAGAGCAATATTTGGAAGTGTTGAAAAATGCTATCCAGAACATGCTCGCGCAATAAAGAGTTTTATTCATTCGCTTGTCGCTTTTTTGGCTGCTCCTGCGAGCGCCAATAAACCCAGAGCAACTAATCCGAATGACACACTCAAACTGCTCAGTTCTGCGATAAACCCGATCACTGCCGGCCCTGCCAATAACCCCGCATAGCCCATACTTACCACAGCTGCGATGGCCAAACCCATGGGCATGGAGGTTTGGTTGCCTGCGGCAGTAAATAGCACTGGTACAATGTTGGATGCGCCCACGCCAATCAGGGTAAAGCCGATGAACGCGGCGGCGTTGAAAGGGACGAATATGACGAGTAAAAATCCGCTCGCGGCACAGATCCCACCCCAAAAAACGACGCGTGTGCCGCCAAGGTGGTTGACGATTTTGTCGCCGGTGAAACGGCCGATAGTCATGGCGATGGAAAAACACGCGAAGCCCAAACCCGCATAAACCGGATCTACACCGCGCAGGGTGTTGAGGAATACTGCACTCCAATCCAGAACAGCACCTTCGGCGAGAAAGGCGACGAAACATAGCGCGCCGATGAGTAACACCTTGCCGCGTGGCAATACAAAGAACGGGTCGCGTTCGCTGTTGTTTGATTGGTTCACCTTCGGAAGTAAATCCTTGCTGCAATAAGCCAGCATCAGCAAAAGCACGAATGTCAGGCAGAGCAGCGCGTGAAAGGGCGATAAGCCCAACCACATGAGCGCGCTCATCACCACCGCGCCAAATATCCCGCCCAAGCTATAAAAACCATGGAAGCCCGACATCATCGCGCGGCCGCTGGCTTTTTCTACCACTACCGCCTGCATATTCATGGCGACGTCGGTAGCACCGAGCATCATGCCGAAAATCAGCAGGTTGACGGCCATTCCCGACACGCCAGGAGAAATAGACAGGCACACCAAGCTGACGCACATCAGTAGCAAGCTGCTGGTGATCACACGGCGGCAGCCATAGCGATTAACCAGCATGCCAGTTACCGGCATTGCCAGAAGCGAGCCGACACCAAAACACAAAATCAACAAGCCGAGTGTTGATTCACCAATCGCCAGACGCGCTTTGACAAAAGGAATCAGCGGTGCCCAAGCGGACATGGCGAGGCCGGTGATCAAAAAAGCGAAGCGGGTGGAAAGTTGCTGGGCAGCTTGGGTATGTGGCGTGGCTAGAGGTACATCGTTGGCAAGCATAGGAGTCTCAAACAATAGCAATTGCAAAAATGATGGTTTTCAAAAAGATGTGATAAAGATTGGTTTTACGGTGGAGACCTAAGAGTGGCAGGCACTATAACACTCGGATATTTAGCTTGGAGTGAGGATTTGTAAAGTCTGGTTTTGTGCTATGATAGCGCTGTCATTTTTGTGAGGCTGTCGATATAAAGGCAGTGCACCTAGGCGTAGAATTCAACATTCCACACATTCTCCAGGATTGAGTAATCTTATGTTCCATACCAATAAGTCTGTGACATTACCTGCTGTTACAACGGCAGTAACAAGGGAAAAAATGCTGCTACCGGTAGTGCGCCGGATGGTGGCCCGGCTCGATCAGTTGTTTACCGAATTCGTTGGCCCGGTGGCTCCCGAGTTGGTAGGCGAGGTGTTTGATCACTGGCTGGTGTCAGGTAAAACCGGACCCAGCGGCCTGTTGCGTTACATTGAAGGTCTTGCCCAGCTGCTGGATAACCCTGCCGATAAAGCGCGGTTTACCTCGCAAGCGCGAGTCATTCTCGCGCGCTTGTAGTTTCCGTTCTTTCTTATTGATAGAGCTTTATTGCTCATGCTTTCTTCTTATCCTTACCTTTAACTTTTGCATCATTCAGGACGTTTTATGCTAAGAACGGCTTCGATCTCCACCAAATTTTTCCTTCTTGTATTGTTAATGCTGATATTGAATGGCGTTGCTTATCTGTTGGTATTGCAGAATATTTATCATGCCGAGCTGCGCTCCCAAGCGACGACCGTTGTGGCAAATGTGGAGGCATTTGGTAGCTGGGTTGCCAAGCATGGGCGAGTGTGGGTGAAGGGCGATTCAGAGGCGAGTTTTCTGAGCAAGGTAGAATTACTGGATCCGTCGCAGGCCAATGCGGCGAGTACTTTCTACTCCAAAAACCCGGCCTTGGCACAGCGCGAATTTTCGGAAGTGGTAGCGCTGTCAAGTTCGCCTGCCAAGTTTCGCATGACATCGCACAATGTCATGAATCCGGTTAATAAACCCGATGCATTTGAAAAGGATGCGTTGGCGCAGATCGGCGCTACCAATCAGACCGAGTTTGCCCGTCTGCAGGATGGTGAGTATCGCTATGCCAAGGCTGTTTTCCATACGGAAGGTTGCATTGCATGTCACGGTGACCCTGCCAAAGCACCTGCCGATGTGATTAGCCGCTATGGCGACCAGAATGGTTTTTGGTTTAAAGAGGGGGATGTGGCCGGCATTATTAGCGTGACTATTCCCGCCGAATCATTGCTGACCAAGTTCAGCAATTTTGTGGGGCCTGTGGAGTTGTTACTGGTGATGTGTTCGCTGTTACTGGCGCTGTGGTTTATCCGTTCCGCACTGATTAGTCCTATTAAAAAATTGACCGGTATGGCGCATGAAGTGTCTATGGGGGGAACTGCGAGTATCCCGGTGCAGGAGATTGCGCAAGACACACGCAATGAAATGGATCGCCTGACGGTTGCGGTAGCGCGCATGCGGAACAGTACGTATCTTGCGATTAAAAAAATGCGTGAAGCTCAGGATAAACAAGGCTAAATCGTTCTTTAGGTTTAAATCAAAACGCATATTAGCTCTTGATTGATGTAGCCATGAATCAAGAGCTGATATGCTGCGGGTCTTTATCCATTGGGTTATGTCCACTGGACTATCCAAATCACCAAGGCTATCCAAACCAACAAGACCGTCCAATTATCATGGCCAGATTATTATTCAGACTTGCACAAGTTCCCGATGACGAAGCGGCGGATATCCGTGCGCTGCTGGATGAACACCAGATCCGCTATTACGAAACCGATGCTGGTTTTTTTCGTGTGGGGCTGGATGCGATCTGGTTGGCGGATGGAGCGCAAGAAGAGCGTGCGCGGGAATTAATTCGGGAATATCAAGCTGAGCGCGCGGTGCGTCAGCAACAAAATTATGCGCAACTGGTGGAGGCGGGGCAGGTGCCTAGTATGTGGCAGCATTTTTGTGCCCAGCCGATCCGTTTTATTGCATCGGCTGTTGCCATTATTTTTGTGGCAGGTTTGACGTTGGTTCCGTTTGTGATGTTGCTAAAAATCGAATAAGGCGCGATTAAGCCTCAACAATCGCGCCTTTATTGATACCTTCATAGGCTTTGACTCGAATGTTGGAATCCGGATGTTGTTGGCGGGTTTTGTGTGCAATGTGATGCGCAATAAATTCCACAGTGGTGTCGGTATCCATCAAATAACAGCAGCGCTGTGGCAAGGTGATCTCAAACTGCCCTTGCTGCGCCTCATAAGCAAAATGATAATAACTGACACCGTCGTGAACCGGTGAGCTCACCAAATCTTCACGTGTTCCCAAATAAATATCCTTCCATGCGTCAGCCCATTGCTGTTCCAGTGCGGGCGATTTTTGGCCGTTGGCCCAAATATCAATGCGCGATCTGTGCCCATGGGCGATACGCTGGCAGTTACCTAAATGTTTTTTCAATCCGTGGCTGTAGTGGTAGTAAGCGCCTTCAATGGCCTCCAGCGTAAAGTCCAATTCCATGCGCACTACAGTGGTAGGGAATTGCTGTTTGAGTTGGGTGATACACCAGGCAGCGACCGATTCTTGCGTGAGCACTTCAGCATCCACCAGGGCGATGGCATCGCGCGGTGAGCGTGTTTCCAAAAACTCGCCCGCCTCCCCAAATTGCCAGCGAATGTTGAGGAACTCACCTTCATCGTCAATGCGTATGTGAGGGGAGCGCACAGGCACGGCAAGGCGGTGATCCAATTCGGTATCCAGCCAGTGGCGCATGACTTTTTTAACGGTGCCAAAGTCGCACACCATGCCTTGTTCATCCAGCTCACCCAGAAGGCGCACATTCGCCAGCCAGGTTTCACCCAGTAAGCCGCGCTGCGGGTCGAGGAAACTGAAATCGACATTGGTGAGGTTATCGACAAACAACAACATAAAAACGCCATCTTGATGAAATTGGAGGGTGCGCATCATACCACTTAGCGCAAACGCTTTGTTTGCAGGGAATTTTAACCGGAGTTTTTCGCGAATATTGATTCTCTGGACTATTCTCAGGACTGTTCCCTGAACTAACCTCAATTCACTGATTTCCTTCAAAGTTTGCTCCTTTTGACGATGGGCAACCAGCCGGGTTGTGGGTAAATATCATTTTGTGTCTGCGCGTGCTGTTGGAGGTTCTTTTGGGTGTGGGGCAAGTGAAGGCGATAGGCCAAAGCCTGCTGCGCTGGGGGTTGCTATTAATCCTCGGCGGCGATTGCTTGGCTGCTTCTGCCCAGGCATCGGAAGCCGGGTTGCGAGTCGCATTCGTTTATAACTTCATCAAGTTCATTGAATGGCCGGCTTTGCCGGATAGTGAGCTGTCCCTGTGTGTTCTGGGAGCCGAGGACGAAACCCGCAGCGCACTGGCACCTATCGATAACAAAGTCCAACAAAAACGCAGTATCCAAGTGATCTATATCGATCACGTCAATGAAACCAACGAGCCGAACCTGACGCAGACTTTCAGTCACTGCGAGTTGCTGTATGTAACGGAAGCGGGCGCTGCCATGCCGCTCCCCCAATCGTTGCAACCTGGCATGTTATTGGTGATGGATGAGGCTAGCCCAACCGATGAGCGTGTCGGTATCGCCTTGATGCGCACCAGCGACAACCGTATTGAATTCCAAATCAACGAGCCTGCGATCAATCACGCCGGAGTCAAAATCAGTAGCCAATTGCTCAGACTGGCCAAAAAACGTCAGGGGGGGCGTGGTTAGATGTTTACTCATTGGAATATGGTGCGAAAGATCAGCTTGCTGGTGATGGCACTGACCAGTCTCACGGTGCTGGGAACGGTATTTGCCAGCGCGTGGCAGCAATACAACTACATGCGTATGCAGGCCAATAGCCAATTGCAGACACTGGCCGATGTCACCGCCCTCAACCTCGCCGCACCCAGTATGTTTATCGATGCCGAATCTGCGCGCCAGACGCTCGCTGCACTGCGCGTAGAGTCCAAGGTGCTGGGTGCCCGTTTGCGCCTGAAAGACGGCACGCTGCTGGCGGAATATGCTGCGCCCGGTAAATCCCTGGTACTGGACGACCATCTGCCAGCCAAGGTGTACTGGGAAGGAGAATATTTGGGTGAGCTGGAGCTGGATATCAGCCTGCAGCCCATACGCGTGCAATTTTATGACGTGCTCGCTTGGGTTGGTGTGATTGCGCTGGCCGCACTGGTGATTTGCGTATCCCTCACCTTGATTCTGGTGTCGTCGCTGTTGCGCCCTCTGGGCAAACTCAGCGAGGTCGCGGAGAAGGTAGGGCTTGAAGGGCGTTATCAGGAGCGCGCGCCCGAATTAAAAGTGCGCGATGAAGTGGGTCTGCTGACACGTCGCTTCAACGCCATGCTCGACCGTATTGAAGCGCAGGATTCAGAGTTGCGCCTCAATCAGGAACTGCTTGAACAACGGGTATTGACCCGCACGGTGGAGCTACAAACGGCGCGCGAACAAGCCGAAGCCGCCAGCAAAGCCAAGAGTGAATTCCTAGCGGTAATGAGCCATGAAATCCGCACCCCGCTTAACGGCATCATGGGAATGACCGGGCTGCTGATGGACACCGAGCTGGATGCCAAGCAAAAACGCTTTGCCCGCGTTGCCCGCCGTTCCAGCGAAGACCTGCTGTTGATCATTAACGATATTCTGGACTTTTCCAAAATCGAAGCTGGCCGTCTGGAGTTGGAGTATCGCCCCTTCCAGCTCAACTTGCTGGTGGAGGATATTGCCGAGCGCTACGCCCCGATTGCACAGGGCAAATCCCTCGAACTGCTCTGCAAAACACCACTGCCGCCTTTGTCTGCAGTGGGCGATTCTGCCCGTTTGGGGCAGGTCATTACCAACCTCCTGAGCAACGCGATTAAATTCACCGAGCAGGGTGAAGTCATCATCGAGGTGGATTTATTAGAGAGCAGGGACAAACAAGTGCTGTTGGAGTTTTCAGTGCGCGATACCGGTATCGGTATAACGCCCGAGCAGCAGGCGCGCTTGTTCCAATCCTTCACCCAGGCCGATTCTTCCATGGCGCGCAAATATGGCGGCACCGGATTGGGGTTGGCGATTTCGCAGCGCTTGATCGAAATGATGGGTGGAAAGATCCAGGTAGACAGCCAACCGGGCACCGGCAGCCGTTTTCATTTCCGTCTGCGTTTGCAGCAGGTGAATGACCCGCGCGATTACCAATTGGTTGAAGGTTTTGGCCAGTTGCATACCTTGGTGGTGGACGATAACCCGACCAACCTTGAAATTCTGGATTACTGGTTAAGGTCATGGGGCATGTCGCCAGTGTTGGCATCCTCGGCGCAACAGGCGCTGGCGCTGCTGCAGCAGGGGGTAGAAGAGGGCAAACCCTTCGGGTTGATGCTGACCGATTGGTGCATGCCGGAAATGGATGGCGGCCAGTTGCTGAAAGCGATCGCTGCCGATACCCGCCTTGCAGCCCTGCAAGTGATTATCTTGAGTTCGGCCGGCATGGCGGCGCGGCCGGAGATAGCCGCACGTATGCCGCTGTTGCTTAAACCGGTTCGCCAGTCTGAGTTACATAACCTGATTGCCCAAGTGATTGCGGGCGAGGTGAACAATCATTTTGTGATTGATCATCCCATCGCCAGCGATGCAACCCAATCCCGCCTGTCCGGACGGGTACTTCTGGCCGAAGACAATCCCGTCAATCAGGAAGTGGCGAGTGCCATGCTCCAGCGTATCGGGGTGACCATGAGCATCGCCAATAACGGGCAGGAAGCGGTGGAGTTACTGCAGCAGGAGCATTTTGATCTGGTACTGATGGACTGCCAAATGCCAGTGATGGATGGTTTTGAAGCCACTGCCCAGATCCGTCGGCGCGAGGTTGATCTGGGAATAAACCCTCTGCCGATTATCGCGCTGACCGCCAACGCAATCAGTGGCGACCGCGAAAACTGCCTCGCACGGGGCATGAGCGATTATCTGAGCAAACCTTTTGCCCAATCGCAGTTACATGATGTTCTGGCGCGCTGGCTGCCGGATCGCGCCGAGGCCATAGCGGCATCTACCGTACCGCTTGTTGCACCTGTTTCCACCGCAGTGAACGCATTCGCCAGTGCGGTCGCCGAAAGTGCAGTCGCCGAGAGCACGGCCGCCAAAAGTACAACCAAAAGCACAGCCGCTGAAGGCGTTGAAATTGACCAGCAGGTCATTCGCCAATTACGCGAATTACGCGAAGGGCTCCTGATCCGCATTATCGGTCTGTTCCGCAGCAGTAGCCCCGCATTACTGGAACAACTCTCGGTAGCCGTTGCTACGCAGGATGCAGACCTGCTGTACAAAACGGCGCACAACTTTAAAAACAGCGCCGCCAATCTTGGCTTGGTGGATTTAGCTGGAGCCTGCCGCGACTGCGAAGCGGCTGCGCGTCAGGGCAATCTGGAAAACGCGGTACAACAACTGGAAAGTATCCGGCACCTTTACGGTTTATCGCTGCAAAGCCTGGCCGAGTTGGAGCGGGAGGAGCAAGGCAAGTGAAAGAACAAACGACAGCGCCAGCATTGGTGTTAATCGTCGATGACGATGAAGCCGCGCGCCTGACCACCAGCATCACGCTTGAGCGGGCAGGGTATCGGGTGATGGAAGCCGCTGACTGCGCCAGCGCCCGTGCCCGTTTTGCAGAAATCCGCCCCGATATTATTTTGCTGGATGTGCTCTTGCCCGACGGCGATGGCTTTTCATTGTGCCGCGAACTCTTATCCCAACCTCGCGGCCGCGATTTGCCTATTGCGATGGTGACCGGGCTGGACGATATCAGTTCTATCCACCATGCCTTTGAATCGGGCGCGATGGATTTCATCACCAAGCCGGTTAGCTGGGGCACTTTGCCGTTCCGTATCCAATTTATCCTGCGCGCCAATAAGGCGATCAAAGAAGCCAGTATTGGCGAAGGGAAAACCCGCGCATTACTTGCCGGTATCCCCGACATTATTTTGCGTATCGACCGCGATGGCCATGTGATCGACATGCAGGTCGGTACCTATGTGAATGAAATGGAAGAGTGGGTGGTGTATGACCCGGTGACTGGCGAAGGCCATTTGCCCGGGCAGGTGTACGGTATTTTGGCACCGCAGATCCGCCGCGTGTTTGCCGGTAAGGGCGAGCAGCTGGTTGAGTTCGATTGGTCGCAAGCGGCGCGTAAACCCAGAACCTGGGAGGCGCGGGTCATTCTGCGTGAGCAGGACGAAGCGGTGATGGTGATCCGCGATATTACCCAGCGCAAACAGCAAGAATCTGAACTGCGGTTATGGGCAAAAGTATTTGAAGGCAGTAATGAGGCGATCCTGATTACCGATACCAACCTGAATATCGTCCTTGTGAACAAAACCTATGAGCGGATTATGGGTTACACCGAGGAAGAAGTATTGGGGGTGGACACAGCGAAAGTGGGTGCCCAGCTGCATTCACACAGTTTTTTCCGCAATCTGGTGCATATCCTGAAAGAAAAGGGTCACTGGCAAGGCGAGCTGATAAACCAACGCAAAAATGGCGAAAAATTCCCGACCTGGTACTCCATTAGCCAGGTGCTGAACAGCGACGGCAAACCAGAAAATTACATCGCTATTTTCAGCGATATTTCTGAACGGAAAAAATCCCGCGAGCGCATTGATTTTCTTGCCCATCACGACAGCCTGACGGAGCTGCCCAATCGCGCGCTGTTGAATGACCGTTTGGAAATGGCGATCAATACCGCCAAGCGGCGCGGCGAAAGGGTCGGGATTTTGTTTATCGATCTCGACCGGTTTAAAAATATCAATGATTCACTGGGCCATACCGCAGGCGACAATATTTTGTGCCAGACAGCCGCGCGTTTAAGCGAAGCGGTGCGCACCGACGATACTGTCGCGCGCTTGGGCGGTGATGAATTTGTCGTGCTTTTGCCGCGTGTGCGCGATGAACGCAGCTTGGTGGAAGTGGCGATAAAAGTTCGCGAGGAACTGTTAAAGCCCTACAACTTGGAAGACATGCCTTTGCACCTGAGCCCGAGTATCGGGATTGCGGTTTATCCGGAAGATGGTGAAGACCCTAATACGCTGATTAAAAATGCCGATGCGGCCATGTATCTCGCCAAAGAAAAAGGCCGCAACAATTACCAGTTTTACACCCCGGTGCTCAATGCACGCACGCTTGACCGCTTGAAGCTGGAGCATGACCTGCGACAGGCATTGGCGCTGGGGCAGTTTGAGCTGCACTATCAACCTCAGATACAACTATCAGGCGATCAACCTCAGATACAGCTCTCGGGCGATCAGCCGCAAATACCCTTGTCGAGCGATCAATTCGCTAACCTGCATTTATACGGCGCAGAAGCCTTGATCCGTTGGCGGCATCCGGAGCGCGGTTTGGTGCCGCCCAATCACTTTATTCCGCTGGCAGAAGAAATCGGCCTGATCATTCCGCTCGGTGCCTGGGTGATTGCAGAGGCAGCGCGGCAGGTCACTCATTGGAAAAATTCGGGTGTTGCTGATTTGGTGGTGAGCGTGAATATCTCGGCGCTGCAATTCCATCAAGCCGGTTTTCTATCGGAAGTACAAAGCTTGTTAGCGGCGGCTGGGGCAGCGCCCAGCTCATTGGAGTTGGAACTGACTGAATCCATGTTGATGAGCGATATGGAAGTGTCCATCCAGGTGCTCCAGGCATTTCGCGATCTGGGGTATCGCATTGCGATCGATGACTTCGGCACTGGCTTCTCCTGTTTGAATTACTTGCGCCGTTTGCCGGCGAATATCCTCAAGATCGACCAGTCTTTTGTGCGCGATATGCGCAGCGACAGCGCCTCGCTTGCGATTGTCAGTTCCATCATCCGCCTTGCCGATTCACTGGGCATGAAGACAATCGCCGAGGGCGTGGAGACAGCTGAGGAATTGGCATTGCTGGAGCAACAAGGCTGCCGCTTGATGCAGGGCTATCACTTCTCCAAACCCTTGCCTGCCGCCCAGTTTGAAGACTGGGTCGCCAAATGGAATGGTGTTTGACATGACCCGGCGGGTTCGGTCGCGCGCATTGAGCCTGTGCCTGCTATCCGGCATCGCGGGCGTTGCTGTGGCCGATGACTATTTGTCGATGGAGTTGGAGCAGTTGCTACAAGTCAATATCACCGGCGCGACCTTGCGCGATGAATCGCTCAAAACCGTGCCTTCCGTTGTAACGGTATTTACCCGCGAGCAGCTCGATACCCTGGGGCTGGATTATTTGTTTGAGTTGATGCGCTTGGTGCCGGGCTTTCAGGTCAGCCGTGTTGCGGACAATCCAATAAATTACACCTTCAGTGCAGCGGGGCGGCGCACTGGTAGTCGCGCACGCGAAGTGGCATTGGTAGTAGATGGCCGGTTGTTTGTTGACCCTCGCTCCAGCGGTGCCGACAGTGCTTTCGCATTATTTCCGCTGGCCAATATCGAACGAGTAGAAATCATTCAGGGGCCAGGTTCAGCCATTTACGGTTCAGGTGCATTTACCGGCGTGATCAACATTGTGAGCCGCCGCAGCGGTAACGCAGTCAGTGTGATGGCGGGCAGCGACCAACGGCGTAAAGCGGATCTGCATGTGAACCATGCGCAGGGCGATTGGCAGTTCAATCTGTTTGCCCATGCTTACGAAGATAAGGGGCAGGAATATCGCTTGGCCAGTGGCCTCGATACCCGTGACCTCTATACCCGTGACCCACGGCAGGAATTGGGGGTGGATGTAGGGCTTGCCTATCGCCAAACCCGCGCCCAAATTACCTGGTTCCGCCTGAGAGCCGACGATTTTTATGTGCTCGAAAAAGTGTTTAACGATTTCAATTATTTCCAGCCCCAGTATCGCCATTTCATGCTGGAACAGGGCTTTAACCCGCGCGCCAACTGGCAGACCAAGTTAAGTTATCACTACCAAAGTGATGATCAGGATTTGCATGCGCTGCTGTCACCTGCGGGTGCTTTCTGGCCGGTTTTTACAATCGCTATGAGGCACCGATCATCTCGGGGTTGGACGAGATAGGCGCGCGCTCTTACATCAACAGTAATGATCAGCAGAGTAGGGGGGCCTCTTTGGATATCAAGCAACAGCTGGGCGAAAACTGGTTAATGCGCTTGAGCCTCACCCGTTTTTCCGACCTGCCCGATTCCGCCTTTGCAGAGGCAGATCGGCTAGCAGCATATATACTTAACTACCATAAGGGCGCATGGAATTTGAACGTATCGTTTAATTATCAAGGGGAGCGGGAGTACCTTCGAACAGCCAATGAGCGCGAACAGATGGGTTCCTATTGGTTGGCCAATAGCCAGTTGAGTTATGAAATGACCAAAGACACACGGATCAAACTCACAATCAAAAACCTTATGGATGAGGCATACGCAAGTCCACCGCAGGGTGCGGGAATTATTGGGGGGATTCCCAATCGCGGCCGGGAGTGGGGAATGGGCATTGACTGGCGTTGGTGAGCAACATGCGCGACCCCGTTCAGGTACAGGAAGGAGGCATTATGCCGACTAAAAAGTCACGTTATCGATCATCTATAAACTACGTTGCTGCTACCAGTGCGTGGATTTTTACGTGCATTCTGGCCAACAGCAGCCGCGCCAGTGAAGATCTGACTTACCTCGACCTGAGCCTTGAACAGCTTCTTGAGGTGCCAGTTACTGGCTCAACCCTGACCGAAGAATCACTCAAAACTGTACCTGCCTCGGTGTCGGTATTTACCCATGAGCAAATTAGCCGTTTGGGGGTGGATTACCTTTACGAATTGCTCAACCTGGTGCCGGGTTTCCAATTTGATCGCAACTCCAGCTCTGGTGTGGCTTATACCTATAGCGCCCGTGGGCGGCGCAGCAGC
Organism: Cellvibrio sp. pealriver; assembly: GCF_001183545.1. NCBI lineage: Bacteria > Pseudomonadati > Pseudomonadota > Gammaproteobacteria > Cellvibrionales > Cellvibrionaceae > Cellvibrio > Cellvibrio sp. pealriver. The sequence goes on from NZ_KQ236688.1 coordinate 765,647, forward strand.
CAGCAATCGCTGGAAGTGTTGTTGTTGATTGACGGTCATGTGGTTAATGATCCGCGCGCAGGCAGTCCGGATATCACACTGCCGCTCTATCCACTCGCACAGGTGGAGCGACTGGAAGTTATCCGCGGCCCCGGTTCAGCCATCTACGGCAGCTCTGCCTTCAATGGTGTCATCAACATCGTCACCCGCAAACAGCAAAAATCCATCGCACTGGCTTATGGCTCGCAGCAGCGCAGGCAGTTGGAAAGCCTCTGGTCGGGAGTGTTGGATAGCTGGGCGGTGGATGGTTTTATCCATGCCTTCAAAGACAATGGCGATGATTTTGTCTTGCAGGATAGTTTTAATCGCCAGCCCATCGCCACGCGTGATCCGCGCCAACAGTTCGCAGCAAACCTGGCGCTCGCGCGGGAGAAAACCCGCATTGCTTTGTCTTATTCGCGCACCGAAACTGGCGATTTTTATCAGTCGGATAACACCGGCAACGACTACAACGCCAATGACCGGACGCTCTGGCATCTGGCGTTGGATCAAGACTTTGAATGGCTGGCCAACACCCGTTCAACGCTTGCCCTGAGCTACCAACAGTTCACTTACGATTTCAATCTATTTCTGGCTGGACCCGGCCAGCTTGCTGCGGTGAGCCGCCCCAGTAGTGCCGAACCCTTCAAGGGCGATGCCCGCCTTGCCGGTGAGAGTTGGCATATCACCTTCAGCAATGATTGGGCGATCAACACCGATGCCAGTGCTCAATGGGGTTTGCAATTGGCGCGCAACGAGGAAACGGATGCAAGTGCGGTAGGTAATTTTGATTTGGAGCAGCTTATCCAGCGCCGCTTTCCAATTGCCTACTATGGCGACCAGGGTAAAACCTTCCCACTGGGCAACGAAGGTTCGCAAGACAATATCGGGATTTATGCCCAGTATCTTCGCAACCTGCGCGCCACCACGCGCCTTACTCTGGGCGGGCGCTACGATGAGTATCCCGACATCACCGGTCGTTTCAGCCCGCGCTTGGGTTTGGTTGAGCAACTCAACGATACCTACAGTCTCAAGCTGCTATATGGTGAGGCATTCCGGGCACCCACGCTGACCGAAACCGGCTTGATGAATAACCCCGTATTGCTCGGCAATCCAGACTTAACCCATGAAATTGTCAAAACCTGGGATCTGATTGTGATGGGTAATTGGAACACAACCAGCCTCAGTGCCGGCCTTTTCCAAAATCGTTATGAAAAGCCCATCGAAACTGTTTTTACCAGCACTGGCCGTACCTATGGCAATGGCAATAGAGAACAGAGCCAGGGTATTGAGCTGGAATGGCTTCAGGAAATTTCCTCGCACTGGTCAGTGCGCACGACTTACACGCGGATGGATTTGCCGGATTCCGCAGCGCGCGAAGCAGAGCAATTAGCGTCGTTGGAAGTCAATTATGCGACCGGGCGCTGGAACTGGAATCTGATGGGTTTCTATCAAGACCAGCGCAACAACCCTGTCACCGACAGCACCTGGACCAAGCTCGATGACTTTTGGGTACTGAATACCCGGTTGCGATACGAAATAAATCCGGGGTGCGACTTGGCACTTACCGTCAAAAACCTCACCAACAGCGACTATTCAACACCCTCTCAAAGCTTGGGCAAACCGCAAGGCATTCCTAATCGTGGGCGGGAATTGAATGCGGCGATTGAATGGAAGTTTTAATCTGCTGCGAACATGGTCACTCCCGCAAGAGCCCTTCACGAATCACTGGCCACCTGAATCCTGTGAGGGTGCGAGGCGGGATTGCAGAAAACATGAATAAAACTGGTGATTTTCAGTTTTGGCGTGAATAATACTCATAATAAAGGCGAATCCCTCACCATCTTTCTCTTTATTTTTCTCTCTTTCAAATGGAGCAAGTCTTAACCCCGTTTGCAAAAGGGGCGTGGTGCAGCAGGGGATTTGTTGTCGGCGATTCATTACCCCGGAAACAACCATGATCGAAATCCGTCACCTTAGAACCCTCATCGCCCTGCGCGAAACAGGTAGTTTGGTGGAGGCGGCCGAGCGTTTATTCCTGACGCAATCGGCACTCTCGCACCAGCTCAAAGAATTGGAATCACGCTTGGAGTGCGAGTTGTTTATTCGCAAAAGCCGCCCGTTGCGGTTTAGTGAAGCGGGTAAGCGAATCCTGCAGTTGGCGGACGAGGTAGTCGCCAGTGTCAGCGAAGCCGAGCGCGATGTAAAAAAACTCGTGCACGGCGAAGCGGGGCGTTTGTACATGGCAATTGAATGCCATAGCTGCTTCAACTGGTTAATGCCCACCATCGATATTTATCGCAACCAATGGCCGGGAATTGAGTTGGATTTTTCTGGTGGTTTTACCTTTGAGCCATTACCCGCATTGGCGCAGGGTGATATCGATTTGGTCATTACATCTGATCCGCAACCGATCAAAGGCGTGGAGTATGTCCCGTTGTTTGGGTACGAGATGCAAATTGCGCTCGCTAATAATCATGCATTAGTCGAGCGGACTTTTTTACAGCCACAAGATTTGGTTGACCAAACACTCATTACTTATCCGGTTGCGCGCAATCGCCTGGATATTTTCAAACAATTTTTAGAGCCTGCACAATGTGAACCCAAGGCGGTGCGTACATCAGAGCTGACATTAATGATGGTGCAATTGGTTGCCAGTGGGCGCGGTGTTTGCGCGTTACCCAACTGGGTATTGGCGGAATATGTGCAACAGGGAATTATCAGTGTGCGCTCTGCAGGCGCTAAAGGAATCTGGCCGACCCTTTACGCGGCAGTGCGTGAAGAACAATTATTATCGCCATTTGTGCAAGATTTTTTGCAGTTGGCCAAAGCGCATTGTTTAAAGCATTTACAGGGTGTTATCCAGATTACTTAGAGTGGAAACGTAATGGTATTGCGGTAGTTGTCGAGCAGCGAAGCCAATTTTGAAAACTGTGGCCCTACCGCGGACTTAACCATATAACCCGCAATATTCTCGTGATAAGCACGGGATTTATCAGAGTCGGCATCTGACGTCGTCAGCACAAAAATAATAGAGTCTTGCAATACGTTGTCCTGTCGCACTTCTTGTAAAAATTCAAAACCGTCCATGCGCGGCATATTAAGATCCAGCAAAACAATGTAGGGTTTTTCTATGGTGAGTTCACTATGATTCGCGCGCAATATCTCTAGCGCTTCAATACCATCGCGCGCCAAGGTGACAGGAAAATCCATCGCGTGCTTACGTAAACTGCGTACGACAGATTCTGCTGCGACATCATCGTCATCGACAATCAGAATATTAACTTTCACAGGGTTATTCATCGATATCTTTCCTCGCAAAACGTGGCCACCACACATGGAAGCTGCAGCCTTTACTATCGGTGTTGCTGATAAGTTCAATTTGTCCGCCGTGGCTTTCGGTTAACCGCTTGGCCAATGCAAGGCCGATTCCGCTGCCGTTGGAAGAGTGGTTACCCAGTGTTTGGAACAAACGAAATACACGCTCTTGGGCTGCAACAGGAATGCCGGGGCCGTTATCGCTCACTTTAAATAAACAATAACTGCCACTGGCTTCTGCGCTAATAGTAATACAGGGATCAACGCCGGTGTGGTGCTTAAGTGCGTTAGAAAATAAATTGCGCAGTACGGTTTCCAGGGGAATTTTGGCAGCATAAATTTCGTTGATGCGAATATCCTGTTGAATATTGAAGTGTGCGGGAACAGGGTGTAGTTCAATAATGCCTGCAATCAATGCATTAACATCGATGGCGGTGGATTCTTTCGCGCGTTTTCCGGCTCGTGCATAGAGCAGTAAGTCTTCAATTAGCCGCTCCATGCGGCCGATCCGAATACGGATACGCTCAATATTATTTTTAACTGCTTCAGGGATATTTTCACCAAGGTCTTCACTAATCCATTCAACCAGGTCACTGATCCCGCGCAGTGGCGATTTCAAATCATGAGAGGCAACGTAGGTAAACTCTTCCAGATGGGCATTTGCTTGTTTCAGATTGAGCTCCAGCCGTTTGCGCTCGGTGATATCAGTGACAACGGCAAGTGTCAGGTTGCCTGCATCACTTTCTACCGGGCTTAAACCAATCTCGATGGGAATTTCGGTTCCGCTTTTGTGGCGGCCAGTGAGGTCTCGCCCAAGCCCCATTGCGCGCAAGCTGGGTTTTTGCACGTAGCCTGCGCGCAGTTTTTCATGGCCAGCGCGGTAGCGTTCGGGCAGTAAAATATCCATGGATTTACCCAGCAGTTCCTCTTTGTTGTAACCAAAGAGCGCGAGCAAACTTGGGTTAATCAATTGGATAATCCCTTGTTCATCGACGAGTAATTGGCCATAAGGCGATGCTTCAATCACCTTGGCTAATCGCTCCTCCAATTGTTTGCGGCGAGTGATATTGACGATGGTGGCTACAATAAATTGTTCATTATCGGCAACCAGAGAGCGCAAGCCAATTTCCAATGGAAATTCACTGTTGTCTTTGCGTTTTCCGTACAGATCGCGCCCTGCGCCCATGTAGCGAGTCGATGGTTGGTCAATGTAACTCTGGCGTAATGTGGCGTGGTTGCCGCTGAATCGATTGGGTAGTAGCACGTCAACCGATTGGCCTAATAGTTCGTTGCGTGAATACCCGAATAAACGTTCCGCTTCCGCATTCAGGTAGCTGATGCGTCCATCCTGATGGGTGACAATAATGCCTGCAGGTACTGCATCCAGCAGCTCCAGAACATAGCTGGGCTGGTTATCTTGATGGTTATTTTGATGACTGCTCTGCTGATTATTCTGTGGTGGCATCCGTTACTCTCCCTCTGACAAACATCCTCACAAGGCCACAATAGCGTGGGATCGGTACTGACAAAACCTGATCCATTTGATTTTTAGTATAGGCAGCGCTTTTTTATGTGTTGGTAGCTGGAAGAAAAAAGAGGATTTTTTTCAGAGTGTTTGGCAATAAAAAAATATGACTAATAGCGCTTTTGTTTTGGCTGGTGATCAGTTGGCGGGAAGGGGCAAATAAAAACGCCAGCGAGAAGCTGGCGTTTTGGCGTAAAGCGGAACACCCGGTTTTATGCCAGTGCTTTTAAAGCTGCATCGTAATTGGGTTCGTGGGCAACTTCACTCACCAACTCTGTGTGCAGTACTTTACCTTCTGCATCCAATACAACAACGGCGCGCGCTGTTAATCCGGTTAGTGGACCATCAACCAGTTTTACGCCGTAATCGCTTGCAAAGTTGGCGCGGAATGCAGATGCAGGAATAACTTTGTCCAGACCTTCTGCACCACAGAAACGTGCAAGGGCGAACGGCAAGTCTTGTGATGCACATACAACAACGGTGTTGTCCAGAGCACTAGCTTGTGCGTTAAAGGTGCGGACAGATTGTGCACAGGTTGGAGTATCAACACTGGGGAAGATGTTGAGTACAACGCGTTTGCCAACTAAATCTGCAGAAGAGACTTCCGACAAATCTGTTTTAACCAGTTTGAATGCGGGAGCCTTGCTGCCAACCGCAGGCAAATTACCGTTAGTGTTGAATGGGTTTCCTTTGAGAGTCACCGTTGCCATAAAAATACTCCTGACCTTGTGTGTGATTTGTTGGTAAAAATACTCAGAGAAGCCTAGTTGATGGTGGCGAAAAAGGGAATTGCAATGAGCGCCATCAGGAAAAAATCTTTCTGTAATAGTGATTTGTTCAATTTTTATCGGATTTGTTTACATTTAGGCACAAGGTATTACGGACTTTTCCAGAGATATGCCTATGGCTAAATTCCGCCTTGCATTGGTAAGGTAAAGTGATGATAATGCGCGCCTCTTGCATGTCGCCGCGGAAAAACAGGTGACACCAGCAAGCTGCAATGGTGATCTAGCCGGTCCCCTCGCAATGATGATCTGTGAACCCCGCCAGGCCCGGAAGGGAGCAACGGTAGCAGTAAGTTATGTGCCGGGGTGTGGCTGGTTAGGTCGCCACCCAACCTCCTCGAAATTCCTCTGTTTTGTCCGTCACTCACTATTTTGTTTCTTCTGTCGATCTGGCTCCTTTGGTGTCTATTTCTGGCGCTGGTCGCTATAATCGCCGCCTGATTTTTTGCTTGTATTGATCGCCCTTTATCAAATACAGCTCAAATAAAGCCACTTTTGGAATCGAGAGCAGCAATCGGCATGAGTTATCAAGTCCTGGCGCGTAAATGGCGTCCTCGTATTTTCCGCGAAATGGTAGGGCAGGAGCATGTCCTGCAGGCGTTGATCAATGCGCTTGATCACAATCGTTTGCATCATGCTTATTTGTTTACCGGCACCCGTGGTGTGGGTAAAACGACTATTGCGCGGATCCTCGCCAAGTGCCTGAACTGTGAGACCGGTGTCAGTTCCGAGCCTTGTGGCCAATGCAGCAGTTGCCGTGAAATTGCCGAAGGCCGTTTTGTTGATCTGATTGAAGTGGACGCGGCTTCACGTACCAAAGTGGAAGACACCCGCGAGCTGTTGGAAAATGTCCAATACGCACCGACCCGCGGCCGTTATAAGGTTTATCTGATCGACGAAGTGCATATGCTCTCCAATAGCAGCTTCAATGCGCTGCTGAAAACTCTGGAAGAGCCACCGCCACACGTCAAGTTCTTGCTCGCGACAACCGATCCGCAAAAATTGCCGATGACCATTTTGTCGCGCTGTTTGCAATTCAATCTCAAAAACATGAACCCCGAACGTATTGTTCAGCACCTGAAATTCGTGTTGGGTGAAGAATTGGTTCCGTTTGAAGAGGCGGCTTTGTGGCATTTAGGGCGCGCCGCAGATGGCAGTATGCGTGATGCGATGAGTCTGACCGATCAGGCAATCGCATATGGTTCGGGCAAAATCACGGAAGTGGAAGTCAGTACCATGCTGGGTACTATCGACCAAACAGCGGTGTACGACATTGTTAATGCATTGGCATCGCTCGATGGCCGCGCGGTATTGGCGGCGGTCGAGCGAATGTCCGAGCAAGCGCCGGATTACGCGAATGCTCTCGCAGAAATGCTCGCTGTGTTACATCGCATCGCGATTGCACAAGCGTTGCCCGAGGCTGTAGATAACAGCCACGGCGATCGCGAGCGAATTATGCAGCTTGCCCAACAATTGCCATCGGAAGATGTACAGTTGTTTTATCAAACCGCCTTGTTAGGTCGTCGCGATTTACCCTTGGCACCCGATGCGCGCGCCGGTTTTGAAATGGTGCTATTGCGGATGTTGGCATTCAAGCCGCAGGGTGTCATTGATGTACCTACACAGGCTTTGCCGCAGGGGCAACAGCCTAAAGTTGTCCAAGCTGCTCCCGTTGTTAATCAGGTTCAAAGTGTTAGCCAGGTTCAAGAAGTTAATCAGGCACCTGTCATCAATCAGACTCCTGTCGTGAATACTCCAGCAGCGGCTCCGGTTGTTGCTCCTGTACCGGTTGCGGAAACTCCGGTTCAAGTCGCCGCCACTTCTGCATCCCATACGCCCCCCGCAGAGGAGCCACCGGTAATGGATGCGGCTAGTGTTCCCGATGATGAATACGCTGAATATGCACAGGCACCTGCGTACTATGATGTGCCTGCCACTGAACCCGCTGCTGCAACACAAGAGGTAAGCCAGCCAAAAAAGCCTGAGGCGGCGCTGCCGCCGGTTGTTGCTGCGCCTGAGCTACCGCCTGCTGCCAAAACCATACGCAAGGTGCCCTATGAACAAGCGACGCCTGCGGATTGGACCGATATTTATCTGGGCTTGGGCGTGACCGGCATTTTGCAAAGTACAGTCGCGAACTGCCAGATGACAGGTCGGCAGGGCAATGAGTTTTTCTTTGTACTGGATGAAACCAACAGCACGCTTTTCGATGTAAGTCATGAAAAACGTCTGCAAGATTTATTGGTCGATTATTTTGTCGAACAAGTCAAAGTACGTATTCAGGTTGGCAAAGTGACGGCGGAAACTCCCGCGCAAATGGCTATACGTTTGCGCGCAGAGCGCTTGGATGATGCCATCAAGTCAATTAAAAATGATCCTGTAGTACAGCAATTAATCGCACAATTTGGTGCGACGTTAAACGAAGAAAGTATCCAGCCAATTTAACGATGCACGTCAGTTATTGTGAAGTAGGAGAAACGCTATGAATGGTCTCGGCGATTTAATGAAGCAAGCGCAACAGATGCAAGCCAATATGCAAAAAATGCAGGAAGATTTGGCAAAAGCAGAAGTGAAGGGTGAGGCGGGCGCTGGTTTGGTCAGTGTGGTGATGAATGGCCGTCACGATGTGAAACGTGTTCATATCGACGCAAGTTTGATGAGCGAAGATAAAGAAATGTTGGAAGATTTATTGGCTGCAGCGGTGAATGATGCGGTGCGCAAAGTAGAAAACCAAAGCCGCGAACAAATGGCGAAAATGACTGCCGGCATGGGAATCCCGCCGGGTTTTAAAATGCCATTTTAAGGCGATGAACATTCGTGTTGAAAACAATTAGTCAATTCATATTCAGTAAAGTGCACATACATGTTTAGCCCGCTTATCGATGAACTCATGGCATCCCTGCGTTGTCTGCCCGGTGTTGGACCAAAATCAGCGCAGCGTATGGCACTGCATTTGTTGGAGCGTGACCGTACCGGAGCTGAGCGGCTTGCGCAGAGCTTGCATCGGGCTGTTGAAGGTGTCGGGCGCTGCCAACGCTGCCGCACATTAACAGAGCAAGTGTTGTGTGGTATCTGCGCTAACACTCGCCGCGACAACAGTTTGCTGTGCGTCGTGGAAACGCCGGGTGATGTATTGGCAATTGAACAAGCGGGTACGTATCAAGGTAAATATTTTGTGCTGCTTGGCCATTTGTCGCCCATCGATGGAATAGGTCCTGAAGATATTGGTGTGGATCAATTAATCGCACTCTTGCAACAAGAGTCCATCACAGAAGTGATTTTGGCTACCAACCCTACCGTGGAAGGTGAAGCCACTGCTTATTACATCAGCGAGCGTGCTAAAAATCTGAATGTCACTGTGTCACGTATTGCTCACGGTGTTCCACTCGGTGGTGAGTTGGAGTTCATTGATGGTGGCACGCTTGCTCACGCATTTTCCTCTCGCAGAAGTTTATAACCCTGATGTTAATTCCTAGTGAACCGATTTGGATTGATCAGGATGATCAATTACAAGAGCTTTGTAGTCGCTGGCGTGCGCAAGCAGCGATCGCTGTTGATACAGAATTTATGCGCAGTGAAACGTTTTACCCGATTGCCGGGTTGTTGCAAATTGGCGATGGAAAAGGCTGCTATCTGATCGACCCTTTGGCCATCCGGAATCTAGAGCCACTGCGTGAATTAATGTTGGATGAGTCTGTTACGAAGGTATTGCATTCTTGCTCGGAAGATATCGAAGTATTTCAGCGCTGGTTGGGTGTAGTTCCTGCACCACTATTTGATACCCAAATTGCAGCTGCATTTGCTGGCTTGGGTTTTAGTTTGGGTTATTCATCACTCGTCAAACAGTTGCTTGAAATTGAAATCCCAAAAGATGAAACACGTTCAGACTGGCTGCAGCGGCCGCTCAGTGTTTCACAATTAAAATATGCGGCGCTGGATGTTGCGCATATGTTGATTGTTTACGGAAAGTTGTTGCAATTATTAAAAGCCGGTGGGCGCTTGGAGTGGGTCAAAAGTGATTGTGCCGATGTAGTCGGGAATGCACGCAAGCTGGATGACTTCAGCGATGCTTATCAGAAAGTTGGTTTTGCGTGGAAGCTGCGGCCGCAAGAACTCGCGATATTGCGGCGCTTGTGTATCTGGCGGGAAACTGAGGCGCGCGCTCGCGATATTCCGCGCAATCGTTTGGTCAAGGAATCGGCGCTGTGGGAAATTGCACGCAAAAAAATTCAAGATGTTTCGCTGCTTTCCAAAGTGCCTGATATTCCCTCGCGCACATTGAAAAATGATGCGGAAACGATACTACAGATTGTGCATGACGCACTCTTGTTAGATGAGTCAGCTTGGCCTGCACGGCTCGATCCTCCGCTTGCACAGAGCGAAGGCCCTTTGATGAAATCGCTAAAAAACTGGGTGCGGGAGTTTGCTGAACAGGCAAATTTACCGGCTGAGATTTTGATCCGCAAAAAAGATTATGAATTTATTGTGCGATCGGGAATGAAAACGGGTGAATATCAATTACCTGCACGTTTATTGGGGTGGCGTTTTGCATTAATCGGTGAGCATTTGTTGCATATCGCGCAAACGCAACCCGATAAAAGTGAAGTTATTTAGCCATCCGGATTGGGTTGTTTGCTGTAGCCGTTTACATAGAAAGATATTCAATATGAAAATTATTTGTGAAATTTATCGCAGCCCAAAAGAAGAGGGTATGTACCTCTACGTTAAGAAAGAAGAGGGTTTGAGCAGAGTGCCTGACGAACTGTTAAAGATGTTCGGCAAACCCCAGCAAGCGATGGTGTTGTTGCTAACACCGGGCAAAAAACTCGCCCATGCCAGTGTCGAAAAAGTGGCTGAAAATTTGGAAGAAAAAGGGTTTTATTTACAAATGCCTCCGCGCGGGGATCGCGATCCGGATGCGGAGCGTGTGCGCGCGCTCAACTCAAAATTATCTGGCCGTTAATGACGGCAGCCCCATTATTCAACAGGTAAAGCAACGGCACTTTTTATGGCAGTACGGGTTTTTTGGTTAGAAAAAACGCTCGAACAGATGTCGGCAGAAGAGTTTGAATCTCTTTGCGATGGCTGCGGAAAGTGTTGCTTGCACAAATTGGAAGATGAAGATTCAGGCGATGTCTACTACACCAAAGTGGCTTGCCGGTATCTGGATCATGACACTTGCCGCTGCCAGGAATACACTGATCGCCAGCGCTTGGTAGAAGCCTGCGCCGTGTTGACGCCGCAAACTGTTGGCGACACTTATTGGCTGCCGGAAACCTGCGCCTATCGATTAGTGGCTGAGGGGATTCCCTTGTTTGACTGGCATCCATTGGTATCGGGTGATCCTGAATCTGTGCACACTGCAGGCATCTCAGTGCGCGGGCGTGTTGTGCATGAAAACACCGTCAATCAAGATGACTTGGAAGATTACGTCATTCGTTGGGTTAATTAAGGGCAGTGCTTAAGGGTATTACCCGTTTTAAGAGTATCCGCTGGAGGAGACTGATTAATGGAAAATATGACCGACTATCAATACGCGTGGATGATGTACCTCATTGGCGCGGTAGGTTGTAGCCTGGCAGCCTGGTTGTTGTTCCGTCGCGCTGGTCGTGCTTGGACGCATTTCTTTGTTATTACTGTAATGGTGCTTCTGTTTACGCCCTACGCGATTGATCCGGAAACCATGACGATGGCACCAGCAATCTATACGCTGGTCTTTGGCTATTTTGATGGTGGTTTTGTTGCGATCAAGCCTGTTATCAAGTTAATGCTGGGGTTATGGGTGGGGGCATTGGTCTTGTCCCTGCTATATCAATTGCTGACGCGCGGAAATACGCGCCCTGCGGTACGGCATGAATCTTCTGCCAGTCATCGTCAATCTGTTAAGGATGATGAATATGCTGAAAGCGCTTATTACGCCAATCGCAAATTAACGCGCGAAGAGCGAATTGCACGTGATGAGCTATTACATGAAGAGCCAATCAGAGCTATCCGCTGATTAAAATTCATTGGTATATCCTTTTCGCAAAAGCCAGCATCTCGCTGGCTTTTGCGTTTTCAGGTGCGCTGTTTGATTGGTTCGCTTGCACCATTTTGGAGTCCATTTTGGATTCAACAGTGCCCAAAATGGCGAATTGACTGTTTCCTGCTATAACTAAGAGCAATATTGGCCACTATAAATTGCTGATGCTTTTGTCCGGCAATGTTTTTATGGGAACCTCCATGCGACTGTTAATCCGTCTGGTTATTCAATTTTTTATTGTTGGTTGTCTGTCGCCCATCGCTCTGGTGAGCATGGCGGACGAACCGGCAAAACCGCTACCGGCAGATGTTCGGGTCATTATTGATATCTCCGGCAGTATGAAAAAAACCGATCCGGAAAATTTGCGCAAACCTGCTGTGGATTTGATTGCACGCTTGATGCCTGACAACAGCAAATCGGGATTATGGACATTCGGTCAGTCGGTCAATATGTTGGTTCCGCATCAGGTGGTTGACCAATCCTGGCGTAATCTGGGCGCGCAAAAATCAGCAAGTATCAACTCTGTCGCTATGTTTACCAATATTGGTGCTGCTTTGGAAAAGGCGACAGAAGACTATGAAACCCCTTCTGCAGATTATCGCCGCAATATTATTTTGCTGACTGATGGTGTAGTGGATATTAGTCAGGAAGCCGTGGTGAATCTCAATGAGCGCAAACGCATCCTCACTGAGCTGTTGCCGCGCTTGAAAAACGCTGATTACCGCATCCACACCATTGCGTTATCCAGTGATGCCGATCAGGAATTGATGAAAAAATTGTCGATTGCCACAGACGGTATTTTTGAAGTGGCCGATACTGCCGATGAGCTGATGAGTACTTTCCTGCGCATTTTTGATCAAGCAGTGCCCGCTGAGCGTGTGCCTCTTGATGAAAATGGTTTTCTGGTGGATGCCAGTATCAAAGAATTTACGGCATTGATTTTTCGACGCGCAGAAGTGCCAGCGACGGTCATTGTTGCGCCAGATGGCAAGGAGTACAGCACTACCGACCCTAAAAATAACGTCAATTGGTATCGCACCGACAAGTACGACTTGATTACAGTGCAGCAACCATTGACTGGCCAGTGGAAAGTCAAAACCGAGATGGCTCCCGGAAGCCGTATTACCGTGGTCAGTAACCTGCAATTGGTTATGCAGCCGCCCAAAAGCAATATCCGCTCAGGGCAAACATTGGGATTGGTTTACTCATTTCAGGAAAATGGCAGCACCATCACCAATAAAGATTTTCTTGGATTGTTAACAGCAAAAGCTTTGGTGAGTAGTCGTGGTTCGGTTGAGACCCGCGAGGTGGATTTAACCCTTCCTGCCCCCGACGATGGCGTTTTCAAGCACGAACTGGCTGGCTTTGAGGAGCAGGGCGAGTACGATGTTTCGGTTCTCATCGACGGCAAAACTTTCAAGCGCGAATACATCCACCATCTCAATATCACAGATTCAGCATTTGTTCTGGAAAAAAACCAGGAAGAAAAAGACGGTAAAAAAACCTGGGTTTACCGTTTGGGGGCAGATCTGGAAATTGTGGATGTAGCAAATACCAAAGTAACGGCGATCATCACCGATTCCAAAGGCAATAATCTGGAGCGGCAGCTTAATACTATTGGTAACTCTCGTTGGGAGTTTTCATTTGCCCCACTGCAACCCGCACGCTACGACATCACACTCAAGGTAGAAGGGCTGCAAATAGATGGCAGCCCTCTCACTGAAACCATTAAAGCTGACCAGTTTTATTATCCTGACGAAGCAACTGCTATGGGTATCCAAGCGCAAAGTTCGGCTGCTGCATCGTCCGCAGCCAGTGAGCCAGCTATTGAGGAAGAAGCTGCGCCAGAAGAAGATACATCAAGCAATCTTTGGATATACGCGGCACTCGGAGTTGGTAATTTATTGGTGTTGGTACTGGGATATTTCGCTTACCGCTTGATTGCGGGTAAAGGCAGTAAAGATGAGCTGGCAGAAATTGAACAAACCCTTGCTGCCAACCCAGCTAGCAAGGCTGCTGCTGGCGCTGCGGCTACGGCAATGCCGATAGATGTTGCCGATGACAGCCAGATGATTCCGATGGAATCATCGGAAATGAGTATGCCCGACGATCTTATGGCTGATAACCTGTTCCCGTTGGATAATATGGAAGAACCCAAAGACAAAACCTGATCCAGCGCAAGGTAATTTCCTCGTGTCACCCGTTAGTATTTCCCCGTGTATTGTTGAAATCCAACCACCGGAGCGCTTTGCTCTGGTGGATCGGTTTTATCGTTCCCAAGGTTACAAAGTGAAATGCGCCGCTGGTGAGCGTGTTTACACCCAATCCCACGAAAATGAGGGTTTTATTGCAGCGGCGCGTCTTGTTCCACAGCAGTCCGGGCATTATTGGCTGCGCAATTTGTTAGTAAGGGATGACTGGCGAGGCAAGGGGCTGGCAAAAGGGTTGATGCGCTCATTGTTGCAGAATATAGCGCCTCAGGGATGCTACTGTTTTGCGTTGCCGCACCTGAAAGTATTTTACGAGGACTTGGGGTTTACCCATGAGCCTGCTGATTGCCCCGATGATATTGCCCGTAAATTCCAGACATATCGCTCGCGAGGCCGCGATTGGTTGCTCATGGGCTATCTGTGAATGTCTTTATCTAATCGATAGGCAAAAGCTAATGGCACGCAGGTGAATGCCTGACTATAGTCTTTTTAAGTGATACATTTTGAACTAATACATTAAAAATCAATCTGTTAGTTCATAGGCTTCATTTTATTTATATCGTTTACCAAGGAGACACTATGAATATTGATATTGGAATTTCCCAAGCGCACCGCGAAGAAATAGCCCAAGGCTTATCCCGTCTGCTGGCGGATACTTACACTCTCTATCTGAAAACCCATAACTTTCACTGGAATGTCACCGGGCCTATGTTCCAGACCTTGCACTTAATGTTCGAAACCCAATACAACGAACTGGCACTGGCGGTGGATTTAATTGCCGAGCGTATCCGTTCTCTGGGATTTCCTGCGCCAGGTACCTACAAGCAATACGCCGCCTTGAGCAGTATTAAAGAGGAAGAGGGCATTCCTGCTGCAAAAGATATGATCCGTTTGTTAGTGGAAGGGCAGGAAGCGGTAGTGCGCACCGCGCGTTCGCTCTACCCATCAGTTGAAGCCGCCAGTGATGAAGCGACAGCAGACCTGCTGACCCAACGTATTCAATTGCACGAGAAAACTGCCTGGATGTTACGCAGCCTGCTGGAATAAGCATGGGCTGATCTTGCCGTGATAGTAAAAAGGGAGCACCTAAGTGCTCCCTTTTTTATTGGGATTTTTATGGGCAAAAATTGCGCGTACAAGTTGAAAATTTTTCCTAGAACGCGAATAAAAAAGATGAGACGAGTGCATCAGGTGGGGTTTTTAAGGTGAAAATAATCTAGGGTTTTAAATATAAGCCACTGAAATTAATGATCTTTTTTGATGATACGGATAAAAAGTGCTTATCTGAACTTCCCATGTTTGAAGGGGTTTGGTTATTCGGACGCGGATGGTCTTGCAAACTTGTAATTATGCGCCGGGATCTAGAGAAATAGCTGTTTGATCCCATTCAAAAACAGAGCAAGACCAGTGTAGTAACTGGCTAGGACGCTCCAGTCGGCGGCGACCACAATACAGCGAGTTACGATAACAAT
Source organism: Cellvibrio sp. pealriver (assembly GCF_001183545.1). Taxonomy (NCBI): domain Bacteria; kingdom Pseudomonadati; phylum Pseudomonadota; class Gammaproteobacteria; order Cellvibrionales; family Cellvibrionaceae; genus Cellvibrio; species Cellvibrio sp. pealriver. The sequence goes on from NZ_KQ236688.1 coordinate 780,997, forward strand.
AAACGGTTCGAGGATTAAGTTCATGCAAACCCCAATCAACTTTAAAAAGAAGGTAATCGCTAGCGCTATTGCAACTTCTATGTTGGCAGGCTTTAGCGGTGCAGTACTGGCACAAGACGGTACTGTTGAAGAAGTAGTGGTTACAGGTATTAAAGGCTCCTTGCAGCGTGCGATGGACGTTAAGCGTGAAGCTGTGGGTGTGGTAGATGCAATCTCTGCAGAAGACATCGGTAAGATGCCTGACTCCAACCTCGCAGAATCTCTGCAACGTATTCCCGGTGTATCGATTGACCGTGTAAACGGTGAAGGTAGCAAGGTAACTGTGCGTGGCTTGGGTAGTGGCTACAATCTGGTGACTTTAAACGGTCGCCAAATGCCTGCATCCTCTTTTGGTACCAGCCGTTCATTCGAATTTTCCAACCTGGCCTCTGAAGGTATTTCAGGCGTTGAGGTTTTCAAAAGCGGTCGTGCCGATGTGCAGTCCGGTGGTATGGGTGCATTAATCAACATTTTGACTCCTCGCCCACTCAGCAGCCCAGGTTTAAAAGCTGTTGTATCAGGAAAGGCGGTTAGAGATGAGTCCTCTGTTATCGAAGGTGGTGTAACGCCGGAGATTTCTGGTTTGTTTAGCAATACCTTTGCTGATGACAAAATTGGTGTTTCCTTGACCGGTAGCTATCAAGAGCGTGACAGTGGCAACCGTCAGTCTCAAGTGAGTGGTTGGTTTGTTCATGATAAAGATAAGGGTACAGGTGGCTGGGACGACTTGCCCGGTAGTTATACCGATGTGCCGGAAGGTAGAAGCCGTGCGCTTCCATCCGAGATCATGTACCGCGTTAATGAAGTAAATCGCAAGCGCACAAATGCTCAGTTAACTATTCAGTACCAACCGGTCGAAAAACTGACAGTAACCGCTGATTACCTTTATGTTACGCAAGAGCGTGAAGAGAACAACTTCGGTACTGGCCTGTGGTTTACCCGCCCAGGTGATGGCTCTCTCGACATCGTGTGGAGTGATACCAATCCTGCCTATCCGCTTTCGTACACAGAAGTCGCAAGAACTAAAGAACTTAACTACGTTATCAACCATAACCAAGCTAAGTCTGATCTTAAGTCAGCCGGTTTGAATGTTAAGTGGGATGTGACCGATAACCTGGTAGTGGAGTTAGATGCACACAGCTCAGACTCTTACTCTGGTCCGAACGGTAAGTGGGGTGCTAATAACCAGTTCCACTTCGGTATTATCGATGACTACAAAGTGAGTGTTGATTTCACCAAGAAATACCCGCTGATGCAGTTCGAGTATGCGGACGGCCGTGATCAGGTGATCCCTGATACTTCCCGTATGCAGTTGACCAACAACATTTTCCGCGTACAAGATCAAGACTCTGCGGTTGATGAGTATCAATTAAAAGGTACCTATACCTTTAACGACAGCTTTATCGACAACATTAAAGCCGGTGCCGGTACTAACGAAATCACCAACAAATATTATTTCCTCGGCCTTCAACAGCAAAACCAGGGTACTTGGGGTGGTGTACAAGGGGCTGATGGTGTAGGTGATATTCCACAGTACTACTGGATTATTGACAGACTGACCAACTACTTTGATAACAGCGAGTTCAGTAGCCCTTACTTCCAAAACACGATTGTTCGCGCTAATTGGGATGAATTGTTGGATGTAAGTGCAAGGCTTTATGGAACCGATTCCGGTTTCTGTCCAAAAGCCTATTGCACTACCCGCGACAATACCAAGGCTAATGACGGCTTGAATGATGATCTGACAATCGAAACCACTGACTTTGCTTACGTACAGTTTGGTTTCAAGCCAGAGATCGCCGGTCTGGAGTCTAACTTGGCAGTCGGTGTGCGTTATGAAACTACCGATGTTGAATCATCCCAATATGTGTCTGCTTATCAGCCTTTGGTGAATTGGGAAGGTGGTAACGAATATAACCTGACATCTGCTGGTAGCGAGTACGGTTTCTCTACTGGTAGCTACTCCAAAACCCTGCCGAACCTCGATTTTGATATCTCGTTGACAGATGATATTAAAGCGCGTGCGTCATTCAGCAAAACTATCGCGCGTGCTGACTTTGCCGATTTAAGAGGTGGTTTCAACTGGAATGCTGCACCGCGTAGCAATGTGGTTACTGGTTCATCGGGTAACCCAAATCTGAAACCAATGGAGTCAACCAACTTTGATTTATCAGCAGAGTGGTATTACTCAGATGCCAGCTATGTGTCGCTAGGTTACTTCAAAAAAGATGTTGCTGACTTCATCGGTGGTTCTGCTCCTCAAAAAGGTTCTACAGCAGATTTACCGGGCGGTATATCCGAGCCTTTCCGTACACCTTTCCAAGGTGCGCGCTGGAATGAGGCTGTTGCGGCTCTTGGCGGTAATCCCACACCCCCGCAAATTTCCGCGTGGATTCGTGAAAACCGCCCTGAGTGGGTAAACGATAAAGGTCATATTCCCGCAGTGGCAGGTGATCCAATTCTGGACTACGAAATTAGCCAGCCCATTAACAACAAAGATGCATCTATCGATGGTATTGAACTGGCGTGGCAGCATACTTTTGGTGAGTCAGGTTATGGCTTCCAGGCGAACGCTACTGTAGTAGATTCCGATACCGAGTTTGACAATGCATCAACGGGCGAGCAGTTCGCCGTATATGGTTTGAGTGACTCTGCAAACTTTATCGGCTTCTACGATAAAGATGGTCTGCAAGCCCGTCTTGCGTATAACTGGCGTGATGACTTCTTGAATAGTTACGCAGGTTATACCGAAGCCTATGGTCAGTTGGATGCCAGTGTAAGCTATGACCTCACTGATAACTTGACTGTGTCTATGGAAGCGTTGAACTTGACTGACGAGAACACTCGTACTTATGTGCGTGATACTGGTATGACATCAAGTTACGTCGAAACTGGTGCTCGTTACAACGTAGGTGTTCGTTACAGCTTCTAATTTATTAGATGATGTGACGTAACTAAAAAAGCCGCTGGAAACAGCGGCTTTTTTAACGGTTTACGCTAGCCCTGTTTCTGTTCATACTGTTTGTCAATAACATGATTGCTCGCCAATAAAAATTATCAAAAGCTCAGTAGGTCGTTTATGGCTGATCAAATAACCCGTGTTGTAATAGTGGGGGGCGGTTCCGCAGGTTGGTTGGCGGCGGGCATAATTGCGGCAACAAGTCCGGCACATGTTCAAGTCACACTGATTGAATCTCCCGATGTAGCGCCTATTGGCGTAGGTGAAGGTACCTGGCCTACCATGCGCGCGACATTACAAACGATTGGCGTATCGGAAACCGATTTTTTTCGTGAGTGCGATGCCAGTTTTAAACAAGGCTCCAAATTTTCTCGCTGGACAAGTCTGTCAAAAGACGATGATTACTATCATCCGTTCACTCCACCAGCCAAGTACCATGAAATTAATCTGGCTCCTTTCTGGGTGCCATTTAAAGATAAAATCGATTTTGCGAATGCAGTTTGCCCTCAAGCGGCAATATGCGATTTAGGCTATGCGCCCAAACAAATCACCACTGCAGAGTTTGGTGCTGTATTAAATTACGGTTATCACCTGGATGCAGGAAAGTTTGCGCCGTTTTTGCATAAGCATTGTGTTGAAAAGTTAGGTGTTAACTACATTAGTGCAAATGTCACTGCCATTAATTCCCATGAAAATGGCGATATAAAATCTGTGACTACCAATACACAAGGTGAAATTGTTGGTGATCTATTTGTAGATTGCACTGGGTTGTCATCTATGTTGCTTGGAAAACATTATGATGTCCCATTTATATCACAACAAAATATTCTGTTTAATGATTCTGCCCTTGCAGTCCAAATTCCTTATGCTGAAGGCGCTGATGCAATTGCATCGCACACCTTGTCCACTGCGCAAACTAGTGGATGGATCTGGGATATAGGTTTGCAATCACGCCGTGGCATAGGCCATGTTTTTTCCAGTCGCTATACCACAGATGAACTCGCCGAGCGTGAGTTGCGCCATTACATTGCACCATCGGTCGGCGAAAAAATAGCGCAAGAGTTACCTGTTAGAAAAATTACATTTAACCCTGGTCATAGAGAAACCTTTTGGCACAAAAACTGTGTAGCCATTGGTTTGGCCGCCGGTTTTATTGAGCCATTAGAAGCGACTGCGCTAGTGTTGATCGAGCTCTCGGCCAAAATGATCGCAGAACAATTTCCGGCTAATCGCAGTGTTATGGATATAGTGGCCAAACGATTCAATGCCACATTGCGTCATCATTGGGAACAGATAATTGATTTTCTAAAACTGCATTATGTGCTGACAAAACGAACCGATACAGAGTACTGGCGCGATAACTGCCTCGCCAGCACTATTCCCGATAGCTTGCATGAGTTACTCGCGTTGTGGAAAGTGCAGTCTCCCTGGTTGTATGACGAAATGTTACGCGAAGAAATGTTCCCGTCAGCCAGTTACCAATATATCTATTACGGTATGAAAGCGATAACCGATGTAACTGGCGTAAGTAGAAGCATTGGCAGTGGGAAGCATCTGCACGATAAAAAATTAAGAAAAGCGGAAGCGCTGTTTATGGAAAACGCACAGCATATCCAGCAATTGAAAAAAGTATTACAGCCTAACCGCGAACTGATTGAGAAAATAAAACAATATGGTTTGCAAACCATTTAAATTCGATAATAACAAGAGTGGAGATAAGCTCTTCTGGAGACACTATGCCTAATTTTGCTCTATTAAATAATGTTGATCATAAAAACTTGCGCATTATTCGTGATTATTCACCGCAATACGGTGATGGTGAAATGTCCGTTGTGACTTTTCCCCAAGAATTCCGTGCGATCCAAAATGAATATCCCATCTTTTTTAAGAAAAATACTGAAACAGGAAAGTTTATACCTGTTGCACTGACAGGGTTGCGCCAAAATGAAAATTTATTTTTGTCTGAAAATGGGTGGGATGCGCAGTATATTCCCGCATCTGTTAAAAGACGTCCATTTTTAATTGGTGTTCAACCACCCAAGCAAGGTGAGGGAAGTCAACCGAGCAGTTTGGTTTACGTTGATATGGATAGCCCTCGTGTCAATGATGCTGTGGGTGAGCCAGTGTTTTTACCGCATGGCGGCTATTCACCCTATTTGGAATCAATGGTGGATTTACTGGAATACATCCAATATGGCACGGAGCTGAACGATCATTTTGTTGATGTTTTGTTGGCAAATGAATTGTTGGAGGTGGTTACCTTAGAGATCACATTGAAAAATGGGGAGCGCAACAATCTTGCAGGGCTCTATACCATCAATGAAGAGAAATTAAATGGTTTGGCGGGTAGTGTAGCTGCAGAACTGCATACAAAAGGCTTTTTGGAATGCATTTATATGGTGTTGGCTTCTCACTCTAATGTCCTCAAATTAATTGCCCGTGTTGAGGCAAAATTATCCACTCAGTAATTTGAGTGGTCGCGCGGTTTTATGATTAGTATCGATAAAAAAGTAAAGGTTATTGAAGGCTGTTCCCCGGATAACATTCCCGATGAAGTGTTGTCTTCATCGGAGCCTTTAATTTTAAAGGGTTTGGCATCTTCATGGCCAATTGTTAAAGCTGGCCTTTCTTCTCGCGCTGATGTTGAAAAATACTTGCTGCAATTTTACCAAGGGCAGCAGGTGGCTGCTTTTTTGGGAAAGCAAGAAAATGCTGGGCGTATTTTTTACAATGAAGATTTGACGGGATTTAATTACGATACTGTTAGTACAAAACTGGATTTTGCATTGCAACAGATGTCTCTTCATGCGGACAATCCCGCATCGCCAACAATTTATATTGGTTCTACCTCAGTTGATCAATATCTACCAGGTTTTCGTGCAGAGAATGATATAGCTCTGGGCGAGCATAATCCGTTGGTGAGTATTTGGGTGTCCAATAAATGCCGTATTGCGGCGCATTGGGACAGCCCATTAAATATAGCTTGCTCGGTTGTTGGGCATCGTCGTTTTACGTTGTTTCCATTTGATCAAATGGAAAATTTGTATGTAGGGCCTTTGGATAAAACACCAGCTGGGCAGGCCATCAGTTTGGTGGATTTTTATAATCCCGATTTCGAAAAATTCCCCAAATTTAAACATGCATTGCCCCATGCACAGGTTGCGGATTTGGAGCCTGGTGATGGGCTATTCATTCCTAGTATGTGGTGGCACCATGTTGAAAGCTTGGATTCATTGAATGTGTTAGTTAACTATTGGTTTAAGGGGACTCCCGCTTTTTTCGGAAAGCCCATAAACGCGCTTTTTAATGCAGTGCTATCAATTCGCGATCTGCCACCAGAGCTGCGCGCTGCATGGAAAATGATATTTGATTACTACATATTTGATTACCAAAAAGAAAACTTTGCTCATATACCTGAGTATGCCCAAGGTGCGATTGGTGATTTGACCGATGACAATGCACGGAAAATTCGTGCGCGTCTTTTGAACCAATTAAATAAATGAATCTATTGAACCGATAAGTCAATCAAACTGCTACAACAATTACATCAATAATATTAAAAATGTTTGGTAATTCTATGGTCGGCGATCGCGCTGTAAGAAACGTGGTAATCGTTGGTGGTGGTACTGCCGGTTGGATGGCGGCGGCTTCTTTCTCCAAAATATTAGGTAAAAGCATTTCAGTTACCCTAATAGAATCAGATGAAATTGTCACTGTGGGCGTGGGTGAGGCCACGGTTCCCCCATTGATACAATTACACTGCTACCTTGAAATTAATGAACAGGAGTTTCTTGCCTTTGTTAAAGGCAGCATCAAACTTGGAATTTCGTTTGAAAATTGGAAAAATATCAACGAAAACTATGGGCATATGTTTGGCAAGCCAGGAAAAAGCACATGGGCAGCCGATTTCCAGCATTTTTGGTTACGGGGCAAGGAGCTGGGTGTTCATAATCCTTTGAGCGACTACTCTCTTGAAAGCAAAGCCGCACAGCATAATAAATTCATGCATATGCCAAATGCATCGCTCAACTACGCCTATCATCTTGATGCAGGGTTATATGCAAAATTTTTGCGCAACATAGCAGAGAAAGCCGGAGCGAGTCGTATTGAGGGAACCGTTGTCAACGTTGCTCTGGATGAAGATGACTATATTAAATCCGTTGAATTGGCTTCAGGCAAAATTATAGAAGGCGATTTATTTATCGATTGCTCTGGTTTTCGCGGGTTGCTCATCGAACAGGCGCTGCATACAGGTTATGAAGATTGGTCGCACTGGTTGCCATGCGACAGTGCTGTAGCAGTGCAAACGGAATCAGTCCGTGATCCTGTTCCCTACACTCGTGCAATTGCGCACCCAGCTGGTTGGCAATGGCAAATTCCTTTGCAACACAGAGTGGGGAATGGCCTAGTCTATTGCAGCCGTTATATTTCTGATGATGATGCTAAAAAATTATTGTTGGAAAATATAGAAGGGCGTTTGATCACTGAGCCTAAAGTTATCAAATATCGCACTGGGCAACGGCTTAAGCATTGGAATAAAAATTGTGTCGCCTTGGGATTGGCAAGTGGATTTATCGAGCCTTTGGAATCTACCAGTATTCACTTAATTTTTCGGGGTATTATTCGGCTAATACAAATGTTTCCATCGGCAGGTATTCGCGCTTGCGATGTAGATGAGTATAACGAGCAGATGAAAGTAGAGATCCTGAATGTACGGGATTTTATTATTCTGCATTATCATTTAACCGATCGAGCGGATAGCCCGTTCTGGCAATACTGCAAAAACATGGAAATCCCTGAATCGCTTGAACAGCGTATGAGAATGTTCCGTGAAACAGGCAAAGTGTTTATAAAATCGTATGAATTGTTTTTCGAATCGTCCTGGATGCAGGTGATGCTGGGGCAGGGGTTGATCCCTGAGAATTACCACCCTGTTGTGAATGAAATGCCAGCAGATGACTTGGTAAAACTCCTCGCCGATATTCGCGCGCAGGTGAATCAAACCCTCCAGAAAATGCCTACACACAAAGATTATTTGGATTTTTACTGTAAAGCGAGTGATTGGAGCTAGCCACGTCGATCATTTTAGAAAAATAAAACTATTTAATGTCAGTCGTCCGACAATTGGGTTGGGTCGGAACTGGAAGTTCTCTGGAATGGAAGCTGAGTGCAGTATGTCACTGGGGTACATAATTAAACGGTTGAAGTTGGCTTCATAGCGGGCGATTTCTTCGTAATATTGGTTGGAACCATTAATATATTTTTTATGCCAGCTCGTATCCTTGGCTTCTATTGCAAGGTGCTCACCATAAACATCCATTCGCTCTTGTGAAAGCTGCTCAAAACCTGTTGCCCTATGCCGGTACATAGACGTGCCTCCCTTATCCGGTGTGCAAAGATAATGTACACAGGCCAACTTTTCCTTATGGATTGTGTCAACGTGCGGACGTGATTGTGGAAGCGCCAAGCGAGACGGTGGTGTCAGAATTAGAGAATAAGTAGATAGCGAATAATTGATATTTTCACGTGTTAAATTGAATGCTTCACAAATAATATCCGGTAAATGAGTTTGAAGCGCATGACTATAGAATTCCGGCGCATTGGACTGTATTCCAGGGTAAAACTCTATTCCGTCGTGAAAATCCCCATATTTCACTGCAAAACCCAGCAACGCCTCCGCTTCATATAAAAAATTGTCGATCACCAATATCGGCGTTTTTTCATTGCCGACAGTGTCGATGCGGTAACTGAATTGTGGATGAAGCGGAGGAATGAAGTTGTTGCCAAGCATAATTTTTTGCTCGTTAATTTTACAGTATTTATTATTGCTGATTCCGTGATTAACTTCCACATTTAAAGTGGGAATTCATCTTTATTTCCTGAGTGGATATTTACTTAACAATAATGATAAAACTTAAACATAAAAATAATCCCATGTTTGTATAAATTGTTTAGTGGGAATGTTTTTTAGTTAGAATAAAGATAAATTATTGATGAAGTTAATATTTAACGGAGGGAGTCAGAGTGTCTTTGACTAAATGGTTTTTGTGCTGCTTTTTATGCGGATGTGGGGGTTATTTTTTAAATAGTGCAACCTCATCTTCTTATGATATCTCCAAAATAAATTCCCCTGTATTAAATGCTCCTGTACAGACTGGCGCTGACCTAAAAAGTGTCTCGACCCCAAATGGCTCTCCTATAGATTGTGAAAAACACTCAATTGTCAGGCAGCAAGTCGCGTTAGATCCCAATAGTAGTATTGATGCTGAAATTAAGCGGCTAAATCGCGATCTTCAAGAAACCAAAAGCCAATTGCAAGCGGCCAAACGTGAATTGGCTCTTGCTGAAATTAAGCAAAAATTTACTGCCGAGAAAGACTCATCATCACTCTTCAGACAAATAGAGGATAAGTTCGAAGTGGAGCCTGTTGACCTCGAATGGGCTCCAAGGCGTGAAAATGAATTGTCTAATTTGTTTATTGAAAATGACAAATTGGCGGAAATTGCTGTGAAAAATATGGAGTGCAGGTCTGATCAATGCAAAATTGTACTGGCAGCAACACATCTAGAAGATGCTAACAAGCATTTCGAGTCGTTATTCCAAGCGTTGGGAGATAGTGGTGGGTATGTTTCGTTGGTCGCATCACCCGATGTCCAACAGAACATGACTACGCTCTATGTTTCCAGAGAAGGTCGAGATTTTGAATTTAAGTAATCTAAATTCAAAACGTCAATTGTAAATTGATGATTAAAACTGAGAGTTCAATTATTTTAAAATAAGGAGTTTATATGCAGTTCTTTAAGATGTTGTCTTTGGCGGGAGCAGCAATGCTGGCCGTTGGTTCAATGAGTGTTAATGCAACTCCAGTATCCTGCTCATGGGTTACCACGAGTGGTGGTGGTTCAGGTGGTTACGGACAATTCAATCAAAGCTGTAAAGATGCAAGCAACTCAACGATTGCTTCTCGCCAAATTAATTCAACACCGACGGGATCAACCTGTACGATGACCTTTGTTGCTGCAGGGTACGATTATTCAGGCTCAGCCTGTAGTCCTTCATTTTTCACTGTAGGTTCCTCTTCAGTATCCAGTGTAAGCACCAGCTCCGCTCCTGCAACCAAAGTGGTGAATGGCGTTACAGTACCCTTCACTGCAACTGTTTGGACCCAAGGAACTTGCTACTCTTACGGTTGCTCTACGCCATCACAAACCTGCTATAACACTTATAGAGGTACATTTGCTATGGCACCATACCCTTCACAAAACTACGTTTGCTATACCAACTAACCTTATTGGTACATTCGTTTTTATTTTGTGAATCTGATTAATAAAAGCCGGACTACCTTCCAGTGGTTCGGCTTTTTTTACGCGCATACGCTTTCATTGCCCACATCTTGATCCCCACGTATCATCCCGATCCTATTTCCAGCGCCATTTTCCTGATGGTGTTTACAGGGTTATTAAGCAGTTATTGGGTCGCTATGTTGAATATTTGGTCAAGTTATAAACAGTCTATCGTCAATGTCATGGGACGTGACCGATATAAGCTTGGGCGGCGCTTGGGTGAGTTGGAAAAGCTGGCGCGGGCGGGTAAGCCTTATGAGGAGGCGCTGGAGAAGTGGCAGGGGCAATTGGCGAAGTCACAGGCAGAAGTTGAGCGTCGCCAGTTGTTGGTACCTGAGCAGATTGAATTCCCTAATTTACCCGTATGTGAAAAGCGCGATGAAATTGCGCAGATTATTGCGGCGAATCAGGTAGTGGTGTTGGCGGGCGAGACGGGTTCCGGTAAGACCACGCAAATTCCCAAAATATGCTTGAGTATTGGCCGTGGTGTAAATGGTCTTATTGGCCATACCCAGCCGCGCCGGATTGCGGCGAATACGGTGGCTAACCGTATCGCAGAAGAATTGAAAACCACGCTTGGTGAAAAGGTGGGTTATCAGGTTCGGTTTAGTGATCAATCCAATGACAATACTCTAATCAAAGTAATGACCGACGGGATTTTACTCGCGGAAATCCAGAATGATCCTTTCCTGAATAAATACGACACGCTAATTATTGATGAGGCGCATGAGCGCAGTTTGAATATCGATTTTTTGCTTGGCTATTTAAAACAGCTTTTACCAAAACGCCCCGATTTAAAATTAATTATTACCTCCGCGACCATCGACCTTGAGCGATTCTCGCAGCATTTTAATAACGCCCCGATCATTGAAGTCTCTGGCCGTACTTATCCTGTTGAGGTCTGGTATCGCCCGCTCTATGAATTTGAAGCGAGTGATGATAGCGATGCAGAGCCAGATCAATATGCCGCGATTGTCGATGCAGTACATGAAATTGAACTTAACGAAAAAACCGGTTCCGGTGTTCGCGGTGGCGATATTCTGGTGTTCTTGAGTGGTGAGCGCGAAATTCGTGAGACTGCCGAAGCGTTGCGCAAAGCACAATTTGCACATATGGAAGTGGTGCCATTTTATGCACGCCTGAGCTTGGCCGAACAGCAAAAAGTATTTGCACCGCACACCGGTCGCCGCATTGTGCTCGCGACAAACGTGGCAGAAACCTCGATTACTGTACCGGGTATTCGCTATGTAATTGATCCGGGTTTTGCGCGTATTAGTCGTTACTCTTATCGCACCAAAGTGCAGCGTTTGCCGATTGAGCCAGTATCCCAAGCCAGTGCCAACCAGCGCAAAGGTCGCTGTGGTCGCGTTGCTGAAGGCATTTGTATTCGCTTATACAGCGAAGAGGATTTTAATTCGCGCCCCGCGTTTACCGATGCGGAAATCCTGCGCACTAATCTTGCCGCGGTTATTTTGCAAATGCTGCAATTGCGCATGGGGGATATCCATAAATTCCCCTTTATCGATGCGCCTGATCATCGCTTGATTAGCGATGGTTTTAAACTGCTGGAAGAATTGCATGCGGTTAATTCCAAAAATCAATTGACCCCAATTGGCCAGCAGCTGAGTAAATTGCCGCTTGATCCGCGTCTTGCGCGCATGCTGATCTCTGCACAAGAGCAATCCTGCGTGCGTGAATTGCTGATTATTGCCAGTGCGCTGTCAGTGCAAGATCCGCGCGAGCGGCCGGTTGAAAAACAGCAAGCTGCCGACCAAATGCATCGCCGTTTTTGGGCTGAGCATACCGACTTTGCCGGTTTTATTAATCTGTGGGATTACTTTGAAACCCAGCGGCAGGCACTCACGCAAAATCAATTGCGCAAACTATGCAAAAAAGAATTTCTGTCGTATTTGCGGTTGCGTGAATGGCGCGATGTGCATCACCAGTTGTGTGTTGCAGTCAAAGACTTGGGCATTCGCGTTAATACTGAGCCAGCAAATTATGAGTCTGTGCATAAAGCGCTGTTGACCGGTTTGTTGGGAAATTTAGGCTTTAATCACGAAGAGCGCGAGTACTTAGGTGCGCGTAATCGAAAATTTTCTATCTTCCCAGGATCATCACTTGCGAAAAAAACGCCCAAGTGGATCATGGCGGCAGAGTTGATTGAAACCTCAAAATTGTTTGCGCACACGGTTGCCAAAATTGAACCTGAGTGGGTCATTGCGGCTGCGGAGCATTTGATCAAGCGCCAGCATTTTGAACCCCATTATGATTCGCGCGCAGGGCAGGTGATGGCTTATGAAAAAATCACCTTGTATGGATTGACGATTGTCGAGAAAAAATCGGTTAACTACAGTCATATCGATCAGGCTCAATCGCGTGAGGTTTTTATCCGTGCAGCGTTGGTAGAAGGGCAATACGTGCAACATTCCAAACGCAAACACTTACAACAACAAGCAGGATTTAAAGATTTTTATACGCATCAGCAAAACTTGTTGCAAGAGTTGGAAGATTTAGAAGCGAAATCTCGCCGGCGCGATATTGTGGTAGATGAACAAGTTATTTTTGATTTTTATAACGAGCGTATTCCATCGCATATTACCAACCTTGCAGGGTTTGAATCTTGGCGTAAAAAAGCGGAGCAAAGTAATCCGCAACTGCTGTATATCACCCGCGAAACGTTGATGCGCCACGGTGCCGGTGATGTAACGGCTGCACAGTTTCCGAATGAGTTGGAATGGCGTGGTATGGTGTTCCCACTCAGTTACCATTTTGAACCCAATCACCCATTCGATGGTGTGAGTATTCATGTGCCGATGAGTGTGTTGCATCAGGTGCCTGAACATCGTTTGGAGTGGTTGGTGCCGGGAATGTTGCGCGATAAATGCATTGGGTTGATCAAATCCCTACCCAAAAATCTGCGCAAACATTTTGTGCCTGTGCCAGACGTTGTGGATAAAGTATTGGCTGTTGTTACGCCCGATAACAAACCATTAACTGAAATGATTGGCTTGCAATTAAAACGTTTAACCGGCGTAGACATTCCCAAAGACGCTTGGTTAGAAACCCAAGTAGATGACTATTACCGCTTTAATATCCATGTGGTGGACGATAAAGGAAAAATTATCGCCAGCAGCCGCGATTTGGATTCACTGCGAAATAAATACCGTGAGCGGGTGCAACAAAATATTCAATCGGCAGCAACCGATATTGAGCGCGATGCGATTACCAGTTGGGATTTTGATGAGTTGCATAAGTCGATTCAATTACCACGGGGTGGTATTAGTATTCGTGCGTATCCGGCACTGGTAGATAAAAATACCAGTGTCGCGTTGCAAGTACTCGATAGCCCGTTGCAGGCGTTGGATTTAACCCAGCGCGGTCTTGCTCGCTTGGTATATTTGTCGCTTGCACAAACGGTTAAATATTTGCAAAAAGAATTACTAAAAGGGCAAGAGGTTGCATTGACACTGGCTGGAATTGGAAACCGCGAGCAAGTAGCTGATGATTTGATTATGGCCGCGATCAAACAACTTGCGGTTCCGGATCAACAGCAGTTGCCACGCTCAAAGCCGGAATTTGATGCTTGTGTGGCAAATATAAAAGATAAGCTAACTGCATATGCGCAAGAATTGGCTAATCATCTTGTCAGTAGTTTGAAATTATTGGTCGATGTTAAAAAACAACTTAAACAGCAAAAAAATATGCTGATATTGGCGTATACGATCAGCGATATTAATCAGCAATTAAGCCAGCTTTTTTATCCGGGGTTGGTCTATAAAACGCCGGCGCAATGGTTGTCGCAATATCCAAAATATATGCGCGGTATACAGCAACGTTTGGAAAAGGCGGCGCTCAATCCACAGAAAGATAAGCTGCAATTGGCAGAGGTTGCGCCACACTGGCAGCGTTTGGTGGATTATCTTGCGAAAGAGGGCGAGTATCGCCTCACGCAAAACGCAGCACTGCAAGATTACCGCTGGTGGATTGAGGAGCTGCGTATTTCTCTATTTGCCCAAACCCTGAAAACCCAAGTGCCGGTATCGGATAAGCGTTTGGATAAACAGTGGGAGCAAGCCATGTTGGATGCGCAGGGATGACGGGTAGGGTTAGGTTGAGTTAACGGGTAGCGTTAAAAAGTGTTTAGCTGCTGTAACAAAGCCGGTGAATGTAAGTCTATCGGCTAAGCATTTGGTATTGGGCAGATTATTGATGCCATTATCTAACCGGACGCTGGATACACCGCTAGCCCTGTCGCCTTGGCTGTGCTAGTTTTTCTGTCGGCCTTACCGCCGTCAATAACACATAACCTGCTGGAGTGTATTATGAATAACAAAATTTCTTCCATGTCTGCTTTGTTCGGCGCTGCCGTTGTTGCATCGGCTGCCTTGGCTCCTATCGCATCTGCTGCTGATGCAAATTTTACCGCGACTTCGCTGAATGCCGGTTACACCCTGGCAGATAATAGTTCTGCCAAATCTGAAGGTGAGCACAAATGTGGCGAAGGTAAATGCGCCGCAGAACACAAAAAGTCTGATAAAGAAGGCAAATGTGGTGAGGGCAAGTGCGGCGAAGGAAAATGCGGAGCCGATAAAAAAGCCGAAGGTGAAGGCAAATGTGGCGAAGGAAAATGCGGTGAAGGCAAGTGCGGTGGCGATAAAAAAGAAGAGAAAAAAGCCGAGTAATGCGAGTTGATCCTGCCGCAGTGGATTACACCGCTGCTATTAGCGGCGCAGGCCTTGGCTTGCGCCGCAGCCTCTTGAATACGCTGGAGCAATCAGCGCCGGACGATATTCATTTTATGGAAGTCGCGCCGGAAAATTGGATTAATGTTGGTGGACGTTTAGGTAAAAAATTCCGTTCATACACCGAACGTTTTCCCTTTGTTTGTCACGGCCTTTCGTTGTCCATTGGTTCACCTGCACCGCTTAATACAGAATTATTATTGGCGATAAAAAAATTCATGCATGAACACAGTATTCGCTACTACAGCGAACATTTGAGTTATTGCAGTGATCACGGCCAGCTTTATGATTTACTCCCTATTCCGTTTACGGAAGAAGCAATCGATTACGTCGCTGAACGTATCCAGCGTGCACAAGATATTCTCGGGCAGCGTATCGCCATTGAAAACTCATCGTATTATTGTGCGCCCCAGCAAGAAATGAGCGAGAGCGATTTTATTAATGCCGTGATAAAAAAAGCGGACTGTGCGCTCTTGTTGGATGTTAATAATATTTACGTGAACAGCATTAATCACCGGTACGATCCTTACGAATTTTTGGCTAGCTTACCGGGTGAACGCACAGCCTATATTCATATTGCTGGCCATTTTGAAGAAGCAGAGGATTTGCGCGTGGATACGCACGGCACGCCCGTGATTAACCCCGTGTGGAAACTACTGGAAAAAACCTATGAATTATTTGGCGTAAAACCCACTTTGTTGGAGCGGGATTTTAATATTCCACCGCTGCCGGAATTGATGAGTGAATTGGAAGAAATAAAAAAACGCCAGAAGCTATTTGCAACGGGAGCGCCGTTGCGATGAAAACATTCCAGCAAACTCAATTGGCATTTGCACAGCATATGCGCGCACCACATGAATATCCTGCACCGGCAGGAATAGAAGATCGTCGTGTGGGTATTTACCGCGAGTTGGTGTACAACAATATCGAAAGTTTGATTGCGACGGTTTTTCCTGTGCTGCGTTCGTTGTTGTCAGATTCCCATTGGCACAGCATGGTGCAGGATTTTATCCAGCACCATGAATGCAAAACGCCCTATTTTTTGGAAATCAGTGAAGAGTTTTTGCATTATCTTGTGCAGGAGCGTGGTGTGCGTGAGGGTGATCCGCCATTTTTGTTGGAGCTGGCACACTATGAATGGATTGAGTTGGCACTGGATGTGAGTGAAGATTCTATTCCCCCGGCAGGGGATTTGCCTGCCGATCTTATGGCTGCAAAACCGCGAGTCTCTCCTTTGGTCGCTGTTCTCGCGTATCAATATCCCGTCCATAAAATTTCCCCACAGTATCAACCGCAGCTTCCTGAGCCAGCGTATTTGGTTGTGTACCGCAACCGTGCGGATAAGGTATGTTTTATGGAAACCAACCCACTAACCCAGCGATTGTTGTCGTTATTGCAATCCCGGTCAGATACTTTGGCTGATGTTGTGGCGACTATCGCTAAAGAGCTTGGGCATCAAGATAACAGTGATTTGGCTGCTAGTGCGCTGGAGCGGATAACCCATTTATGCAATGCAGGTGTGATTAGTCACTTTGAGTGATATTTGTACGGTGCTGCACTCTTTTTAGTCAGTGGTTGACATTTTGATTATCAAAATCGAAAAAAATACGCAAAAAAATAGATTTTTGATCTAAAACCACGCCCAATCACAAGACTTCGTCATTTTTCTTTCTATACTTGATGCGCGTATTCGGTGCGTTTGTCATATTTCTGTAACTTTATGGTCACACAATGGCAATGCGACTGAAACACAAGTGTCATTATTTCAATAAGCCTGATCCCCGATGGCCAGGAATTGGACATCAAAAAACACACATCAAAGGAGTCAACTCCATGAAAAAATCATTATTAGCGTTGCTGATCGCTTCCGTTATTCCCGCAGCTGCATTTGCCGATGTTGTTGTCTACGGTAAAGCAAACCTATCTGTGCAAAATGCAGATGAAGCTGAAGAATCAAAATTGGAACTCGTGAGCAACGCCTCACGCATTGGCGTTAAAGGCAGTGAAGAAATCAATTCGGGCCTCAAGGCAATCTATCAGTTTGAATATCAAACCGAGGTTGATGATGGTGCTGGTGGCTCCTCTAACCAAACGTTTACCCAGCGCAATATTTATGTAGGCCTGCAGGGCAGTGGCGGCACCATTATTGGTGGTCATTTTGATACCCCGGTGAAAACGGCTCAGGAAAAAGTGGATCTTTTCAATGACCTCGAAGGTGATATTAATTATCTGGTCGATGGCGAAACCCGTTCCAAGAATATTGTTCAATACACCACTCCTGCCTCATGGGGCGCTTTTGCAATCAATATTGCGGGTGTTGCTGCTGAAAATAATGCTGCAGATGATGGCGTGTCTGCTTCTGTTACTTACACCACACCGGCGTTTTATGTAGCGCTTGCTGCAGAGCAGGACGTCAGTGCGCAAACCATGGATATTTTGCGTTTGGTTGGCCGTTATACCGTGGGCCCAGTTCAATTGGGCGCTTTGTTTGAACAATCATCCGTCAGTGCGTCTGTTGCGGGTACTGCCGTGGATTTGGATTCTGATGCGTGGTTAGTGTCGGCAAAATATAATGCAACCGATAAGTTTGCCTTGAAAGCACAGTACGGTGATGCGGGTATGGATGTCACCGCCGGTGGCTTGGTGGTTGATGCAGGTGGCGACTCTTTGAGTTTGGGTGCCGATTATTTGTTATCTAAAAATACCACTTTGTTTGGTTATTACACTCAAGAGACAGCTGAAGTTGATTCTGATGAAGTAGTGGACGATAACTGGATTGGTGTAGGTATTGATCTTAAGTTTTAATGGTAAGGTTGATCCAACAAAGGGTGCTTAGGCACCCTTTGTTTTTTCTTACACTTGTTTTTTTATATTTGTTTTTTGCTTAATACAGCGCTGGGGATACTAATGAAACCTATCATTTTTACAATGCAGTTATTGTTTATATCATCGCTGCTTACCTCTGCGGCATTTGCGGATGATGAGTGTGGCGCTGCAGTTGATGCCGCTGACTCCATGAATGTTAATCAAAAGGAATGTGACTATAGCGATAAAGGATTAAACGGATTTCTTCATAAGGCATTTAAAAAAGGGAATGATGGTGCTGTGTTGGAGACTACTGATAGCAATCCATCATCATTAGCCAGTGCACAGGAAGAAAACATCCAGCGTAATTTCTCCGCATCTGTTAAGTCATACGCATTAACCGAAAGTAAACAACCAGTAAAAAAAGCGCAGGGCTTTTCACTGGAAGTGGAAGTTGATCAGTGGGCGAACTTGCCCGTAGCGAGAGCGCAGTTGTTGCCCAAGGCATTGGAGAAATGTGGAAAAGGCTTTTCTATCACAGGTGAGCATTATCGCAGTTTGGCCATGGGGCGAATTGAACTGCAGTTGCAGTTTGAATGTGATAAATAATGTAAGGTTTGAAAATAAAAAAGGTCACAGCAATGTGACCTTTTTTACAGCTATCGGCTTTTACTATTTCGCGTAATTCACTACCGCGATGTAATGCATAGCGGTGGGTTTGTTTTCCACAAAGCCTGGAATAAATTTGGATTTTTTCAGTGAGCTTTCGATGCTATCGGCATCGGCTTGTTTGCGCAGCGCCGCTTCAATAGTGCTGACGGTTTCTACTTTTCCGTCGGCTTCAATATTGGCCATCACACGGGTCATTTTGCCTTCGGCAAAAAATAATTTACCATCGCCGCGCTCTTTGGTGGTGTAGTGCGCATACCAGTCACTGGTGTCCAAACGTTCTTGCGGTGCGAAATAGTGAGTGCCGTATTGTGCTTGCAATGTGCCCAGGTTCGGCAGCAATACAATCGGAGCCTGGGTTCCGCCCAATGAATAGACAACGCGCATTTGCATTCTTACCGGTACGGTTTTTCCGTCGATAGTTGCGGGTTCAAAGGTGGCGGATTTCAATGCAGACTCAGTGACTTTTTGCATGGAAACCAACGGGCTGTTTTCGTAGCAATTAACAGCGTTGATATTACCGGTGCTCATCACATCGGCCTGGCAATAAACCGCAACGGTTTTTACACCTTCGCCAAAAGAAGCGGGCAGGGTAATCTGTTTAGTTAATGTTTCAGCAGCATTGCCGAAGTTAGCAGGGGTATAAGCAGTGGCGTAGCTCGCAAATGGGGCTGCAGCCGCTACAATTGCCAGTGAGCGGATCAATTTTTTAAGAATATTGTTAGTCATTTTAGTGCTCCTCGTGAATCAATAAACGGCAACCTGCACCCTTTCGGGTCAACGATCTCCGAACTCATTGTCAGATTAGCACCGGCCTTAGCACACTATTGTGAATAGTTTGTGACAATTTCAGGCTTAAACAGAAAAAAGTTAAAAATTTTTTGTTATTTACACCATTTTTATAAAAATCCTTACGGGAAAATAATGGCAAGCAAAAAAAGCCACCCGAAGGTGGCTTGTGTAATCCTTTTAAATAAATCTCCGTTAAATCCATTTCCTTATAGGCGGGACATCCTGTCTCTCCCTGTCCTTTTTTAAAAGTTGTAGCTGATGTCAAGGCTGATGCTGGTGCCCACTTCTTGACGAAGGATGGTGACATCTTGCCCTTGCACATTGGTTTGGGTGATTTCACGATCTTCATCCAGCAAGTTGCGCAGTTTTGCTTTGAGGATGAGCTGCTCAATTGGATAGTAGGAATAGGTAAAATCCAGCGAACTAAACGGTTGCTCAAAGGCGTCGTCGTGACCAGTATCAACAGCAGCGAGTGTCAGTTTTTCACCGGCGATATTGTAGGAAAGCGCTGCGCCGTGTTTACCATCATCCGAGTCATAACCCAATTGCGCATTGAGCACGTAAGGCGATTGACCGCTCATAGTGCGAACGCTATTGGTGTAACCGCCGTTGGTGGGTGAAACCACTTCTGAATCACTTAAGGTCAGGTTGCCTGAGACGAAGAAGCCGCGCTCAAGATTCCATAAGCCTTCAAATTCCACACCGTAGAGCTCGCCAGACAATGCGTTTTCAAAACTCATGATGATGTCGCTGTCTGAACCGGGTTCCAGTTTTTGTTCGATAGGATCAGTGATGTCTTTGTAGAACAAAGAAACGGTCAGGTTGTTGCCGCCATCGAAATACCATTCACCACGTAAATCGATATTATCCAACATGGAATCGCGCAGGTTTGGATTGCCGCGCACGCGGATATTCAATTCAGGATCGATATAAACCACATCGGCCATTTCACGCAGGTCAGGGCGCACCACCGTTTGCGCATAACTCAAACGCAACTGGAAGGTTTCTGAATTCATGAAGCCATCGTTGATGTAGGTTAATGCCGCCGATGGATACACATCATCACTGCGACGAGTGTAAGTCTGGTTTTCGTTTTGCAATTCCTTGATCAGGTTTTCCAGCGTAATGCCGGTGTAATCGAGCAGATCGAGTGGCAACAGCGCGGTGCGGAAATCTTCGTAGCGCGCACCAGCGGTGATGCGCCAGGTATCGCTCAGGGTTGCATCGATCATCCCGTAAAACGCATCGGTCATTTGCCCGGCAATATAACTTTCAGTACCGAAACCGCGGCTCATGGTCAATTCAAAATCGTTGTTGAGATTACTGATGTTGCTATCGGTAAACACATCGCCCGGCATGCCTTCCAGGAAGTTGCCGCCACCCACATCAATCAGCGCGGTGTAACCAAAATATTGGCGCGATTTGTCGTTGTAGCTATAACCACCGCTGAGCGTAACTTCGGCGTTGTCAAACAACAGGGGTAATTTTGCATTCCAGCCGTGGCTTATTACATCGTCTTGCAAATTCAAAAATGCAAATTGTGCCGATGAATTGGAGGTAATGCGTGTGCTGAGAATTTCACCGGTTTGTGGATCTACCGTGTTATCACCGCCAATGGTGGTTGCGCCGGGAATATTGGTTTCCACTGTGGAATCCGAATAAAACCAATCGACACTGATATCACCCAAGGTATTGCCGGAAAGTTGGTCGAATTTGTGCGTACCCAAGGCTTGGGTAATTTCAACTTCGCGATCCTGATAGCGAGTTTCGTAGGTAACTTTTTGGTTGCCGTCCGCCAAATTGTTGTTGCTGTTTTGCGCAAAGGTAATGGCTGCTTCATCGGTTTCGTTACCGATCAACATGTAACTGGCTTCGATGTTGTGCATGTCTTGATAGTTGATACCGACACCAATCGAACCCAGTTCTTTTGTGTCTTCCTGGGTGCGTTTAGTGGAAGAGTAGGTGACATCGGGTGAGCCTACGCCTTGGCGGATTTGGTTTTTGTTGCGCCATTCGGTTTTTTCTGACCAGTTGAGAATGCTGCCGACAGTCCAATCGTCACCAATATCCCAGGAGTTGCCGAGTGCAACCGAGCCGTTTTGATCCAAGGGTGAATCATCTTCGCGGATAGCGACATCGCGGTTTAATGACAGCATCAAACTGCGGTTGATCGCAATCGATTCTTGCGCTTGTTCGGGCGTCACACTGTTATCGACTTCGGTGCTCAGAATACGGCGGATGCCGTTGATATCCAGATAGCCTTGGTAAGTGTCCAATGCTTGGTCAATCGCTTTTGGTAAGCCACTGGTTTTACCGCCACCTGAATAGGTGATATCGCCATCGCCGCTATTGGTATTGGTGCCGGTGCCGAGGGTGATGTTAAAAATAAATTCGTCCGGAACACTCTTGGTGCGGATGTTCACGTTGCCGCCGCCAAAGTGCGCGGGCAGGTCAGGTGAATAGGATTTTTGGATTTTTAAACTATCCACGATGGATGCGGGAATAATATCCAGCGGTAATACATTGCGCGTTAATTCTGGCGATGGCACTTGAGCACCGTTCAATTGCACGCTGGAGTAACGTTCACCAAGGCCGCGCACATAAACGTATTTGCCCTGATTTAAGGTCACGCCGGTCACACGGGTGAGCGCGACGGCAACATTGGAGTCACCGGTACGGGAAATTTGGTCTGAACCCATCAGGTCAGCAGCGAACGCATCTTCCATACGCTCCTGCACAATCGTTTGTGCACCGCTTTGTTGGCGGCCGGTGACTAACATTTCTTCCAGCACGGGCGCTTCTATCGCAGGCATTGGAATGGCTTGTTGTTCATCTGCTTCCTGGGCGAAGCCGGGTTGTGCCAACACGGAAAGAGAGGCCGCAGAAATGGCGAGAAATAATTTGTGACGGTTGAGTAAACAGTTTTGCATGGTCATAACCTTTTCTGATTCGTTGGTCTGCAGGGCTTGGCATCCGGTGTTATCAAAAAGAGAGGCGCCCTAGGGCGCCTCTTTTCCGTTGCCAGCAACAAGGCGTATGTATGCCCTGAATTAGTTGGCGGTCATGCCTACAGTCCAGCCTGAAACCCAGTCGTTGCTTTCGCTAACCGCACCGATGAAGTTCACGCTGTCAAAGAAGTCGTTGCTTCCTGCAACCGGTGCAGTGGTAGTAGAAGGTTTTTCAGACAGTTTGGTCACGTCGGTTACCGGTACAGTGATCGCCGCCGCGTTGCCATCGGTCATGCTTGCCAGAGTCAGGTAAGCGCGTGGGTTGGTGGCCAAATCTTTGAGGATGTTGGCTGGCAAACCACCGGTGAAAGCAGAGTCGATTACCACGTTGTTGTTACCTGCGGCGGTGAACCAGGTTTTCAGGTTGAAACCAGCATTGCTTGGGTCAACCTTGCCGGTTTTGATCGCTTCGGTACAGGCAACTAGGGTGCTCTTAACAACAGAGATACCTGCTTCCATCGCATCACCAGTTTGTGGGCCTTCGGTATCGTCGTGTTCAAAACATTCGTTAGATGACATGCCGGTGGCGTTAGAGGTAATGATTGAGTTGTAGATTTCGAACTGGGTGCCTTCACGCAGCAATGGGCCTTCTGAGTCGCCTTTAGAGGTTGGGAAGGTGCCTTGGTTGGTATCAACCGCGCTGGTTACACAGGTGTGGTTGGAGATACGTGGGTGAGTCATTGGCAGAATGCCATCGCCACGGCCTTCGCCAGTGTTGTCGCCTTCGATACAACGGTTTGCACCAGAGGTGTGGATGGCCAGTGCGAATTGGATGTTACCTACGTAACCGTCAGCGAAGTCGAAAGAGTCATCGGCAACGTTCACAGCAACTACGTGCTTGAGGTTTACTGCACCGCCGAACATTTCAAAGCCATCGTCACGGGTAGAGTAGGTTTGTACGTAATCGACAACAGTGCCTGAGCCAACAGCATAGAAAGTAATACCGTTCAATTCATTGCCATCAACTACTTCATAACCGGCGTGCTTAACAACAACGTAACGCAATACGCCTGATGATTCGCTGTTGTTGTTACCACCGTAAGTGCCTGGGCGGCCTTCAGAGGTCACGTGACAGTTGCTTGGGTCGGTACACTTGTTGGTCAAGCCTTGGCCGAGGATTTGGATACCACCCCACAGGCCGCGATCACCTTCGGTCGCTGATTTTTCAATCAAATCTTTGGTCGCACTGAATACGATTGGTGCTTCTTTAGTGCCTTCTGCAAAAATTTGTGAGCCGCGCGCTACACGTACGTAATCAACCGGGTTGCTGAATGCTAATTTCGCACCTGCTTTAATGGTCAGGATGGGGCCAGCACCTGCTGCTGGTACTTTAACGCCAGCGGCAACATCGTTGGCATCTACATCTTCACCAATAAACAAGCTGTCCTGGAAGATATGTACGCCGTTGTTTGCAAGGGCAGGGATTTCAAGGTCAGTAGTCAGTGGGCGGGTATCGCTTACAAAGGTTACGCCGTAAGTACAGTTATTACCGCTGAAGGTCCCCTGGAATTTTTGACCGCCCAACTCATAAGAGGCGCAAGGGTTAGTGGCAACTGAAGAGCTGCTGGCACCGTTGTTGTTAGTGGTGTTGTTGTTTGAATCAGTCACAGTGTTGCTTGGGTTCAAATTGATATCGCCACCACCACAGGCAGCCAGGGTTGCAGCGAGTACATTCAATGCAAAAAGATTTTTCAGTTTCATGGGCCACTCTCTTCTAGTAAGGGAACTCTGATAAGGGAAATGTGAACGCTGCGGCTTTTGTGATAGCTGTCCGCTTCTGCGTTTGTGGCGCTATCTTTGATGACAAATATGAAATCTGGACGACAGTTTGATGAAAGTTTTATTTCGGTTAGATGTCAGAAATATGTCAAAAAGGCTTTGTTGCAATTTGTAACTGGCGCAATTTTTCGCGGTAAAGGCGGTTGTTGGCGGGGGGATGATTGGTTAAAGTGACCGGCATAGCGCCCATCCTATCGGGCAGATGTACTTTCTCTTTTTCCGCAATTCAGGTTCGTCATTCAGCCAAGAATCGCTTGCCTTATCTTCCAGGGAACTTATGAAACTTAATCTCTCGCCTTCATCGTCTTTCTCCTTACGTCCATTGGTTGCCGGGTTAGCGGTTGCATTGGGCTTGGTCATTCCACTTGGCGTGTTTGCGCAGGATGACCAAGAGGCCGCAGACCAGGATCCCTGGCAGGGATATAACCGTGCCATGTTTAAATTCAATGATGCGGTTGATCGCTGGACACTCAAACCTTTGGCGAAAAGTTACAAATTTGTCATGCCCGATCCATTAGAAACCGGTGTTGGGAATATTTTTGACAACATCCAGGAAGTACCCAATGTGATCAACGGCGTATTGCAGTGGGATCTCAAAGGTGCCGCGCATGACACCGGGCGTTTGCTGGTAAATAGCACCTTGGGGATTGGCGGTTTGCTGGACGTTGCCAAATACATGCATTTGCCAGCCGACGAAGATGAAGACTTTGGCCAGACGCTGGCGGTGTGGGGCGTAGGGCAGGGGCCTTATCTGGTGCTGCCATTTTTAGGGCCAAGCACTGTGCGCGACGGTTTTGGTAAACCCATCGATTGGTATACCGACCCAACTACTTATATCGATCACGTGCGTACCGAAAACACGGTGCGCGCATTTGAGTTGATGGATACCCGCGCAAGTTTGCTGGATCTTGAAAAGAATATTACCGGCGACCGCTATACCTTTGTGCGCGATGTGTATTTGCAGCGCCGCGACTATCTGATCAATAACGGTGAGGTTGAGGACGATTTTGGTTCAGAAGACTTCGACGAAGAGGATTTTGACGGGGAGTTTTAATTGCAAACGGCCACTTTTCAGTGGCCGTTTTGTTATGCGCGTTTGTTAAGCGCTGCAGCGCATTTATCGAGGCGGTTCTAGTTGGGCAGTATCTGGATAATTTCCAGCCCTAAAATGTAATCGCCATTATCATTGGTTGATACACGCGCAACCTTCGCTTTGGCTTTCAATGTTGGGCTGTGGCCGTGATCGGAAGACACTTCCACCTCAACTTCAGTGCCCGCCGGAAGGCTTTGCTTGGCTTCCACTTGCAGGCCGCCTCCGCTTAAATCCAGGCATAAACCCTCAATGACATCGGCCGAAGAGGCCAGTTTTGCACTCAAGGGTGCACCGATTTTCATCCGGATAAAATCGCGCTTTTCGCTGTAAGGCTTATCGTTAATCCCCATAGCTTGTTCCTCGTTATTAGTGTGATTGACGAGAGTTTATGGTCTTGGCAAGACTTCAAAGAGTGTAGCACAGGGCTTTTTGATTACAGGCGAAAAAAAACCGCGCAGTGCGCGGTTTTTGTTAGCAGGCTGATTGCTTGTGGCAATTAGCGCTCCAGATATTGCAGTTTGCCAGGAACGCCATCCCACTCGGCGTGGTCGGCGGGGGCATCTTTCATCTCGGTGATGTTTGGCCACACCTGCGCCAGTTCGGCGTTCAATTCCAGAAATACCGCTTGGTCTTCCGGCAACTCATCTTCCGAGAAGATGGCACCTACCGGGCATTCTGGTTCGCACAGTGCGCAATCGATACATTCATCCGGGTGAATCACCAGAAAATTGGGGCCTTCGTAGAAACAATCTACCGGACAAACTTCCACACAGTCAGTGTGTTTACATTTGATGCAATTTTCCCCAACTACAAACGTCATAGGAGACTCCCACAAGTAACAGAATTCAGTAATGAGTGTGCGCTGCACAAAGGCGATACGCAAGAAGCGCGCATTCTAAACAGCCAAACCCGGTTTGGGTAGGCTTTTTCCGCTGAAATACCCCCGAAAAGTGTTGATTTCAGTGGGAAAAAGCGCAGTTGAGAATGGTTCTTTTTGAATACCGATTTTGGTGATAACCCATATCAAATTTACTAATGCTCTTTTGTCATTTTCCGCGCGCTATTTACCTCTAGAGTAAAGTTCTTTTAGTTTGTATAACTGCTCAAGCGCTTCACGCGGCGATAAATTGTCCGGATTGATTTTATGCAATGCCGCCAACGCCGGGTTCGGCAAACTATCAAACAAACCTGATTGCGCTGGTGATTCAATAGCGGGCGCATGTGCCGGTGATTCGGCGATAGGAGGATTCGCCGCATTGCTTAGCGAAGCAGTTACCGCTTCTACTGCGCTAGCGGGGCTTGCGTTTGATTTGATCGAGTGCGGATGCTCGCCGTTTTCCAGCAAATGCAATTGCTGCTGTGCCTCCGCCAAGACTTGCGCCGGAATTCCCGCGAGTTTTGCTACCTGCAAACCATAACTTTTGCTCGCTGGCCCTTCCTGCACTTTATGCAAAAACACAATATTGTCTTTGTGTTCGGTTGCATTCAAATGCACGTTAGCGATTCCGGAAACCGTTTCAGGCAGCGATGTAATTTCAAAATAGTGTGTGGCGAATAAAGTAAACGCGCGCACTTTTTCCGCGAGATGTTTAGCGCAAGCCCACGCAAGCGAGAGGCCATCAAAGGTGCTGGTGCCGCGCCCGATTTCATCCATCAACACCAAGCTGCGTTCGGTAGCGTTGTGCAAAATGTTCGCGGTTTCTGTCATCTCCACCATAAAGGTAGAGCGGCCACCGGCTAAATCATCGGCTGAACCAATGCGGGTAAAAATACGGTCAACAATGCCAATTGTTGCGCGTTGCGCTGGAACAAAGCTGCCAATATGCGCAAGCAGTGTGATTAATGCTGCTTGCCGCATATACGTGGATTTACCACCCATATTCGGGCCGGTGATGATGAGCATGTGGCGCTGCGGATTAAATTCCAGATCATTCGGCACAAAGGGCGCGCTGGTAACCTGTTCCACCACCGGGTGACGGCCACCAACAATATGAATGCCTGCACGCAACGATAATTCCGGTTTGCAAAAACCCAGTGCATCCGCACGTTCTGCCAATGTGGCAAGCACATCCAATTCTGCAACGGCTGCAGCGGAATCTTGCAGTGGAACTAATTGCACATTCAAAATATCAATCAGTTCTTCGTAAAGTGCTTTTTCACGCGCAAGCGCGCGGCTTTGTGCAGAGAGCGCTTTATCTTCAAATTCTTTTAATTCCGGTGTGATGTAACGCTCGGCATTTTTTAACGTCTGGCGACGAATATAGTCTGCAGGCGCTTTTTCTGATTGCGCCGAGGTCAATTCAATAAAATAACCGTGCACGCGGTTGTAACCGACTTTTAAGGTTGGAATGCCGGTGCGTTCGCGTTCGCGCGTTTCCAAATCCAACAAATATTGCCCGGCGTTAGTGCTGATGTTGCGCAGTTCATCCAATTCAGCATCGTAACCTTCTGCAATCACACCGCCATCACGGATTACTACCGGCGGGTTTTCAATAATCGCGCGCGACAACAATTCCACTAAATCGGGAAAAGTAGAAATTTGCTGTGCAAGATTTTTTAATTGCGGCGATTTTTTTTGCGCAAGTTCGTTTTGCAATTCCGGATAAGTACCAATCGACATCAACAAGCGCGATAAATCGCGCGGGCGCGCGGAGCGCAATGCCAGGCGGCCGAGAATGCGCTCCATATCGCCCACGCGTTTTAAAATGCCGTTGAAAATTTCAAACGCATAATTGTGTTGCAGCTCCGCAATTGCCTCTTGCCTGCCAGTTAATAAATCCAAATCGCGCAGCGGGCGGTTCAACCAGCGGCGCAACAAGCGGCTGCCCATGCTAGTGGCGGCGCGATTCAACACTGAAAATAACGTGTGTTCATCGCCACCGGTCAGGTTGATATCCAATTCCAAATTGCGCCGTGTCGCTGCATCCATAATCACCGCTTCATCACGGTTTTCATGCGCAAGGCTGCGCACATGGGGCAGGGCAGTGCGCTGGGTTTCGCGCGCGTAACTTAATAAACAACCGGCGGCACATATGGCTGCTTTTAAATGGTCGCAACCAAAACCAGCGAGATCTTTCGTCGCGAATTGTTGGATCAACAAACGCTCGGCGGTTTCCAAATCAAATTCCCAAGGGCCGCGGCGGCGCAACCCTTTGCGATTCTCGACTAATGCCGGTGTGGTGATGTGATCGCTAATTAATAATTCCGCCGGGTTCAGCCGCTGCAATTCACCCAGCGCCGATTCCAACCCTTCCACTTCCAACACCAGAAAACGGCCACTGGCCATATCCAGCGATGCAATACCAAACGTCTCACCCGCCTGATGCAATGCCACCAACAAATTATCGCGGCGCGAATCCAGCAGCGCCTCATCGCTCACCGTACCCGGCGTGACAATACGCACCACCTTGCGCTCAACCGGCCCTTTGCTCGTCGCAGGGTCACCAATCTGCTCACACACCGCGACCGAAACACCCTCTTTCACCAGCTTGGCGAGGTAACCATCGGCCGAGTGAAACGGAATCCCCGCCATCGGAATCGGCTCACCGTTAGATTTTCCGCGCGCGGTAAGGGTAATGTCCAAAATCTCCGCCGCACGTTTCGCATCATCAAAAAACAGCTCGTAAAAATCCCCCATGCGATAAAACACCAGCTCGTCTTTATGCTGGGCTTTAATGCGTAAGTATTGCTGCATCATAGGTGTATGCTGATCTGTTGGTTCTATTGCATTCATTGCGTAAATATCTTTTAAGTTATTGATTTAAATGTTAATTAATTGATGTTGG
This sequence comes from Cellvibrio sp. pealriver, assembly GCF_001183545.1. Lineage (NCBI taxonomy): Bacteria > Pseudomonadati > Pseudomonadota > Gammaproteobacteria > Cellvibrionales > Cellvibrionaceae > Cellvibrio > Cellvibrio sp. pealriver. Next base: position 810,014 of record NZ_KQ236688.1, read on the forward strand.
AAGTTCGTGTGATACATCATGAAACACCCTGATATAACCTGTAATCGCACAAATTAGTATAGGTTGAAGTATAGGTTGTTTGATGTATGATCACTCTTACAAAACAACCTATACTAATTTGAAAATCCTTCACTAATTCAGAGGCTTGGATTGACGATGCAGATTATCCCCCAAGATGATAAACCCGCCAAAGCTCTTACCAGTAGAGCCATCGAAACCATGAAGCCTACTTCAAAGGAGCTGGCTGATTCGGGTGAGAATCGCGGTTTGAGGGTAACCTGCGGCGCAAAAGGGATTAAGACCTTTATCTACCGCTATCGCAGCCCACTAACCAATAAATTGGTGCAAATAAGTATCGGGCATTATCCCACAGTCTCACTGGCAGAGGCGCGCCTCAAATGCTCAGAGTTAAAGTTGATCCGCGCCAATGGGCGTTGTCCTGCTACTGAGCGGCGTGAGCGTATCCTAGAAGAAGCCAAAATCAATCAAGAGAAAAACCTTTCCGCTACTTTTACTGTAAGAGATATGGTTGAGCTCTACCTGACGCAGCACATTGAAGATCGCAAAGTAGACGGGCGGGTTATTCCCGGTGCCCGCAAACTAAAAGGGCAGTCTGAAACTAGGCGCACTCTCTATGGGGACGCAGTGAGAGTGTTGGGTGATCATCTTGCTGCGAATATCACTCGTAAAGACATCACCTCGATGGTAATGGCGATTATCGAGCGTGGCGCGAATGTCCAAGCCGGTAGCGTATTGCGGGAATTGTCTGCTGCCTATGAGTACGCAATTGGTTTGGAAAAATTACCCGATACATTTGCCAATCCAGCATTGCTCGCAAAGGCGGGATTACGGCAGGCAAAAATTAAATTAACCAGTGAGCGCGGCAAACGCGTTCTCTCCGAAGTGGAATTGAAAAAGCTGTTGCAATGGTTACCAGGCTCGGCTTACTCGACCACACAAAAAAATGTACTCAGGTTCACCCTGTGGACTGGTTGTCGCACTGGCGAGGTCTGTGCAGCAGCATGGAGAGATATCGACCTTGATAAAAAGACATGGCACTTGCGCGATACAAAAACCGGTGTGGAGCGCCATGTACAGTTGTCTACTCAAGCAGTTGAATTTTTAAAAATGTTGAAATTAACCACCGGCGAGTATTTGTTCCCTTCGCTAAAAGGTAAAAAGCCGCTGCAACAAAAGCAACTCACCGAACAGGCATGGCGCTTGAGAACTGATGGTCGCATGTTGGATATAGAGCCTTGGACTCCGCACGATTTGCGCCGCACGGTGCGAACTGGCTTATCAAGATTAGGTTGTCCAAACGAAGTTGCTGAAGCGATCTTGGGACACTCCCGTCGTGGCATTGAGGGGACATATGACCTGCATAAGTATGAGAAGGAGTGCGCACATTGGTTGCAGGTTTGGAGCGACTGTTTACACACTTTGTCTGTAAAGTAATTTACGTAGGTAAATGTGGGTGTATCCAATTTAAAAATTAGTCGGTAAATCCTGTAGATAAGCGCTGGGAACTGTTATTGCTGCTAATCCATTTCTGAGTTGTGTTTTCAAGGTTGCGCTGCCCAATGCCGGGCAATGAGTCAAAGGGCGCTCCTCTGCTCGCGCTCAAAACAAGTCTGTTGTCGGGCATCTTGGGACTTTTTTTGCGACACTCATCCTATCTTTGTGTAAAATGTTAACAATGCCAGCGTGTGGTCCAGTCCGGCACGCACATGCTTGGCCCCCGATGTTAGTCCTAAGATAGGTTCGGTATCTATGTCAAGGTCACCGCGTCGTCCTTTAATTGAAGCTCTGGAGCCAAGATTATTGTTCTCTGCCACCGCAGATATTGCTGTCTTCGATGATGGCAATTCTGATTGGCTGTCTTTAGCGCAGGCGGCAGAGCAGGTCGATCTGGTTAGTATCTATATGCCAGATACCCCGCCGATGATGGAAGGCCAGGATTCTGGGCTTCAATCCGTTCCTGATACAGATCCTCAGGCCGATATTGCACCCAACACTCAATCTTCCGCTACTACGCTGGTATTTGTTGATACAGGGGTCGATGGTTACCAAATTTTGGTTGAAGATATCCGCAACCGTACAGATGCCGACTCCACCGCCATCGTCTATCTCGATACCACCCAAGACGGCATTGCTCAAATCAGCAATTATCTTGCTAGTGCTAGCAGCATTTCAGTCATTCATGTGATTTCTCATGGTGTGACCGGTAATCTAATGCTCGGAAATCAAGTACTTAATGAAAATTATATTGACCAGTACGCCCAGCAATTTGTGGCTTGGAACATGGCGTTGAGCGATGAGGCCGATATTCTCTTGTATGGCTGTGATTTGGCGGCAAACCAAAGTGGTATCAACTTATTGCGCCAATTAAGTGATTTGACCGGCGCTGATGTAGCGGCAAGTAATGACCATACCGGTAATAGTCGTGAAGGTGGGGATTGGGTATTGGAGATTAAGTATGGGCAGATAGATGCCCCCGAACTTTTTTCTGCCAAGTCATATCTTGAGTGGCAGGGGTTGTTGGCTGGTTCCAACCCTCCTAGTGGCACTGACATATCTATTCCTATCGCTGCCGGAAGTGCCTACACCATCTATGCGGCTTCCTTTGGTTTTCATGAGACCGTCGATAGCCCTTGGGATGTTATGGCGGGAGTAAAAGTTACTACATTACCTACCAATGGCACCTTAACCCTTAGCGGCATTGCGATTACAGCTGGTCAAACGGTTACAAAAAGCGATATCGATTTTGGTTTTTTGAAATATACGCCGGATGCAGCCGCTGTAGCGGCTGGCGCTTCGAGCTATACCTTTCAAGTGCAAGATAATGGTGCGAGCAATACTCTCGACATGACCCCCAATACCATGAGTTTTACAATTTCAGGGGCCGTTAATCAGGCTCCAGTTGGGACAAATAACGTAATCGATACACAGGAGGATACGCCTAAAGTTTTAACAGCGGCTAATTTTGGTTTTAGTGATCCTGACGGCAATAGTTTTGCTGGTGTAAAAATTACTGCTATAGGTGGTGGTGGCACATTCTCGGTTACGGGAAGTGGCCCTGTAAGCGTAAATCAATTTGTTACTATTGCTGATATCAATGCGGGAAAGTTAATTTTTACCCCTGCAGCCAATGAAAATGCTACGAATTATGCGGTATTGACGTTTCAGGTTAGAGATGACGGCGGTACTGCGGGCGGTGGTGTGGATACCGACCAAAGTGCTAATAACCTTCAAATTGACGTGAGCTACGTGAATGACAATCCCGTTAATACAGTTCCGGCGGGGCCGATTACTACAGTAGAAGACACGACTGTTGCTATTTCGGGTGTTAGTATTAGCGATATCGACGACTACAATCTTTGGGATGTGGAAGTAACTTTAAGTGTTAGTCACGGTGTTTTATCTGTTAGTGGTGGCTCAGCCGCTATTTCAGGTAGTGGTACCGCCACCGTGGTATTAACCGGCACTATGGCGCAAATTAATGCAACACTTGCCGCTACGCTTAACTACACCCCAGCCAGTAATTTTTTTGGTGCCGATGTTTTCACCATAGTGACCAATGATAAAGGTGCAGGTCGTACCGGAGACTTTGATAAAACAGATACAGACACAGTAGCCATCAACGTTACTTCAGTTAATGATGCACCTATCGTTGCCAATGCAATTCCCGATCAATCAACCAATGAAGAGTCACTTTACAGTTATACATTTCCAGCCAATACCTTTAACGATGTTGATGGCAATACGCTGACCTATACCGCTACTTTATCGGATGGAAATCCACTTCCTGCGTGGCTCAATTTCAATGCGGGTACGCGTACGTTTAGTGGCGTCCCTGATGACGGCGATATTGGCACCATCAGTATTAGAGTTACGGCTAACGATGGCTTTGGTGGAACCGTAAATGAAACCTTTGATCTGACTATCGTCAATATTAATGACTTGCCCTTTGTCAATATTCCGATTCCCAATCAGAACGCCACTGAAGACGCGGCGTTCAGTTACACTTTTCCCTCGAATGCATTTGGCGATGGCGATCTGGGTACAAGTTTTACCTATACCGCAACGTTAGTTGATGGCAGCCCATTGCCAGGGTGGTTGAGTTTTGATTCAGCAACGCGCACTTTTTCTGGCACTCCAGTCAATGCGGATGTAGGCACGCTGTCAATTAAGGTGATCGCGACTGACAGCGCGGGAGCGACGGTATCCGACAATTTTGATATTGTTATTGCCAACTCCAATGACGCACCGACTGTTGCAAATCAAATTCCGAATCAGACGGCGACGGAAAATGCACTGTATAACTACACCTTTCCAATCAATACATTTCATGATCAAGATGTCGGTGACACACTAACCTACACAGCGCAGAGGCCCGGTGGAGCACCATTACCTGCATGGCTCACCTTTGATGCGGCAACTCGCACGTTCAGTGGTACCCCATCCAATGGTGATGTAGGCAATATCACGATTGAAGTGATTGCCAATGACGGCACAACCTCCTTGTCGGATTTTTTTGATTTGCAAGTCGATAACGTTGGCGCCACTAACGTTAATTATGAATCTTCTGGTCCAGCTACAAATACTCAATCACTCTCATCGGGCGTGCCTTTGTATCAGTCGTTTGCACATGACAGTGTGGGCGCAACTTACACAATTGATTCGATTATTTTACAAATCAGAAAAGATCCCTCTGCCAGCGCACAGACTATTACTGTCTCATTAATATCATCTACTTATAACGGTACTGTTGTTGCGAGCGATACCAAAACCTCGGCGGGATTAAATACAGTATTGAGTTGGGAGGCATTTGATTTTTCTGGCGTCGCGCTAAATGACAATCAAATTTATTTTATTAAAGTAGAAACCACCAGCTTTGATGGATTGGTGAGTGTCGGTATTCATAATACCAATGTGTATCCCAATGGATCTTACCACTCCAGTACGGGCACGCCTGACCCTGATCGCGACTTGGCTTTTCAAGTTTCCAGCGGCATCAATAATAACCCTCAAATTGCCAATCCAATTCCGAATCAAAGTGCCACAGAAGATGCAGCCTTTAATTTTCAATTTGCCGCCAATACCTTTAGCGATGCTGATGGCGATACGTTGACCTACAGCGCAACTATGGCGGATGGCAGTGCATTGCCTGGGTGGCTAAATTTCGACGCGGCAACCCGCACATTTTCGGGTACTCCCGTCAATGCAGATGTGGGCACTATCTCGATTAAAGTAACTGCAGATGATGCAAAAGGCGGAACACCGGCAACAGATACCTTTGATTTGGTGATTGCAAACACTAACGATGCACCTACCATTGCCAATTCAATTCCCAATCAAAACGCGACTGAAGATGCCGCATTTAATTTTACTTTCGCTGCCAATACGTTTAGTGATGTGGATGTTGGCGATACGCTCACCTACAGCGCACAACTAGCCGGTGGTGGAGCACTGCCTGCATGGTTAAGTTTTAATGGCGGGACACGCACGTTTAGTGGCACACCTACGAATGATTTTGTTGGCACAGTTTCAATTGATGTGATTGCCAGCGATGGCAACGGCGGAACAGTAACTGACACCTTTGATATTGTTGTCGCCAACACCAATGACGCCCCCACGGTTGCCAATGCCATCCCCAATCAAAATGCGACTGAAGATGCCGCGTTTAATTTTCAATTTGCCGCTAATACATTTGCCGATCCGGATGTTGGCGATACGCTCATCTACAGCGCACAACTAGCCGGTGGTGGAGCACTGCCTGCATGGTTAAGTTTTAATGGCGGGACACGCACGTTTAGTGGCACACCTACGAATGATTTTGTTGGCACAGTTTCAATTGATGTGATTGCCAGCGATGGCAACGGCGGCACAGTAACTGACACTTTTGATATTGTTGTCGCCAACACCAATGACGCCCCCACGGTTGCCAATGCGATTCCTAATCAAAATGCGACTGAAAATGTTGCGTTTAATTTTCAGTTTGCCGCTAATACATTTGCAGATTCTGATGTTGGCGATACGCTCAGCTACAGCGCGCAACTTGCCGGTGGCGGTGCCTTACCCACTTGGTTAAGTTTTGATGCAGCAACTCGCACGTTTAGCGGTACACCAACGAATGCGTTTGTTGGAACTGTATCAATCGATATAATCGCCAATGATGGCAATGGCGGAACGGTGACTGACACATTCGATATTGTCGTCGCCAACACTAACGATGCCCCCACAGTTGCCAACGCCATTCCCAATCAAAATGCGACTGAAAATGTTGCGTTTAATTTTCAGTTTGCCGCTAATACATTTGCAGATTCTGACGTTGGCGATACGCTCAGCTACAGCGCACAACTTGCCGGTGGCGGTGCCTTACCCACTTGGTTAAGTTTTGATGCAGCAACGCGCACCTTTAGCGGTACACCAACGAATGCTTTTGTTGGCACTGTATCAATTGATGTAATCGCCAATGATGGTAATGGCGGTACGGTCACTGACACATTCGATATAGTCGTCGCCAACACTAACGATGCGCCTACGGTTGCCAATCCAATCCCCAATCAAAATGCGACGGAAGATGCTGCGTTTAATTTTCAGTTTGCCGCTAATACATTTGCAGATTCGGACGTTGGCGATACGCTCAGCTACAGCGCGCAACTTGCCGGTGGCGGTGCCTTACCCGCGTGGTTAAGTTTTGATGCAGCAACGCGCACCTTTAGCGGTACACCAACGAATGCTTTTGTCGGCACTGTATCAATCGATGTAATCGCCAATGATGGTAATGGCGGAACGGTCACTGACACATTCGATATAGTCGTCGCCAACACCAACGATGCGCCTACGGTTGCTTTCCCAATTGCTGACCAGAGTGCAACTGAAAATACCGCTTTCAACTTCACCTTTGGCGCCAATGTATTTGCTGATCAGGATGTTGGCGACACACTGACTTACAGCGCGCAACTTGCTGGCGGCGCACCCTTGCCCACTTGGTTGAGTTTTAATTCTGCCACCCGTACTTTTAGCGGTACACCTGCGCTTGGTGATGTGGGCAGTATCAATATTGAAGTCACTGCGAATGATGGACAGGGCGGTTCAGTGAGCGATAGTTTTGTTCTCACTGTCACTAGTTTGCCGGTCAATGCACCGCCGTTTGTACAGTCACCCATTGCCGATCAAGTGGCTGCCGAGAACCAACGCTTTGATTTCAGTTTTCCCGTGTCGACCTTTGTTGACCCAGAGGGTGATCCGCTACGTTATTCCGCTCAATTGGTAGGCGGTGGGCCTTTGCCAGCCTGGTTAAGTTTTGATGCCGCGACGCGCAGTTTTAGCGGTACTCCGACGGCGGGCGATATCGGCAGCATCAATGTATTGGTGACGGCGAGTGATGCAAATGGCGGCTCTATTAGCGATAGCTTTGTTATTGTCGTGAACAACGTTAATGACGCACCGGTGCTGGTAAATCCTCCGGCCAACCAAACCGCACTGGAAGATCTACCGTTCAGTGTAACTTTCCTCGCTAGCATGTTTACTGATGCCGATGTGGGCACCACCTTAGTCTATAGCGCGCAATTAGCTGGCGGCGCGCCCTTGCCAAGCTGGTTGGTATTTGATGCCGCGACGCTGAGTTTTAGTGGCACACCTAGCCAGGCGGACGTTGGAAACCTAAGTATCCAAATTATCGCCAGTGATGGCATGGCCGCTGCGACAGCTCAATTTGAGTTGACCGTGGAAGAGGTCAATGATGTGCCTGAAACCACCGGCAGTATCGTCATCAATAATGTTGAAGACGCGGCTGGTGATCAGGTTGATTTATGGGCCTTGTTTAGCGATGAGGAAACTGCCACCCGCAATCTGGTGTTTTCTGTCGTTAGCAATAGCAACCCGGCCTTGGCGAGCAATGCGAGTATTGATCTTGCCACCGGTAAATTGCAGTTGAACTATGGTGCCAATCAATTTGGCAGCAGCGATGTCGTGGTGCGTGCACAAGATGAGCAGGGCGCTTGGGTTGATGCATTGGTACGCATCCATATCGCCTCGGTAAACGATGTGCCTGTGTCGAGCGGCATGGCGGATATTAGCGTCAAGGCTGGCACCGCACCTCAGCAGATGAATTTGCGCACCGTATTTAGCGATGTGGAAAATGGCACCACGCTCAGTTGGACGCTGATGCAAAACAGCAATAATAGCGCGGTTCCCAGTATTCAAATCGACCCGGCTACTGGCCTTATGACGCTCTCGTTTGCCTCTCAAACCGGTGGCGAGTCAACCATTACTCTGCGCGCGAAAGACAGCGATGGCGCTTGGGTAGAAACCTCGTTTAAAGTCACTGTAGCTGCGTTGGAAAAGCCACCCGTTACTGTGCCGCCGGTAGAGCCGCCAACCCCTCCAACAACGCCGCCTACCACACCTCCAACAACACCGCCTACCACAGATGGGCCAAAAACCCCTGATGGTGCAGATACAGATCTGCCCGAGATTCCCGGTGAATTGCCAAATCAGGGTGGCAATAACAGCCTTGAGCCACTGCTTCCCGATGGCTTGGACGCCCAACAAATTATCGTGGAAACCGGCGATAGCAACCACACTGACGCGGTGATTAACGATAAGTCCAGCCGCGATTATGAACGTGCTGAGGAGATCAATAGCGATGGCAATGTTCCGCTTACCACCTTAACCGCCTCACCTAATTTGGCAGGCTTGATTGCGCCAGACGCCGGTTTTGCCCCTTGGGAAGAGGCGGATTTTGATAATGAAGTGCGCCGTTTGCGCGCCCAAATGGATGAGGCCATGGTAGAAGAGCAGGATCGCAGGGCCGTGGTGGCTGGTCTGACTTTTTCTGTCACTACCGGTTTGCTGGTGTGGTCTTTGCGCGCGAGCAGTCTATTGTTAACCATGATGTCTATGCTGCCGCTCTGGCGCGGGCTTGATCCGCTGCCTATCCTGGAAGAAGTAAACAAAAAGAAAAAAGAATTGGAGCAGCAGCGTAAAGATAAAATTAAGGAAGACAGGGAGGCTCACGAAGTGGGTTATCTTTTTGATCAGGTTAACAAAAAAGAGTGAGATATTTCATTGATGAAAATAATGTTTATTATTGGTTCATTAATATTGAAAAATTGAATTGAGAGAGTGTCTTTATAAATTCGATGAACTGTCAAAAGACCAAATAGTTTTCAAACGTTTAATTTGAATCTTTTGTGAGTAAATCCGTCCTTGGACATAAATAAAAATTGAAAGTGTTTAGTGGACAGAGGGAACAATCTTTATATCATCAATAGTGGCGTCATACATTTTGCCATTACTGGATACAAATGAAGCACGCAGTTGGTAAAACTGGCCTGTGGGTAGCTCGGCACTAGGGATTAGATCTTCAAACGAAAAGGTCATGGTGGATTTTCCTGATTCAGTTTTTAAGGCGCTTGCATCTATTAGGACTCTGTCTTTCACTGGGACCCATTTGGATTGAAAATGGCGCAGCCAAAAGCGAATTCCCCCTTCATCTGACGCAATAACTCTATTACCTGATCCGGCGTGGTATTCGACGGTTAAAGTAATTTTATCGTTTTGAGTCCATACCTTATCGCGCAATTTTTTCTCATTCGTAAATTTTATAAAGGGTGCGATGGTCGGCGCCACGTGCAGTTTTATGGTGTCTTTGACAGTAGGTTGTTTTGCGGAAGCTACTTTGATAATTGCAGTGCCGGGTTGTAGTGCGGTGATTGTTCCCGCTGCATCTACCCGCACGACTTTTATATTGCTACTGCTCCAGATGAGTTCCGAGTTGTCGGCATGAGCTGGAAATAAAGTAGCAGTGAGTGTAAGGCTTTCACCCACCAATAATTTTGTCGGTGATGGTTCGAGTGTTAGCGATTTTGCGGGCACGGCAAACCAAGGCTCAATGGTAATGTTGCTCTGCGCATTTACTCCATTAGTGGGGCTGGTGGCCGTTATAGTCGCGCTTTGACCAATGTTACCCAGCGCGGTGATTTGGCCTTGCTGATCTACAGCGATAATATTTTCATCGCTTGATGACCATTGCAGCCGGGTGTCACCATTGGCTGGTGTTAAGTGGGCGGAGAGATTTAATTTTGTACCTTGGCGTAGATTTGTTTGTGCCGGTTCAAGGCGAAGACTTTCTAAATCTGCTTTGTTGGTATCAAATAATTGATTGGCAGGTTTGTTGGTGAAATTTTGAATTTCACCATTGCGCCATCTAATACTGATGCGCTCAATTGTTTGTGCATTCCCTAAACCAAAATGCACAATGTTTAGCAGGCTTTGGGAAAAAATTCCTCCCGCTGAACCTACCCGTTTGCGATAAACACCTTGCGCGGTGGTGATTTTAACTTCAGCGCCTATGGCATCCACATGGGCTTTAGGTGAATAGCCCACTCGTACTAATGCGTAATGTCCGGTTTCATTTTTTTTGTTGCGATAAAGATACCATTCACCACCTTCACTGCCATTTAATAGGTCTAGGCCGCCATCCAAATCAAAATCAAAGGCATGGCCCATATCACCATTGCCGGGGCCGCCAACATCATTGGCGCCGTGTTGTGTCAGCGTGTAGAAATGACCTTTGCCATCGTTTAATAGTATGTAATCAGAAATGCGCGCGCCAATATTCCCCCAGCGATAAAGAAATAAATCCGGATGGCTGTCGTTATTAAAATCACCCGTGGTGACACCCAATGTATTACCGCCGGGTTGAATCTGCCATGCGTGTGATACGTCAGTGAATTTTCCACCGTCATTGCGCAATAGAATGTCATCCATGTTGCGATTCTCGGGAATAAATTCGGTAGTGGCGCTAGTGACACCAGAGAGGCTAAATTTAAAATTCCAAAAAATATCCCCGTTGCGAACTAATGCGGCTTTCCAGCGGCCTTTGCCCAAGTAACCAAAATAAACACCATTTTTCGCAATATTATCCGGCCAGCCTTGCGCTTCGCTTGGATCTATTTCCAGCTCCTGTCTAGCAGAAAGCATTTTTGATGTTTTTTTGCTACCCAGAAAAAAAGGATAATCTTTTCCTCTGAATTCACCTTGTGCGAGAAAATAATAATTGTGCAATTTGATTTTTCCTGCAGCGGTGAATTCGAATTTATCCACACCTTTAAAACCGCGTGGTTTGATCGAAAACTCCTGCGTGATGGGGTCGTGATCGACTGCGGGTGCTTCGCCTTTGCCGTGTTCAACTTCTTTGCCGCGTGCGAGGTAAAGATCCTGATCCCCATCATTGTCGATATCCAAATCGGCAACTGCCATTATGTTATGTAGGGCGATGACCTCGGCAGGAAATTGCGCGGTAATATCGGTGAAGGTAAAATCGCCATTGCCCAGCCAAACCGAAAGCGGGCCAAATAAAATCACATCATCAATATTGTCGTGATTTAAATCGGTCACCAAAGAGCGCGAAGGTTCCTGATCTTGCAAGTCTGCGATTGTGCGTTGCGTAAAAGTTCCATCACCTTTATTTTCGTAAAAAAAATGTTGCGGCTTTTCATGGGTAAGGCTGGATTCGTTAATGAGCATTAAATCCAAATCGCCATCCAAATCCATATCTGACCATTGTGCGGCGCGGCCACGGCCTCCTTTGTTGATACCTACATCACCTGTAGTGAGTATCATTGTGCCATTGTCATTGGTATAGAAATTGGCTTTGGAGGGATCTGTGCCATTGCCGCCACCTTGGGTGACAACCAAATCCAGATCGCCATCATTATCGTAATCACCAGCAGCGGTGCCGTGCAGATCGTGCATAAACCAGCGCGCCAGATTTTGACTGTGTTTGGTTACAGTACCATCGCCATTATTCCAATAAAGTTTGCTGCTCTCTTCATTGTGATTATTCACAATGAAATCGTAATCGCCGTCGTTATCTATATCGGCGATTGTGGGGCCCCCGTATTTAATTGAACTGACTTTATCTATACCAGCGCTAACGGAGATGTCTTCGAATTGAGGTACATGCTGATCGGGGATATCTATAAATTCAAGACGCTGAATGTTGAGTATTGCGTTGTTGGCTCTAAGGCTGAGCTTAAGTTTTCCCGGCGCAGGAAGTTTGATGAGCGCGGTTAATTGCTGCTGACCAGAGTGCGGAATATCAATATTGTCGAGCAGTAATTCATCGTTGGCGTAAAGACTAAAGTTGGCATAGTTTTTTGGGTTGTCGACGACTAACACCATTTTTTTTATTAAACTGCCTTGAACCTGATATTGAATTGTTTTCGGTGTTACAGGGTCGAGATCAATATCGCTGACAAGGGCGGCGGCCTGACTGTTGATTGCGCTTAGGAGCAAAACTGTGCAGAGAAACGATAGATATTGAAGGCAGGAATAGGGTACTTTTTTTATCATCATCTAACTCACCATAAAGTTATAACGGTAGGTATGGCGGCATCACGCAGCGCATTAATGTGCTACTTGATGCGGCCGAGCCTAAACTTTAACTCAGTGTTCGGACTGGCGATAGTTAAATGTTGACAAAATTTGATGAAGGGAGGGCGCGAGTTACAAATCCCCTAGCTGCTGCGCAATTTTATTTGCAGTGGTCACTACCCGTGTGTGCAGTTCTTCCTGTGCTATAGCGGTGCTCCAGTGCGACTTGAGCGGCGAAATAGCCAATGCCGCAATCACTTTACCCTCTGGTCTACCAATGAGCGCGGCAAAATCGGTGGCGCCTTCGATAAAAGGGCTTGGTGCCGCGAGGTAGCCATTTTGTTTTATCGGTTCCAATTCGTTGATCAGGGCAGTGCGTTTATTTTTACTGAGTTTGGCGTAGTCGGCGTCGCGCTCCAAAATCATATCGCGCACGGCTGGGTTGCTATTGGCAAGTAACACCTTGCCTGCCGTGGTTGTCATGGTGGGGAATAGGGAGCCTTCACTCATATTGAGCGAGATAGGACTGTGGCCGCGCGCGTGCACAATAATCATGGTCTGGCTTTGGTAGAGCATCGCCAAATAGCAGGATTGGCCAATGTTGACCGCCAGATCTTCCATATAGGGCAGCGCGCATTGGCGCATTTGATCGATAGGCGAAATACTGCGCGATAGGTTGTACAGCTTGAGCGACAGCCGATAGCGCCCCGATAGTTCATCTCTCACCAAATAACCCCGCGCCTCCAGGCCGACCAGCACCCGATAAATATCATTGGGGTTGCGCCCCAAACCTTGGGCGATCTCAGTTTGAGATTTGGGCATCTCCTGAGTCACCAGGTATTCCAATATATCCAGCCCTTTATCCAGAGCGGGAACCGCGTATTTATTGCTGGCAGTAGTCAAAGTCGTTTGATCCTATTGTCTGGTGTCTAGCTCGATTTTTCAGGGTGAGGCAAGCCATGCATTCTTGTCCATCAACTGGCTCACCCGCAAATTAGTTCATTCACAAAAATACCCTATCCGCCGTCAAATAAACAGAAATTACCGGTTTTGAGTATAGGTTTTTTTATTTTTATAGAAATAAAGTATTTATATATAAATAAAATGCTTGCCTTTTAATATCTGTTAAATGATGATTGTTAGCAATGCAAGCATGCAGACATAACCCCTTGGAGACCAGATAATGAATGCAAGAAAACTGACTCAAGAACAGATTGATGCCTACCATCGCGATGGCTATGTGATTGTGCGTGGCTACTACACGCCAGAAGAAATCAAACGCTTACAGGATGCCGCCTTTAATGACGACTCTTTAAATGAGCGAGCCTGGCAGAAAAAAGATGGCACCGGAAAGGTGAGCAAGGTGTGCTTGTGGCAACAAACAGGCGATGATTTTTACAGTATGTTTTCCCGTGGTCGTCGTTTGGTGGATACCGCAGAAACCTTAATTGGTGAGCCGATTTATCACACCAGTACCAAAATTATGATGAAAGAACCCTTTGTGGGTGGTGCCTGGGAATGGCATCAGGATTTTGGTTACTGGCATCGCGATAACCTTATGCTGTATCCAAAATCCTTGAGTTGTATGGTGGCAATTAACCGTGCAACGGTAGAGAACGGCTGTCTACAAGTGTTGAGAGGATCGCATCATTTAGGGCGTTTGGATCACAGTAAAACCGGTGATCAAAAAGGTGCTGATATGTTGTTTGTGAACGAAGCAATGAAATATCACGAGCTGATCAATGTTGAATTGGAGCCGGGTGATACTTTGTTTTTCCATTGCAATTTGCTGCACAAATCCAATGAGAATCGGTCATCCGAACCGCGCTGGTCCATGATTTGTGCCTACAACGCCATCACCAATCAGGCGTTCCAGGAAAACGAAGCGATTTATTATCCTTTGTATCCCGTTGATGATGACGCCATTCTGAATTGGAAGGCTGCATAACTTTTTCAGTCGTGTTGTTGATTATTGCTCTGCCGGAGTAGTGCTCGGCAGAGCTTTTTTATTGTTTTATTCGGAGCTTGCCCGCCAATGATTAAGCAAAATATTCCCTTGCCCAAATCCAATATTGATCCACATGGTCTGATTGTAGGGCAGGGCGATTTTCAATATCGGGTTAATAGTCACTGGGGTTTGCTTGATGCGCAAAAAACGCCGGTAGAAAATTGTCATGGCTTGGCGATGGATTCGCAGGGGCGCATAGTGATGGTGACCGATCATCCGCGCAATAACGTGATTGTGTATAACAAGGATGGCAAATTGCTCGATGCCTGGGGCACGCAATTTCCGGGAGCACATGCGCTGCGCATTGTTAATGAAAACGGTGAAGATGTTATTTATTTGGTGGATAGTGGTTGGGTGCTGAATCGCAATTGGGATGGCAAATCTACCGATGATTGGGCATCACCCTACAATAAAGTGATTGCGCAAAGTGGCTTCATCGCTAAGCTCACCTTGGATGGCCGTTTGATTTATACCATTGGTCATCCACAAACAATTGGGGTCTATCGCCCGGATCAACCTTTTCGCCCGACCGACATAGCCGTGGCGCCCAATGGCGATCTCTACATTACCGATGGCTACGGCTCGGATTATCTACTGCAGTACGACGCCAATGGGTGTTACATTCGTCACTGGGGTGGTGGCGATAACGCCAACCCTGCACACAATTTAAAAAACACCCACGGCATAGAAGTGGATTTACGCAATCCGCAAGATCCGCATTTGATGGTGAGCTCACGCGCAGAGCGAGCATTAAAATTATTTGAACTCAATGGCGATTATCGCGGAGCAATCGATGCGGCCGGAGCTTACATAGGTGGGCCGGTGTTTAGCGGCGATCATTTTTTTGCCCCGGTATGTTGGTCGCACATCGATGGAAAAAATGCCGACGATTCAGGTTTTATTAGTGTGTTCGATCGCGACAATCGTGTTGTCGCTAATTTAGGTGGTACTCAGCCTGAATATATCAATGGTGTTTTGCAGCCTATGCGCAGCACCTGGGATGTATTTAACCACTGCCACGCACTTTGCGTGGATGAAGATGAAAACTTGTATGTAGGTCAGTGGCGAGCAAATCAAACTTATCCGTTCAAATTGGAGCGGGTGTCAGGCTAACTGCTCATTCTAAAGCGTTATTCCATTTTGAATCTATTGCGAGCGTTTAATGAAAAATTTAGACGTTCGACAATTATATTTTCAGGTATATTCTATAAGGATAAAGAGTCAATGGGTGTAATCAGTTGTTATAGGTGATTTCACTATCACAAAGGTCAATTGTTGCCGATGCGTAAAAATATAATAATAAACTATGCTTTTATTTGTTTCATATTATTGAATAGTTATATTTGTCATGGTTGTTCTCTAACAGCAACGATTCCACTTATTGAGTCGGAAAAAGATAAGCTTATCTATGATCTCTTAGTGTTGTCTTTGTCAAAAACAGACGTCAATGTTTGCTTGACTCAGTTGGAGCAAGTTATTACTGATGCGAGAAAAACCCGCCGGGTCGAAGAGGGAAGCTTAAGTCTAAAGTGGTCGTCGGCCTCTAATCCATTGGAGAAAAATCTGAAGCCAATAAAAATCCCTATTTTTAAAGGATTGCTGGGGTATCGAATTTTTGTAATTCGCAAAGGTGATCAGAATCGATTTAATTCCATAAAAACACTTGAAGATTTACGTAAGTTAACGGCGGGGCAGGGCTATTTTTGGGGCGATACAAAAATACTGCAAACGGCTGGAATTCCGGTTGTCACGGCAGCGCAAGGGCGGAACCTATGGTCGATGTTGGCCAGTCATCGTTTTGATTATATGTCCTTGGCGGTGCATGAACCTTGGCTGGATCTTGAACATCGCGCCGAGCTTCAGCTTGAGGTGGAAAAAAATCTGCTATTAGTTTATCCATCTGCAATGTTTTTTTATGTTTCAACAGGAAATAAAGTGCTTTACGATTTGATTTCATCCGGTATGGAACGTGCGATCAATGACGGCAGCTATGATCGTTTATTTTATCAATCTCGCATGATTCAGGCTGTAGTTGAGCGCGTTAATTTTTCTACGCGCAAGGTTATCTATATTAACAATCCTTTAATTGATACGAGTCTCTTGCCGACTAATCCCAAATATTGGTTCTCTTTACCATTACTGAATTTTATTCCTGTACAATAATATCGTCCTACGCCAGTGGGGTAATGAGGTTGCTTTTCCAGGAAATCAATTTTTCTAAATGTGTGGCTGAGCTAAGTAATAAATAGCAAAGATTTAAATAGCCTCTTTTATGACACTCTTCAAGTGCTGCACCACTGAGTTGTTGCAGAGCATTTTCGTCTATACCATAAAAACCTTCCAAGGCTGTTTGTGCGCCGTTGTTGAGTGTTATATCCAAAGTAATAGGCATTAATAGCTCATGTTGATGCAGTTCTTGTAAGGCGATGCGCGATAATTGTGCGCCGCTCATAAGCTGTGTAATCATTTTTTGGATTCGCAGGAGGTAGGGGGATGGATTTCCATTATGGTCGAATATCGCTTCTGCTTTCTCATGGGCAATATTTTCCAGTAGTTCACTGGATTCATTGATGGCTATTTGGCCTATGGCTTTTGGGTTGTTTTCAGGAAATATTACCTGAAATGGATGCCTTAATAGATCCATAGGTATAAAGCGTGCGTTCCATTGCTCATGTTGGAGATACAAATTTTCGCCAGTTTCAAAACCCAAAATGGCATTTAGTTGAAATTGTCCCGTAGTACTATTTTTATTAATGAATATGGGATATTCGTGTACCAAATTTGAGAGTTCATTAATATTAATGTAAACACGATTAACTTGATGATGGGTGCTATTTAATTTGGCGGTGTTTACACCTAGCTTATTGTGCTTAACGGGGTCTAGTAAAACAATGTTTCCAGTTTTCATGAAATTTTCCTCATAAAGCCTTAGATGCTGCTAAGGCCGTATAGATTAATTTTTTGTAGTAGTTTGCGCTGTGTCGGCAAAATATCTAGTAATTGTCTGGTAATCATTTTATTTTTCATCACCAATTCGGCCGCCATTTTTTGTATTTCCGCGGGGGTACTGAAAACGAGGTTGGTTTTAAATCCCATACCATATAAAACATATTGATAACTTAGTGCATGGAATATTTCACCGGTGCGGTCAAAGTCATAGTGTTGAGGCGAAGTGTTTTGCCAGAGTAAAAGGCGCTCACTTAAATCTAGTGGAGTGGTGCTTGGTTGGCGATTGTCTTGCCAAAAGGGCGAGTCATTTCGTTGGTTTAAAAGATAGTGCAGTTTGAGAAAATCTACTGCTCGCTCCCATCGATAACTAAATCGCTCATTAAACCGTTTGGCAATAATGGGTATAGCGGAAGTGGTCCTAGGTAGCTGTTCGGCAATCATTAATGCCGAGAGTTCAACCATTACCAATGCTGAGGCTTCCAAGGGTTCCAAAAAACCGGCAGAAAGGCCTACTGCCACACAATTATGTTTCCAGAATTCTTTGCGATAACCAGAGTTAAAATGAATTTCTCGTATGCTGATGTGCGAGCTATCACCGCCAGTTTCATCAATGTAGTTAATTAATTGTTGCGTGGCATGATCGATGGATTGATATTCCTTGGCAAATACATGTCCCACACCGCGACGAGTGGGTAGGCCTATATCCCAAATCCAGCCAGCTGTCTGCGCACTAGAAAGAGTGGCAGATGCTATAGGGCTATCCTCATAGGGGTAAGCAATTTGTGTGGCGAGTGCGCAGTTGGTAAATAAAATGTCGCTTATTGAAATTTTTTCAACGCCTAATGTTTCTCCCAATAGCATTGCTGTAAAACCTGTGCAGTCAACAAATAAATCACCGGTAATTATGCCTGCACGGTCTGTTATTAATGATTGAATGTGTCCATTTTCTTGCTGCGTAATTTCTGTTACCTCGGCAAGAATATGGTGTACGTGAAGGTTGGTTAGACAGTGCTTTCGTAAAAATTCTGCGAAGCGACCAGCATTCAAATGATAGCCATAATTAACGATGGCATCATATTCAGCCGTGGTAATCGTCTTGGGTGCCAAACTTGCTTCGCATATGGCTTCTTGCGGATGAAATGCGGTTGAGAATGACATAGGGTCATTGGTATTCAACCAATGTTCTGCCAGATTAATGCTGGATTGACCTTGCGGGACGGAAAAAGGGTGATAGTAAAAATCTTTTTCTGAACCATCTTTCCAGCGTAAAAATTTTGATCCTTGCTTAAACGCAACATCGCACTCACGAATAAAGGCGGTTTCGGATACACCTATTTTTTTTAAGGTTGCGCGCATGGTAGGCCAAGTGCCTTCACCTACACCAATAATAGGTATTGATGGTGATTCACAGAGCGTAATCTGGAGTTCACCTTGTTTGATTTTGTGTTGATGCTCAGCAGCAATTATTCCTGCCGTTAGCCAGCCAGCAGTACCGCCACCGACAATCACGACTGATTGAATGAGGTTGTTTGTCATTAATCATCCTTTTGGCAGGTTGCGCAGACAAGCATGATGGTCTTCATAGAGCAGCCTTGGTAGCGTGCGAAAAACAGGTTGGTAAAAATATGTGATTTATCGGTTTATTGTAGGTGCATATTCTATCTCAATGGTGTAAATTGTTAACAATAGGCAATTTCAGTAAATTGTAGCACGTCTACATGATGGCGCCAGTTAACACGATAATCAGCATTAGTTGGATGGGTATATGAAACCAGTGTTTGTATTGAGTGATCATCCACACCGTCGGTTTAATCCGCTGACGGGCGATTGGGTGTTGGTCTCACCTCATAGAGCCAAGCGCCCCTGGCAGGGTCAAATTGAAGAGCTGGCGGCGGATGATAAACCTGCCTATGACTCGTCTTGCTATTTATGCCCAGGCAATACCCGCATCAATGGTGCGGTGAATGACAATTATATCGGCGCTTATGTGTTTACCAATGACTTTGCGGCGTTGGAGCCGGAAGATAGGGATTATCAAAGCAGTAGCGATTTGTTTTGTGCCGAGAGTGAGCGCGGTACCAGCCGTGTGATTTGTTATTCCGAAAGCCACAATAAAACCCTGCCAGAAATGTCTCAGGCAGCGGTGACAGAGCTTATCGATACCTGGTGCGATTTATATCGCGAATTGGGTGAAAGTCATTCCTGGGTACAGATTTTTGAAAATAAAGGTGCGATCAACGGCTGCTCTAACCCTCATCCCCATGGACAAGTTTGGGCAACAGGTTCGGTGCCGACATTGCCGCAGCGGGAAGATGAAAAGCAGTTGGCTTATCAACATAAGCATCAACGCCCAATGCTGCTGGATTATGTGCAGCAAGAGCTGGCCTTTAAAGAACGTATTGTGGTGCAAAATCAGGATTGGTTGGTGGTAGTTCCTTATTGGGCTAGCTGGCCATTTGAAACGCTGCTGTTACCGCTGCGTCATGTGCCTGATATGTTGAGTCTTTCTTTATTGGAACGCGAATCACTGGCCGATATTCTGATTCAATTAACAACGCGTTACGACAATCTATTTAAAACCTCCTTTCCTTACAGCATGGGGTGGCATTGCGCACCTTTTACTGCAGAAGATCATAGCCATTGGCAGTTGCATGCCCATTTTTATCCGCCGTTGTTGCGCTCGGCATCCATCAAAAAATTCATGGTGGGTTACGAAATGCTGGGTGAAGTTCAACGCGATATTACTCCTGAACAAGCGGCGCAGTATCTGCGCGATCAATCCGGTATTCACTATAAAAATGCGGCATCTACAGATTAAAAGGTAATTGGTTATGAGTATGTTGGAAAATGTTACCCAGTGTTTTACCGAGCATTTTGATCAATTGCCGGATTTTGTTTCCAAAGCGCCGGGGCGGGTTAATTTGATTGGCGAGCACACAGACTATAACGATGGTTTTGTATTGCCAGCAGCGATTGATTTTTTCACGCTGGTTGCCACCTCTGCGCGACAAGATAACTTAATTAAAGTGATCGCGCTGGATTACGCCGGGCAGAGCGATGAGTTTGCACTGAACTCTCTCTATGAAGCTCATCCCATCCAGATGTGGAGTAATTATGTCCGTGCCGTTGTGCGCACATTGGTAGATCGTGGTTATCAGCTCAAGGGCTGTAATTTGGTAGTGTCAGGTAATGTCCCTCAAGGCGCTGGTTTAAGTTCTTCGGCATCTTTGGAGGTTGCCTTAGCGCAGGCGCTTTTAACCGTTGCTGGCATTCAAATTCCGGCCACCGAATTGGCTTTAATTGGCCAGGCAGCGGAAAACAATTATGTCGGCTGTGCCTGCGGCATTATGGATCAACTGGTATCGGCTGGCGGTCAACAAGGTCATGCACTATTGATCGATTGTCGCAGCTTGGAGACTACACCAATCCTTATGCCGTCTGAGTTGTCGATTGTTATTATCAATTCGGGTGTAAAAAGAGGCTTGGTCGACAGCGAATATAATTTGCGTCGCGAGCAGTGTGCAGAAGCTGCGAAATTTTTTAAACAATCGGTTTTGCGCGATGTAACCAAAGAACAATTTTTTGCTGCTGCCGATCAATTACCAGAGCTGGTGCGCAAGCGCGCGCAACATGTGATTGAAGAGAATGAGCGAACCTTGAAAGCAGCTGAGGCATTGGCAACCAATAATGCCGCACTGTTAAGTCAGTTGATGGCGGAGAGCCATGGGTCCATGCGCGATTTGTTTGAGATCACCACCCCTGAAATTGATTATCTGGTGGCAGCGCTGGATAAAGAATTGGGCAGTGATGGCGGTGTGCGTATGACCGGCGGCGGTTTTGGCGGTTGCATCGTCGCTTTAGTGCCACAACAAAAACTGTCCATAGTTGAGCCCATTCTGGCTGATTACCAATTAAAAACGGGTTTGATCGCCACGCCTTTTATCTGTACACCAGAGCAGGGCGCTAGTTTAGTAGCCTTGGAAAGTTAATATTCTCCTCGTGACTCTTTGTACCTGTTGAGGGCTATATCTTGGGTGAGATGATTGCCATTGATTGGGGCGGTACCAATTTTCGGCTACAGGTAGTGAATGCTGTAGGCGATATTGTTTATAACATTACCCGGCCAATTGGCATTAACCAATCATCGCGCGCCGAGCTTGAGCAATGTTTAATTGATGCGACTACACAATTGCCTGCGCAGTATGCGAGTGCACCGATTGTGATGAGCGGTGCAGTGGGTTCGAATATTGGATTGTATGAAACGCCTTATATTGAATGTCCGGTGAATCCTTATCAATTGGTCGAGCATTTAATTAATATTCAAGTGAGCGACATTAATGCTTTTATCGTGCCAGGAATTAAAACTCATGTGCGCGAAGGTTTGCCTGACGTCATGCGCGGTGAAGAAACCCAAATTCTGGGTTGGATGCAGCAGGCAAGTAGAGCGGAATTAAAAGAGGCACTCCTGTGTTTGCCCGGAACCCACTCTAAATGGGTGCTAGTTAAACGAGGAGAGATTGTTGATTTTTACACCGCATTCTCCGGTGAGCTTTTTGGCAGTTTATGTGCACAGAGTTTGTTGGTGAGCGGCACACAAATTCATGATGAAACCGCGTTTCTTCAAGGCGTTAAGGTCAATACGAGAGATACTTTTTTATTGAATTTAATGTTCAGCGCCCGCTCCAGAGTGTTAGCAGGGCTACATGAAAAAAATGTGAGTGCTGCGTACCTATCGGGTGTATTGATAGGTGCCGAAGTAAAAGCAGCAATGAAACTGTACGGAAAGAAAAAAAATATACATCTGATTGGTGCAGATCTTTTAGTGAATAGTTACGCCACAGCGATACAAATTTACCAAGGGAAATCGATTAAACATCAAGGAGCATTGATGGCAGCAAAAGGGGCAAGGTTATTGGCTAATCGATTTTTAGTGAATCACTCGCTGGAGCGCCGCGCCTGACAAAAATCGTATCTACTAAACCGTATACCGAATAAACGCTGTTTCTGATAAAAATAGTTCAAGTCATCATGTTAAAAAGTGAGTGAGATATGGGTGATCTTCCAGAAAAAAAATTAAGCAAAGCCAGTCTTCGTGCAATTGAGCGCGGTTACGACCAAAAAAATGCAGACTGGGTATTTGAATTTGATGTGAAGCCTTTGGGCGGTGATTTTGCCTATCAAGAAGGCGTGATTCGCCGCGATCCTTCAGCGGTTATCAGTGTCGATGGTGTTTATCATGTTTGGTACACCAAAGGTGAAGGTGAAACTATTGGTTTTGGTAGCGATAATCCTGAGGACAAAGTGTTTCCCTGGGATAAAACTGAAGTGTGGCATGCAACCTCCAGTGATGGTTGGGATTGGAAAGAGCAGGGGCCTGCAATCGTAGCCGGTACACCTGGTTCCTATGATGATCGCGCGGTATTTACGCCTGAGGTTCTTGCCCATGAAGGTCGCTATTATTTGGTTTATCAAACTGTCCAAGCGCCTTATTTAAATCGCACCAAAGAATGCATTGCACTCGCCAGTGCAGAATCGCCTTATGGCCCTTGGGTTAAAAGTCCAGCTCCCATTTTAACGCCAGCCGATAATGGTGTCTGGGATGGTGATGAAGACAACCGCTTTCATTGCAAAATTCGCGGCGATTTTGATAGCCATAAAGTGCATGACCCATGTTTGATGTTTTATCAAAATAAATTTTATCTTTATTACAAAGGTGAAATTATGGGGGAGCGTATGAACTTTGGTGGACGTGAAATAAAACACGGGGTTGCCATTGCCGATAAAATTGAAGGGCCTTATGTGAAATCGGAATTTAATCCGATCACCAACAGTGGGCATGAGGTTGTTGTGTGGCATGTGAATGGTGGAATTGCCAGTTTGTTGACTACCGATGGGCCAGAAAAAAATACCTGCCAATGGTCACCGGATGGTATTAATTTTGACATCATGGCGCATATTAAAGGTGCACCAGAGGCGTTGGGTTTATATCGCGACCCCGCTGCGGACACTCAAGACCCTATGGCTGGATTGGCGTGGGGGCTGTGCCACAAGTATGATTCTTCGTGGAACTGGAATTATATTTGCCGTTTTAAAACCCGTCGGCAGATATTGGATCCTGGCACCTTTCAGAATGTAGCATCCTGATAATCTCCCCCTGATATTTTCGTAAGCGCTGCGATAGCTTGTTTCGCAGCGCTTTTTGTTTCTGCGCTTATTCCTGCCGTCCCTTTATCTTCCTGTAAATTCCCGTAAACGTTCTTAATTTGCCGCAAAAACTTCTTGCTTATGGCATTGCAATCTCCCTCTATTGGCGCTAGCATTGTGTTAAATGTTAACAATTAACGGGTGGTGTATGCTGCGTATAATAATTTTAAGTATTGCCATATTTGCGCTAAATGTGTTTGCAGCGGCTCCTACCGTTATCACCTTTGGTTCGGGGGAGATAGCGCCAAAAGAGGAAATCTACGAGTACCACTTGTTGCGCCTTGCCTTGGATGCCACCAAGGCGGAATATGGCGACTACGAAATTAGAGATTTACCTAAAGGTGATGTGCCTACTTATTCGCGCCTCCGGGTTTATGCTGAAGATAATCAATTTGAAAATTTTGTTTATAAAGACTCTGCCTCCAATGAAATTGTTGAAAAATTACATGGGGTAGAGTTTCCTGTGGATCTGGGTGTTACAGGCTACCGTATTGGTTTTGTGTCGCCAGACTCTAAGCGTAAGTTGGAAAAAATTGAAACTTTGGAAGAGTTGAAGCGGCTGACCATTATACAGGGGCGTGGTTGGTTGGATAGCGAAATACTCAAAAAAATTGGGTTTAAAGTTGTTGAGGGTGGCAATATAAAAGGTTTGTTTTATATGGCCGCTAATGATCGCGGCGACATATTCTTGATCGGTGCTAATGAATTGGAGCGGGAGTGGAAAAAGAATCAGGATGTTAATTATTTAAATTATGACCAGCATGTATGTATTTATTATCCGCTGCCTAAATTCTTTTTCTTGAATAAAAAAAATAAAACCTTGGCTGATCGAATTGAAAAGGGGCTTCACATTGCCTATGAGTCTGGTGCTGTTAGAAAGCTGTGGGATGAATACTACGGTGATGCGGTAAAATTTTCTGCGTTGAATAAACGAAAAATATTCCGCTTTGATAACCCGTTGATTGATGCGTTAGGTAAAGATTATGAGCGATTTGTTATAAATCCTGAATTGCTATAATTTTGGAGGCTATTCATGCGCTGGCAATCACTAAGTGTGAAAGATCCTATTGAGTCAGCTAAACGTTACCAGCGTTTGTTTTCTGCTCATGTTATGGAGTTAAAAAATACGCTTGGCGAAAGTAGTTTTTATATGAATTTAGGGGGAGCCAGTTTAAAGCTGGCCGTTGCTCCTTGTGTCAATGCAGATTCACAGCAGCGAATTGAGCTGCGCATGAAGGAGAAGGATATATTTTCCATAGTTGATAGCTTGATTCAGGCGCGGGAGCTTTTTCAAATTGAATCTACAACTGGAAATTTGTTTTATACGGATGTTGATGGCAATATTTTCGAAATTGTTTGCATTAAATAAGGTTTATATGAACTCCGTATTTGGGAAATGGTAATGAAATCGTATCTTAGGAAGGTTTTGGTAACCGGAGGTGCAGGTTACATAGGTAGTCATGTTTGCATCGAATTAATCAACAATGGTTACTTTCCGGTAGTGGTAGATAATCTATCAAATGGAAAATTAGAGTCGCTGGCCAGAGTTGAAAAAATTACCGGTGTTAAACCGGATTTTTTTCAGTTGGATATCAATGATAAAGCCGCGTTACATCAAGTTTTTTCTGATTATGCGATAGGTTGTGTAATGCATTTTGCGGGCTTGAAAGCGGTGGGAGAGTCTACCCAAATACCTATCAAGTATTACCGGAATAATGTGGCGGGTACTTTGTCTTTGCTAGAGGTCATGGAAGAGCATTCCGTTTTTAATTTTGTCTTTAGTTCTTCGGCGACTGTTTATGGTGATCCGGTGTCGGTACCCATTGATGAATCATTTCCTCTTTCAGCCACTAACCCTTATGGTCGCAGCAAGCTTATCGTAGAAGATATTCTGCGCGATATGGCCAAGGCACCTGACAATCAGTGGAACTTTTCAATTCTGCGTTATTTTAATCCTGCGGGCGCTCATGAGTCAGGTTTACTCGGTGAGGATCCCAGGGGGACACCTAATAACTTGATTCCCTATATCGCCCAGGTCGCAGTGGGCAAGCGGGAGGCGCTTACCGTTTATGGCAATGATTATGCGACCCCTGATGGCACTGGCGTGCGCGATTACATACATGTCGTGGATTTGGCCCGAGGTCATGTGGCAGCACTCAATGGTTTGACGCAGCAGTCGCGAGGTTGTTCAACCTATAATCTGGGTACTGGCGCTGGCTATTCCGTATTGGAGATGTTGAAAGCATTTGAGCTGGCGTGCGGCAAATCTATACCCTATGTGATCAGCGCGCGCCGCCCCGGTGATATCGCCAGTTGTTATGCCGACGTCTCTCTGGCTAAGGAGCGTTTAGGTTGGGCAGCTGAATACAATGTTGAACGCATGATGGCGGATACTTGGCGCTGGCAATCGCGCAACCCGAATGGTTTTGCTGAATAAGTTTTCTCTGTGTTCGCTGTTGTGTTATTTGGGAGGCCTGCGCCTCCTTTTTTTTGTCTGTTACTTTGTCATTATCGCTTTAATGGTGCGTTCTCCATGGTTACCTTTTTTCACATTCTTTTAGCTATAAATGTAAATTGCTAACAATCTACAATTGATTATTGACAATGCGGAATTGCTGAGTAGTATTGGAAATGGCGTTAAATACTTTGCTTTTTTGTGCCGATTCATGTTGCTTGGAATGGATGGCATGAAACAAAACAATAAATACCTTCATGGGGGCTTCACGATGTCAAACATCACTCACCGCCTAAAAATTACGGCGTTGTCAGCAGCAATATGTGCAGTTAATAGCGGTGCTATTTATGCACAACCAGTTAACAGTGCGTCTACGGAAGAACAGGAAGTGGAAGAGGTTACCGTAACTGGTATCCGTGGTGCACTTCAGCGCTCGATAGATGATAAGCGCAATGCAAAAAACATTACCGATACGGTTAATGCTGAGGATATGGGTAAAACCACGGACCAGAATATTGCAGACTCTTTGGGGCGTGTGACAGGGGTGACGGTCGTAAGCCGGGATGGTGAGGGGGCCAGTGTAACAGTTCGCGGTGCAACTGCTGCGCAGAATACTATCACCTTGAATGGTCAACAGCTTACCAGTACGGACTTTAGTCAATCCGTTGATCTAAGTTCATTTTCAGCAGATATTCTTTCTAAGCTGGAAGTTGTCAAAACGCCAAGTGCTGATCACGATGAAGGTTCATTGGGAGCAAACATTAATTTAGAAACTGTTCGCCCGCTGGACCAGCGTGAAGATTCTCGCTCGATTACTGTGCAGGGTCGCTATAACGGTTTTTCTGACGAGGCCGATCATAAGTTGCAATTTTCTGCAACACAAAAGTTTTTGGATGACACCTTGGGCGTCGCCTTGAGCGCATATGATGAAACGAACACCTACCGTAAAGACCAATACCGAGTAGAAAACTTTATTGCTTCTCCTGAGATCGCTGCAGCGACTGACCAAAACGGTGAAATAGTTTCAGGTATTAAGGCTATCTACCATCAAAATACCGGTTATGAGTTACATCAAAACACGTCTGATCGACAAGGTATGACTCTTGGTGTGCAGTGGGCACCTTCCGAAGATACCGAATTGATGTTGGATACGACTTATAGCAAGCAAGACCAAACCCGTAGTTTGGATGCACTGAAAACACGCTACCCAGGCAACGCCAATTTTGTTGAAGGCAAAAAGCCATTGGGTGATTTGCGCCCTGCAGCATCATTTACTGATCCACAAGCAGATTGGTATGGCGTGGATACTCGCACTAATACCATGACAAAAATGGTCAATCGATTTGGTGCTGGTGACATGACTCGCGCTGAGGGTGGGGACGAACAAGAAAACGCCAGTGCAAGTTTGAAGTTAAAACAAACGTTGACTGATCGTTTCCGTATGGAAGCGCAAGTTGGCTATTCGGAAAGTACTTCAGAAAGCTTACCTAATGCATATGCGGCCTTGCAAAACTACAAGAATATTCCTGCTAGTAAGTTATTTGATGCGGGCGCTGATGTAGAGCCGGTGGGCTATGACTGTACGAGCGGACGTTGTGTTCAAGTGTTTGGTACATCATTCGTCGATTTTGGTGATCAGTTATTAGACGAGACGGTTGATGGCGTATTGATTCCTGGATATGAAGATAACATTGTCAAAACGGGTTTTAATCCATTGGATACAGACACATTCCATTTGGCATATCTCTCTGAAACCGATGTGACTGTTGAGGATACATTACAGAATGCACAGGTTGACTTTGACTTTGACTTAGATGTACTTGGCCTGACTACGGTCGAGTTTGGTGCAAAAGTTACCCAGCGTGAAAAAATGGTAGATAACCAACGCTATCAATTTAACTCCGTAACCAAAACAGATGTTGTTACCGATAAAAATGGTAATCCAGTTGCCGTTCCGGGTGGTGCTCTACTTGATGTGACTGCATCTTTAGTTGCACGTGATGGTTTGGACTATAACGATTTTATGAGTTCATTGGGTTACGGTCGTGACAATGCCACTAAAGGCTGGCTGCCTATTGATGCGCGCGCAGCTGTAGGTTTGGTATTGGATGATGAAAACACTGTTCGCACACCTAATGATACTGAATCGCGCACCACAGATATTGACACTCAAGCGTTTTATTTAAAAACCAACTTCTCATTTCTGGATGAGCGCCTCACAGGTGATATAGGCGTTCGATATGTAAAAACAGAAGTGGAATCCAAAGGTTATGCGGGTGCAGATTTTTGGCAGTTCAGTGAATCACTTGAGCGTGAGTTTGATTTATTGAAATTAAAAGAATTGCGCGATACCTCTTTGCCCGAGTGTCGCCCTTATAGTACTGCTGACGCTGCTAATCGTCCTGGTTACGAAAGCAAATTTGAGCGTGTTGATGGACTTGGTTGGGACACCTCCAGTGGTAGTGATCCTGCTGGTTGGACACCTATTCCTGATCAAGGGCCATGTCACGACCCTGACTATGCTGCGTGGGTTGCCTATCAGCAAGATCCAACTTTGCCTGATCCTGGGGTAACTATTAACTGGTTGACCATGTGGCGGTATGCCGATATATCAACAACTCGTGAAAACGGTTGGGGCACTGCTGTTTCTTATGATGGCACAACGCCTATTGCATCAAATAATGCGAATCAGTTTGATTTTGAAACCTTAACTAATAAAGAGCTTCAATCATTTGAAGCGCAAGGCTCTCACACGTATAGCAACGTATTGCCGAGTTTAAATCTTAATTACGCATTCCGAGAAGATTTGGTTGGCCGATTTGCCATTTCAAAGACTATGACGCGTCCGGAAATTGATCAACTGCGTCCTGGCTTTCAGGTGGTTGAAAATGGCTATTGGGCAGCGGGTGATACTGGTAGCAAAGTGAGTATGTACAACACTAAATTGGATCCATTGGAATCCAAAAACATTGATATTTCACTTGAGTGGTATTTCACTGATTCGGGCATGTTGAGTGTCGCAGTATTTAATAAAGACATGACCAATTTTACCGATGTAGAAAGTGCAAAAACCTATATCTCTGACTTGCGCAATGTTGATGGGCCTGTCGATGCGTCGACATTGATTAAGTTGCCAACAGATGATGCTGCTAATGATTATGGCTTACAGGGTTGTATGCCATTGCGCGCAACAGCGGATTATGGATGGTGGGCAACAGACCCCAATCGTTTTAGTAATGATTTGCGCGATCTATGTGCCGAATACAGTGTAAATAAAATTATTAATGGTAAAGGTGCAACTATCACTGGCGTGGAATTGGGCTATAGCCAATCCTACGATTTCCTCCCCGGCTATTTCTTGAGTGGTTTGGGTATGTCGGCTAACTACACCTACCAAGACAGTGAATATGAGCCTGACAAATCCACTATTGATCCAAGCAAAGATTTACCCGCATTCCCTGTTGCTGATACTCCAGAGCATAGTTACAACTTGACAGCCTATTGGGAGCAAGATGGTCATCAAGTGCGCTTGAGTTATCGTGGATCCAGTGATTCTTTGGTGGGAACAGATTACAACACGGGTTTACAAGGGCGTACTTGGAATCAGGGTTCAATCTGGAATGAGGGGCGCGATACTTTGGACTTTTCTGCTACCTATGCATTTAGCGAAAACATGGATTTTACCTTTCAGGCAACCAATCTGACTGATGCCGTATATCGCACGTATTTTACGAGCCGTGAATTGCAAGTGCAGCGGGTTTACAGTGCAGATAATGCGTCGGGTTATGAGTTTGTTGCCTACGAAGAAGGCAATCCATTAGATGGTGAGGCGACGAAATCCCGCACTTACACTGAATATAAGGTAGGGGCTACCCTCCGTTTGGGTGTGCGCGTGAACTTCTAATTCATCTATTGAGACCGGTGCGGAATTTTCCGCACCTTTCGCTAATAAAATAAATAAGTGGTGTTTAATATGAAACTCTATGAAAGATCCAGATTGTTTGTTGGTTTAATGATCGTATCGGCGTTAACTGCATGTGGTGGCGATGATAATAAAAAATCAACGGCTTCAGGTGGCGGTGCTGCACCAACACACAGTGGCAATATATCCAAGATTTATAGTGAAAAAGATGCATTTGAATTTGTTGAGTTATTGAGTGGATCTGTCGACACAGATGGTGACATTCTGTTGGTGCGCAATCTGACTGCTGATATTGCTGATACCACAGGTTTTGAGAGTGCCGGTGTTCGCATTGGTGTTCGTCCTTCTGCTTTGGCACCTCATTTGGATACGGGTGATGTGCGCACAGTTACTTACACATTTAACATTAGTGATGGTGTTAATAATGTGCAGCGAACCGCAACTTTTTCAGTAATGGGTGAAGATGCTGCGCCGGAGTTTGAAGATATAGTGCTCACCTATGCAGAAGATGCAGCGGATGTGGTTTCGGTTGATTTGTTGCAAAATGTAATTGATGCTGATGAAGAACCATTGTCAATTACTGATGTCAAGGTTATTTCCAATCCTGACTCCGCAGCGACCTTGGTCGATTCAGTTGTCACTATAAATGTTGGATCGTTTAAGGATTCCATTAAGGGCGGTGATGTTCGTGTATTCAGTTATGAATACAAAGTTAATGATCACAATCACAGTTTGCCGCGCACAGCTGTTATCACTATTAATGGTGTTTCTACAGAGCCTGAACCGCCGACTGTATATGGGCCACAAAAAGTCACTTTTACAACTGCTGGTGCAAAAGTAAATTTGGATTTAATTGCCGCCCCCAATGTGGTGGATTGGAATGGTGATGCAATCAGTGTTGATTACGATACCTTAAAACCAGTTGGTGATGCTCCTGCATTTAAGTTTTCTGGCTCTGCTAATGGCAAACTGTTGATTGAGCCTGCTGCTTTTTACCAACATGTGGCAGAAACCAAGACGTTTACTTATTCTTATGATGTGATTGATTCTACTGGCCGTAAGGCAACTGCCTCTGCAGAGTTAACGGTTACCAAAGCTCCTGCTGTGTCGCGCATAGCTAACGGTGGATTTGAAAATGGTTTGGTCGGCTGGGTGGCAGAAATGGGTGGTATTGCCTCTGTAAAAACTACCTCGGCACTGGGGCTTGACTTTAAAGGTACACAATTAGTTAGTTTTTCTGGTGCAGATACAATTACCGCAAATCTCACTGGTTTAGAGGTTGGCTCAACTTACATAGTTGAAAATCGTGTAAAACATGCCGATGGATGGGGAAGTGCAGCAACCAGCGCTGTCTTCGGCACAGTTGCAGGTGTTCCTGGTTCGCGAATTACTGGTAATTCTATGTATGAACATGGCGGAGGTGCACGCACTAATGCTGTAGCATTTGTTGGCGGGCAGGGAATGACCTATGCATTTACCGCTAACCAGATTACTGAGTTAGATGATGTCAGTGTTTATAAGTATGGCTTTGAACAAGCGAACAATCTTATCTCTGAAAATGACTCTACTTTTGAATCTGGTGTGAGCAATTGGAAGCTTGGTGCTGGTGCAACGGTAAGTGCTAATAGCCCGATTTCAGGAGCAATGAGTCTAGAGTCAGGGAAAGCAGGTGACATTAGAAATATTTTGCCGTTAGCAACTGGCGCTATTAAAAATGGTAAACGTTATTTGATTACTATGGATGTGGAGATTGTTGGATTTGCACCAGCCAGTCACACTTTCCGTGTGTCTGTTGTGGATCCAGCTAATTTCGATGCAACGGTGATTGGCGGTGCATTTAAAGGTGTTTACTGGCTTTCGGAAGCGAAACAAACCTTTGCTGCCGTGCTTGATGTTGCTCGCGATTCGACGGTTACCGATTGGGCAACCAGAGCACAAGAGTTACATGTAGGTACCAATGTATGGGGACAAGGCTTTAATTATCGGATTGATAATGTACGGTTATTTGAAATTCAATAAATCTGATGTTGCTCCAAGTAATTTTTAAGTTAGCACTCCCTACTTTTGCGCCCTTAACCTTACGGTTAAGGGCGATTTTTCTATGTGGTACATAAATTGTCGGTAAGAATAGTTTTTCTAAACGGGTGCTGTGGTTTAGTTTGCAAACTTGGTGGGGATATTCCTTTTCTTGTGAGGAAATGGAGTTGAGAAGGTAGATAAGGGCGTTTGAATGAGGTGTTTTTAATATAATTACTGATAATTTAATTCTTGAATTTGACTAAAAAAATCGAATGTTTTACGAATATTACGATTCCAATAATCCCAACTGTGTTCACCGGATAATGATTCCAGTTCAGCAGTAATGCCAAGTTGTTTTAACCTCTGGTTGAACCTCTGATTGCCTGAATAAAGCGTGTCTTCAGTTCCGCAATCGAATCGAATTGGTGGAAGGTGGTTTTTATTAACCTGTAACCAATGCACTATATCGCTTTCATAAGTTAAATGAGTGTTATAAAGCGATAGATCTTCAGCGACAAATTGTGCCATTTCTCGAATGTCTGTTATTGAAGAGTGCGCTGATATGCCTTTAAAAATGTTGGAGTATTTAGCCCCCAGACGCAGTGCGCCATAACCGCCCATAGATAGGCCAGCAATATAAACGTTGGAGGCGATTGAGGCGGACGGATTGCACTTTATAACCGCAGCAATCACGTCTTCCACTATCCATTTTTCATAATTCTCACCGTTTGCCAGCGGCAAATAAGCTGAGCCGCCATAAAAGCCGCCGTCGGAAGGCATAACCAATATCATTTGGCTGAGGCCACCTTTGGCGTATTCATCGATATAGGCCTTGTGTACGCCGCCCAA
This sequence comes from Cellvibrio sp. pealriver, assembly GCF_001183545.1. Classification (NCBI taxonomy): domain Bacteria; kingdom Pseudomonadati; phylum Pseudomonadota; class Gammaproteobacteria; order Cellvibrionales; family Cellvibrionaceae; genus Cellvibrio; species Cellvibrio sp. pealriver. The sequence continues at coordinate 842,807 of NZ_KQ236688.1, forward strand.
GCCCGACCATACCCAGTGATTGCCGTAAACACCGTGCAACAAAATTACAATTGGTAAATCTTTGCTGTCGGGATGAGCGTTAAAGACGCTGATATCGCAGCGTCGGTTTAGGTGTGAGCTCTGAACGGTGAGTAATTGAAAGTGTTCGGCAAGATATTCCGGGTTGGATTGTTCAATTCTAATAACAGCCATTTGAATTATTCCTCGTCATCAAAGACAACAACACCTTTGGCGATACGGCCATTAATTAAATCATCAAAACCCTGCGCTACATCTTCTATGCGATAGGTTTTAGTGACCAATTCATCCAATTTTAATTGGCCCGCGCTATACAAATCCAAAATGCGAGGAAAGTCCCGGTCGGGATTGCACATGCCGTAAAGTGGATTAATATAAATTTTGTCCCACTCAAATAATTCGCAATCAAAATCAATACGTTGCTCAATGCCACTGACTTGCACTGCCGTTCCGGCACTGCGAATGAGTTTGAGTGGTGCTGAGCCAAGTGCAGGAACCGCGGTGCATTCAAAGGCATAATCTGTTCCGCGGCCGCCGTTAATCGCACGTACTTGCGCGGCTACTTCGTTAAAATCCTTATCATCTCGTGTCGCTATGACACCGTGGGTCGCCCCAAATTTTTTAGCTTGGTCCAAGCGCTCGCTATTGATATCAATGGCGATAATTTTATTGGCGCCTGACAATTTTGCCGCTTGAATAACATTTAAGCCGACACCACCACAACCAATTACACTGACGGATGAGCCCAGCTTGACGTTGGCGGCATTGACGACAGAGCCCCAGCCCGTCATAACACCGCAACCAATAATTGATGCAGTAGCGTAGGGGATATCGCAGTGAATTTTGACCACCGCCGATTCTTTAACAATGCTGTGTTCAGACATAGTACCTAGGTGAAATGAACGTTCAATTGGCGCGCCCTGATGGTTTGCAGCGTCTGGGTGCGCGTGCCCGCAAAGACCTTGCCCGCAAACCGGTGAGTTTATCTCGCAGATATGAGTATTGCCTTCGCGACATTGAAAGCAGTGACCGCAGGGAATGGCCCAGTTTAAGATAACTTTATCGCCAACTTTTACTTTAGTTACTGCTGAACCAACGGCCATAACAATGCCAGCACCTTCATGGCCAACAATAAAGGGTTTGTTCCAGGTATTGATGGAGTCCCAGTCGGTGTGGCAAATGCCTGATGCTTTTAATTTAATCAGCACCTCATCCTGTGCCGGAGTGCCAATGGCAATTGTGGTTAAATGGAAATTTCCTTTGCCATCAGACAATATGGCTTTTGAATGAATCATGAGAGTTAGCTCCAGTAGTGTTCGTGAATTAGGTGCTCAATGGGTTAAAAACGAAATATATAGGCTAGAATTAGTTTGATTTTCATTGTTGATGATCGGCCACAGCTAAAAAAAATTGCTATCGAATTAAAAATATAATCAACTTTGATCCAAGAATATTGACTACTGGAAAATGAGAATGGGCAAAAACAACGTATATTGTGAGCCATTTTGCATACAGCATGGTTATGATTTTGAAATTCATCATGTGGTGTATTCGGAGGACTCTCCGTATTCCTGTTTTATGCATTTTCATGAAGTTCACGAACTTATCGTCTTTGATTCTATAGAGGGAACTTTTTTTTACAGTCAAGGCAAATCAGCTTTGTGCGATCAGGATCTTGTCTTCACTCCCGCATTAGAAACCCATGATTTTGAGCTGTCATCGCGTAACAAATCCTGGTATATCATCCAGTTTTTACCTGCCATTTTACTGGCCCCTGGGCTAGAGCAGGCAGAGGATTTCTTTAAATATGGAATGCACTTACGCCTGAAACCTGAGGATGCAAGTGCTATTCAAACTCTGTCAAAATGGCTGCTGGACTCTTATAGTGAATCGCCCTCTAGCAATCGCAGCCAGGCATTATTGCGCACGTTATTGACCTGGGTGGCAGCGCGCGCAACTCCATTAAAACCACCTCACTATGACACGCTATTAAAATCCTCTGGCTATGCAAAACTGGAACCGGTAATTAATTTATTTCGCCACAATAAAAGTGTTGAGCTTTCCTTGGAGCAGGCGGCGGAGTTGTGTTGTGTCTCGCCCGCATATTTTTCACGCTTATTTAAATCCGTATTTCGCTGTAATTACTCTGATTACAATGTTAAACATCGGCTTTACAGCGCTGCGCGAATGTTAAGCCAAAGCCAGTTTTCAATTACTGAGATCAGTTATGAGCTCAACTTTTCAAGCCCCTCGCACTTTATTTCGCAATTTAAAAAGCTATTTGGTGTGACGCCAAAAAAATTCAAAACCACCATGCTGCAGCGGGTTGCAGAACTCTAGGTCTGGTACGTCATTATTGATGCGCTGCAATAAATCGACACACTAAGTCGAATTAATGTAGCAAATTGGATTGGCTATAAATGGCACGAATAAAACCAGGAATGTCATTTATTTGACATGCAACATATTCCTATATCTGGATTTGTTAAGGGGAGCGCTTAGCGAGGTTGATAAAATGCCAGCATGGTGTATATTGTTTAATGTTGACAAAAAAGCTGCGACACTAAGGGAATTGGTTGTTTCATAAGGTTTTTTTAAGAAATCGCGATTATCAATAACACTTCAATATATAAACTAAAAACAGGTGATTCATGATGAGCTCGAGTTATAAGCTTGATCGATCCATTACATTCTTTCTGAAAACCAGTGTGCTTAGTGTGGCTGCGCTGTTCTTAATCGCCTGTCAGGAAGAGGCGGCAGACAAGGGCACTGCTGTATCCCAGGTTAAATCAACGCCGGCAGATAAAGTGTTGTTTGATTTTGAGGGCGAGCAGTTACCAGCGGAAATCAGTTTTTTTAACGCTGAAGGTAGCTTGGTAACAACATCACCGAACAATAGCTCTGCCTCACAAGCATTAAAAGTAAAGTTTCACTCTCTCGAACATGAATACGCGTCCTTGGCTATCCAGCCAAAATCAAATACGTGGAATTGGAGTGATATTGGCGATGCTAGTCTTGCCTTTGATATTGCCAATGACGGTGAGCATTCCGTACAGCTATTTCTGGATGTGTCTGACGCAAAAGGCAACAACTTTACTCGCAGTGTCAGTGTGCCGGTAGGTAAGTCTCGTGTTTATTACTCCAAGTTAAGTGGCCACGATATGGTCAGTGCAAATCCGGATTCCAAAGTGGAGTTGAATGCAGCCTCAGGATTGCGTGGCAACCCGCCAACTTGGTCTGGAGATGATGTGCAGTTCATCTGGATGTGGGGTGTTATGAATTTGGATTTGTCCGCTATTCAGCGCATATCTTTAAGTGTTCAATATGCTTTGCACGATAAAGAAATCACCCTTGATAATATTCGGATTATAAAAAGCCCAGCAATGAATAAAGATTTCTTGGTCAATCTGGTCGATAAATTTGGTCAGCCGGCCAAAGTGGATTTTGCCGGTAAGATTCATTCTGAGGCAGAGTTGCAAGCAGCAACTCAGAGCGAGTTGAAAGAACTAAATAATGGTGCGCCATTAGCCGATAGATCTACATTTGGCGGTTGGAAAAATGGCCCGAAACAACCTGCAACAGGCTATTTTTATCCTAAAAAAGTTGATGGAAAATGGTGGTTGGTTGATCCAGAAGGGTATCTTTATTTTGCGACAGGATTGGATATCATACGTTTGGCCAATGCATACACTATGACTGGCTATGATTACGATGCTTCAACTATTGAGCAGCGCAGTGCCGATGATTTGACTCCCGAAGACTCGAAAGGAAAAATCCTTATTTCAGAAGAGGCGCAAAAAACCCGCCATTTGGTTTCTAAAACTCGCGCCGACATGTTTGAGTGGTTGCCCAAGCACACTGACCCTTTGGGTAATCACTATGATTACAATCGCGATGCCCACTCAGGTCCACTGCTAAAAGGCGAAGCCTTTAGTTTCTATAGTGCCAATCTTGAGCGTAAATACGGTGAAACAGAACCTAATTCTTATTTGCGTCAATGGGAAAAAGTTACTGTGGATCGCATGTTGAATTGGGGGTTTACCTCGCTAGGAAACTGGACTGATCCAAAATTTTACAATAATCAACGCATTCCTTATTTTGCCAATGGTTGGATTATCGGTAACTTCAAAAAAGTTTCCAGTGGCAATGATTTTTGGGGCGGTTTGCCCGATCCATTTGATCCAGTATTTAAAGAGCGTGCACTTGCCACGGCCAAGGCTATTGCTGAAGAAACTAAAAATAGCCCTTGGTGTGTCGGTGTATTTATTGATAACGAAAAAAGTTGGGGACGCTCAGAAAGCAAAGAGTCTGAATATGGCATAGTGTTAAATACACTGACCCGCGATGGAGCAGACTCGCCAACGAAAAATAAATTTACCCAGTTGATGAAAGAAAAGTATGTGGATATAGCAGCATTAAATACCGCATGGGGAACCTCAGTTGAATCTTGGGATGCATTCCAAAAAGGTGTAAAAACTGGCATTAACAACGATGTTCAAATGCAGGATTTCAGTCTGTTATTTACCCAGTATGCTGAAGAGTATTTCAAAATTGTTGAGGGCGCCTTAACACAATATATGCCTAATCACCTGTACCTGGGTGTGCGTTTTGCAGATTGGGGAATGCCAAAAGATGTAGTTAAAGCAGCGGCAAAATACGCCGATGTTGTTAGCTATAACTTCTATAAAGAAGGTTTAACTAAAAATAAATGGACGTTTTTAGCGGAGCTGGATAAACCCAGTATTATCGGTGAATTCCACATAGGCACAACGGAATCAGGTCTGTTTCACCCCGGTTTGGTACATGCGGCCAATCAGGAAGATCGTGCAAAAATGTATAAAGAGTACATGGAAACGGTTGTCGATAATCCCTATTTTATTGGCGCACATTGGTTCCAATATATGGATTCCCCAGTAACTGGCCGCTCCTATGATGGTGAAAACTACAATGTAGGTTTTGTGTCGGTTACTGACACACCCTATGCACCTATGGTGAAAGCCGCCAAAGAGTTGCATGGTGAAATGTATACTCGCCGCGCGAAAAAATAATAGCTTTATGATTGTTTCAAAACGAAGGAGCTAGCCAGTAATGGCTGGCTCTTTTTTTAATGAAGAAACACCTGATTACTAAATCCAATGCGGATTTGCGATTTCTCTAATTGATAAATAATAGTGGATTTGTATGACTGATTTCTTTTCACGTCGCGATGCATTAAAGCTGGCAGTTGCAGGTCTGGCAACTAGTGCTATTGGCTGTTCTGTAAACACGGGCAATGATAAGCCAGTAACACAACAGCTGCGTGATTCATCGGTAGCTGATGCCTGGAGTAATAGCCATGATCGCGTATGGATTGGCGGTGATTATTGGGCTAACCCCATGGAAGATTGGCGTATTGTTAATGGCGGTGCGGAGTGTTTGAGTACTGGTGGTAATCGCAGTATTCACTCTCTGACTCATCAGCTGACAAACGCTTCGGGAATTTTTTCTCTTTCAGTTCGCCTTAAGCGAGTTAGTCACGGTGAGCAAGATGGCGGGGCTGGTATTCGCATTGGTGTGAATAGTGATATTAAAGAATATCGCAGTAACTGTTTTGTGCAGAAAGGCTTTGACGCTGGAATTATTCATAATCAACTTGCATTGGGCGATAAGCGCGTCGAATTACTGCAAGCTTTGGGCGATGCAGAAGTTGAATTGAAACTCTTTGGCGAGCCGCGTATTGGTGTCTACGCTTTAAAGTTTGAAGCAAGGTTAGTCGGCAGTGGAAAATTAATTGGCCAAATAGATGATTTGGTAGCAACCGATAACATCATGGGTAATGTCGCTGTGGTCAGCAACTTTGCAATTTCTTCGGAAATTGCCGCGAACCCGAAAGGCACTAGCTATCGTTTTTCAAAGTGGACATTGCAAGGTGATGCATTTAACTATGTTCCAGAACAGAAGTTTGGTCCTATTTTATGGACTATGTATACACTTAACGATACCCGTACAGATGAAGGCTTTGTATTAAAGTTAAGTGTATTAACTGGACCTATGGGTGTGAATGATAGCAACGAGGTTGAGTTACAAATTGAAAAGTCCGGTCATTGGAAATCTTTGGCAAACGCTACGCTTGATTCAGATGCCTGGTTGGCAACATTTCGTATTGCCCATTGGAATGAAAAGGATGATGTAAATTATCGTGTGGTTTATCGCGAGCAGCGTCGTGATGGCAGTCATGTGCCAGATTATTTTTCTGGCATTATTAAAGCCAATTCTGAGGGAAGGGATTTGCGTATGGCAGCGCTGACTTGCCAAAATGATTATGCATTTCCTTATGCGCCGGTAGCAAATAATGTTGCCAAGTTGAATCCGGATTTAGTATTTTTTTCCGGTGACCAACTCTATGAAAATCATGGCGGTTTTGGCTTTATTCGCACGCCAGCGGAGCCTGCCATTTTAAATTATCTGCGTAAATTTTATCAGTTTGGTTGGGCGTTTAGAGATGTGATGCGCAATGCGCCAACTATTTGTTTGCCTGATGATCACGATATATTGCAAGGTAATTTGTGGGGTGAGGGCGGTGCTGCTGCGCCAACAGATGCACCTATTGCTGGCAATGTAGATGCTTGGGGTGGTTATGTAACGCCAGTCCGTGTTGTTAATGTGGTACACAAAACCAATACGGCGCATCACCCGGAACCCTATGATGCAACCCCTACGCCGCGTGGCATAAGTGTTTATTACACCGATTTAGTATACGGCAATGTAGGCTTTGCGATTCTTGCTGATCGTCAGTGGAAGAGCGGCCCGGAACGGTTAAATATTCAAGTGGGTGTGACCGGCGAGGGTGAAGCTCCAACCTATATCAACCCCCAATTTGATCGCGCCGATTTACACCTGTTAGGAACCAAACAAGAAGAGTTCTTAGCGCAATGGGCGAATGATTGGCGTGGACATTCATTAAAAGCTGTGTTGAGTCAAACCGTTTTTGCTGGCATCTCAACGCATCAGCCGTTGCCCACCAAATATTTAAAATATGATTTTGACTCCAGTGGTTGGCCTGCCAGTGCACGCAATCGCGCAATTGAAATCATGCGCACCTCAAAAGCGTTACACATTTGTGGCGATACACATCTGGGTTCGTTGTGTCAATACGGCGTAAATACTCAGCGCGATAGTAACTGGGCATTTTGCACACCGGCTATTGCTGCGGGCTGGCCAAGATGGTGGCGCCCTGACGATATCAAAATCCCTTTTGCTCATCGTCCTGTCCATGGTCACGCGCAAACCGGTGAATATTTGGATAGTTTCGGTAATAAAATTTATGTATATGCGGTTGGTAATCCAGAAGTGGGTAAATCGCCTAATCGTTACATTCAAGCGCATGAAAAGGGCAGTGGTTTTGGTTTTATTGTGTTTGATACTGTCGCAAAAACCTATACCACTCAAGCGTTTAAATTCTTAGTGGACGTTGCAAGCAACAGACCGGAAAATCAATTTTTGGGTTGGCCGGTGACTATTCATCAAGACGAAAATATCGGGGTGAATAGTTTGAGCTAATTGTTTAATTGCTATAGCTGATCTTCCACATGTTTTTCCCTTCTCAAAGCTGCGGCTTTATACCGCAGCTTTTTTTGTTTAGACGAAAAGGTTATTTTCCTGTGCTTGAATAATGTTAACAATTAACATATATTGGGGCTGTATTGATTAGACATAGATGTCGTCTGACTTATAAAAATAAAAATTAACCTAGTTCAATTAACGTCATATCAAAAGCGTTTTCCGTCCCGTATAAAAATAATTTCGTGGAGTTCTGTTATGAAAAAGCATATTTCATGCTGTATAGCATTAATGTTGACTTCAGTAGCTTCGTTGGCTGCAGATTGGGATGCATATCCTGTGCCCGCTAGTGCAGGTGCTGGAAAAGTTTGGCAGCTACAACCTCAATCCGATGAATTCAATTACAACTTCTCTGCAACCCCATCTGCAGCCACCTTCGGCGGTAAATGGACTAACTTTTATCACAATAGTTGGGAAGGGCCTGGGCCAACTCGTTGGATGCGCGAAAATACCTCAGTATCCGGCGGACAATTACAAATCAAAGCAACACGTGTTGCGGGTGAAACCAAAACCTACGACGTGGATTTAAATCTCGATGGGGTTAATGAGCAATTCACTTCTCCTGCTACGCGTGCTGGCTGCATCACCTCAACGACTAGAGTGAAATATCCGGTATTTGTTGAAGCGCGGGTAAAAATTGCCAATGCGGTAATGGCCTCTGATGTCTGGCTGCTCAGCCCTGACGACACAGAAGAAATTGATATTCTTGAGGCTTATGGTGGCAAAGCGGCGCGCAATGATTGGTTCGCGCAACGCTTGCATTTAAGCCATCACTTATTTATTCGCAATCCATTTACCGATTACCAACCGCGCGATGCCAGCACTTGGTACGCAGGGGCAGGGGTAACTTATTGGGCTGATAATTGGGTTCGTATAGGTGTGAATTGGGTTAGTCCAACCCGCCTTGAATATTATGTAAATGGCCAGTTAGTTAAAGTGATGGACAAACTGAATACCGTCAACGGCATTGATGGTATAGATCCGTGGAATATCACGGGTGGTAAAGGCATTACTAAAGAGATGGATATCATTATCAATATGGAAGATCAAAATTGGAATGCAGCGCAAGGGCGCCAACCTACGGATGCTGAAATTACTAATGCAAGTAATCACACCTTTAAAGTGGATTGGATTCGTGTTTATAAGCCTGTAACCGCAACAACCAGTTCATCGTCTAGTAATAGTAGCGCTGCTAGCAGTGCTTCGAGCAACACAGTTCAGCTGATCGATTTTGCTAATTATTTTGATACAGGTAAAACTACGGCGAGTGTTTCTGGCGATAACTATATTGGTTTTAATAAGTCCGGTGGCGGCAATATTAATTACAACACGGTCGGTGATTGGGGTGATTATTTGGTGACGCTGCCTAGCGACGGTAAATATAAATTTGAAATTATTACCGCATCGCCTATGACCAGCGGTCTTGGTGCAAAACTCATTATTGATGGAATTTATGTGGGAACCATCAGTGTGGGTTCTACCGGTGGGTGGGAGGTGTATAGCGCATTTGCGCTGGCTAATAGTATCTCCATTGGTGCTGGCACCCACACTGTGCGCATTGAAAGCACTGGTAGCAGCAGCTGGCAATGGAATGGCGATCAAATTCGAATTACTCGAGTTGGCTCACTCTAACCTTTAGCTAGCTTGTTAAATAATGATTGTATTTTTTACAGTTTCGTTAATATAAAAATAACGTTTGGAGTTTTTGTAATGAAAAAAATCACTTCATGTATTGCTGCAGCTTTGTTGCTGTCGGCTCCTTTGGCATCATTCGGTGCCGATTGGGATTCTGTTCCTATTCCTGCAGCAGCTGGAACAGGTAAAACGTGGCAGTTGCAGCCAATATCTGACGAGTTTAATTATACTGCTAGCCCCACCGTTAAACCGGCTGAGTTTAACTCGCGCTGGGTTCCTTCTTTTATCAATAGTTGGACTGGCCCGGGCGATAGTGAATTTAACGCTGGTCATTCCTATACTTCGGGAGGTTCTTTAGCCTTGCAATCAAGTGCAAAGGCGGGCACCAACAAAATCTACACCGGCATTATTTCGTCCAAGGAAACGTTTACTTATCCGTTGTATTTAGAGGCGCGGGTAAAACATACCGGCAACACTCTGGCTAATGCGGTGTGGATGTTAAGTGCGGATTCCACTCAAGAAATTGATGCCATGGAATCCTATGGTAGCGATCGTGCAGGGCAAGAGTGGTTTGATCAGCGTATGCATGTGAGCCACCATGTATTTATTCGCAGTCCGTTTCAAGACTATCAGCCAAAAGATGAGGGATCATGGGTTGTAAATCCGGCGGGTGGCACTTGGCGTGGCGCTATGCATGTTTACGGAGTGCACTGGAAAGACCCTTGGAATTTGGACTACTACATTGATGGCGTAAAAGTTCGTACAGTTTCCGGTCCTGCGATGATTGATCCATATAACTTTACCAATGGCACAGGCATCAATAAACCGTTGCACATTATTATTGATGTGGAGCATCAAGATTGGCGCGATGTACGACCAACAGCAGCAGAGTTGGCTGATACTAGTAAGAGCATAATGTTTGTGGATTGGATTCGCGTATACAAGCCGGTTACCAGCAGCGCGACTAGCTCCAGTAATAGTGTAAGTTCTTCAAGTAGTAGCCTGAGCAACTCAAGTAGCAGTAGTGCTACTACGGTTATTGATTTTGCAAATTATTTTGATACAGGTAAATCAACAGCAAGTGTAGCGGGTGATACCTATGTTGGTTTTAACAAGTCCGGTAGCGGCAATATTAATTACAATACTGCCGGTGATTGGGCTGACTATTTGGTTACTTTGCCGAGTGATGGGCAATACAAAATTGAAGTTACCACTGCATCGCCAATGACTAGCGGTATAGGTGCAAAGCTCAGCGTTGATGGTATTTATGTCAGCACCACTAGCTTGGCTGCAACCGGTGGTTGGGAGTTATATAGTGCCTCCACGCTGGCAAATAATTTGTCGATTGGTGCAGGCACCCATACGGTTCGCATTGAAAGTACCGGTACTAGTGCATGGCAATGGAATGGTGATGAAATTCGCGTGACCAAAGTAGGCAGCGCACCTGTCGGTTCGCCGACTACGCCAGCACCGGTGGCCATGATCATACAAGCGGAAAGTTTTTCAGCAACGGGCGGTGTTTACGATGGCTTTAAGACCTATAGCGTAAATGGAGTAAGTGCGATTAATTACAATCAGCGTGGCGACTGGGCGGATTACGCCATTAATGTAGCGGCCGACGGCAGCTACACCTTCAACGCTTATGTCAGTTCACCCATGTCGGGTGCTGCGCTGGAAGTCAGTGTTGATGGAGTAAAAGTATTAACTCAAGCCGTGCCCAATAATGGCAGTTGGGATAGTTTCCAAAAAGTCAGCTCTGCCAGCAAAATTGCCTTAACCAAAGGTGCGCATACCATTCGCGTCACTAGTGCTGGCGCCACCTCATCCACTTGGGAGTGGAATGCGGATAAGTTTGAATTGGTTCCTTAATTAATTATTTTCTAGTTTAAGAAAGCCTATTGTCTCTAAGTATTTTTCCTAGAGACATTAGGTTTTTTTATTGGAGGTGGCTTGCCAGATTATTTTTTATTCCTGTATTAAGTGCAATTTTTTGGTATACAGCTGCGCTTCTTCTAACCGATTTTCTTTTTTCAAATAAGTAACGAGTAAACTCAAATTATCACGTCGTTGTTCAGGTGCATTGATCAATAAATTGATGGCATCGGGTCTGCGTCCTAGTTGCTCCAGCGTTAGGGCATGAGCTTGTAAGTAAGTAAGATTGGTGCTGTCTAATTCAGTAGCGCGGTGCAACGCTTTTTCAGCCGCAATGTAATTTTTTTGACGAATTAAACTTAATCCAAGGGCATAGTGCAAGGCAGCGTTAGTGGGATTTATGGCGATGCCTGTTTGCAAGCTTTTTTGGGCTGCCGCTTCTAGCCCTTGCATGCGGTAAAGATCGGCCAGGTTTAAATAGGCATTGGCAAACTGGGGCGATAATTTAATCGCAAGCTCATAGGCGGTTTTCGCTGCGGTGAGGTTTTGTTGCCGGGTGTAAAAAATACCCAAGTTCATCTGTGCTTCTGGTGTATCTGCATTCACCTCTTGGGCTTGAATATATTCCGAAAATAGAGTGTCCAGTTGCGCTTGCGTATCTTTGTTTAAGTTTTGACTATTTATTTCTGCTAACAGGCGTGCCACCTCTAATCGCACGACTTTGGCTTTATCCTTGGCCAGTGGCAATAAATAATCTACACGTTGAGCGGCGGGCAGCGCTGCAAAAAAACTTACCGCCGCTTTGCGCATCAATGGTTCTTTAGCTGTTAATTGCTGCTGGGCACTGGCTAAACTTGCTGCTGTGGGTGGCAGTAAACTCAGTGCAGTGGCTTGCACCAGTGCGGGTGTTGCAGCACTAGTGGGCGATTTAATCAGTTTTATGAGTGCTGGTTCGGCGCTGGCTTGTCTCTGTTGCGCAGCGTGAATGGTTTGGCCGTAGTGTGAGGGTAAGGTTTTATCTTGCTGTGCTAGCCACCCTTGTAGTGCTGTTGCGGCCCAGAGATTTGTTTTGTTTTGATGGCAATTAACGCAGGCATTAGGCGTACCTAATACATCACTCAAATCGGGGCGTGGAATACGAATGCTGTGGTCGCGGCGCGCATCGACCACCATGTAATGTGTGCTGGGCATATGGCAGTTAACACATTGCGCACCTTCACTCTTGGTTGTGTGATGGTGATGTTTTGGGGTATCAAAATGGTCGGGCGCGTGACACTGGGAGCAAACCTGATTTCCCGGGGCACGCAATTTGAGTGAATGAGGCTCATGGCAATTGCTGCAGGTCACCCCCTTATGGAACATTTTGCTCTGCACAAATGAGCCCATCTCAAATACTTCATCGCGAATTTGACCGTCGGGGTAATGGAGTGGTTCATCCAAAAGCGATAAATCAAATGTATTATGAAATTCAGCAGCTGGCGCGCCATGAGGTAGCGCTTCGCTAATTTGTGCGCGTCGCCCATGGCAAGAGCCACACACATTTATTTGAGTATCATCTCGCTCGCCACTGTGAACCAAGGTTGGATGTTCTTTGGTTTTTAGCCAAGCGCCAACAGGGCTAAGGGATACATCAAAACCACTGTGTGGATATTTTTTTGTCGCCCCTTCTTTTACTAGTTGTAAATGTTTTTTACCTGGCCCATGGCAAGCTTCGCAACTTACATTAATCTCCGACCAGAGAGTACTGTAAGTATTATTGGTTGAATTGTAATTGCGCTCAAGGTTGGTGGAGTGGCAGGCAGCACAGCGACTGTTCCAATTAAAATAAGCGCCGGTCCAATGCAATACATCATTGTGCGGAATAGCTTCGTTAGGGTAAAGGTGATACCAGCGTTGTCCGCCATCCGCCTTAGGGCGCGAGTCCCAGGCGATATTCAGTGCTTGATAGCGACCATCGGGAAAACCGATCAAATATTGCTGTAACGGAAAAAAACCAAAGGTGTAGTTAATCTTAAAATTTTGCTGAACTCCCTCAGCATTCTCAGTCTCTACCCAGAATTCGTTGTCTTTGCGATAAAAACGCGACTTGCTGCCAAAGTGCTCAAACATTTGATTATTAAAATTTCCTAGCACCGATTGTTCAGATGCTTCGCGCATAGCCCAATCGTGATCGGAATTTTGCCACTGTTGGTATTCTTTAAGGTGGCAACCTTTGCAGGCCTCTGCGCCGATAAAATTTTCGGCAGGGCGGGCAGGGCTTGCTGCACTGACATTCAGTGCACAGGCTGTTAACGAAAAAATTTTCAGGGTGGTTGTAATAAAACGAATCATAAAAATCACAGGGTTTGTAAATTTTGGATCATCTTGGCGGCAACAATGTCACGAATGGCGGAAGATTGACCGGCATTATGACCTATGCAAATATCGCTCTCAGCAAAAATTCCTAGTTTAGGGAATTTATTATTGCGCTTCCGCTGAGCCTTGTAATTTTTATTATTTTCCAAAACGCTTAATGTACAGGCTTTTATTGACTTCTTGCGCCGCCTTTACTAAGGGTGTGTAGGGGATGTCGGCAACACTTACAAAACCCACATTATAATTCTCACCGTCATAAGCCCGCCCAGTTAATGGCGAGTCAATATACTGAAACCAGTGTGCCCCCACAAAATAGGGGTTTTCAATCACACTATTGAGATAGCTTTTATATTTTTCACCGCGATCAAATTGAGATTCTGCATGTATTAACCCAGGGTTTAAGAGGCCAGAGTCAATGGCGCCATTATGGAATTCACCAATAATGCTGGGTTTGTCTAACTCAGCTAAAAAATCCCAATAAGGTTGATCAATACCTTCCCTATAGTAGTTGTAGCTCATCACATCTACATATTTTGCGGCGGCTTTTAGTACTTCAGGTGTCATAGCCCAATGCGCAAAGCGTGGGCCCATATACAGATGATTCGGCATATATTTTGTTAGTGCTTTATCTACGCGACTGAAGTAGGCATCAGCATAAAGATAAAGCAATTCAGAGAAGTCGCCCAGCATTTGTGCATTATAAGATGTCAGCTCTACCGGCTGAGACAGCTGTGCCCAAGAAGTATGTTTTAAATCCCATGCGGTATTTAAGTTTTCTATATTCTGATACTTATTTTTCAGGTGATTGATAAATTCCTGTTTTAAGGGACTGTCATCAGCATTCCTTTTTAATCCATTGATAACAATTCCATACTGGAGCGAAGGGCTACCCATACTCCCCCAGCTTTTTTCATTATCAATAAATACGCCTACACACCATGGGTTGTTTTTTACTTCATCGGCTATTTTTTTAATGGCCTTGTTGGTGCGCTGTGTAAATACTGGGTCAAATGGATCGGGCATGGCACCCCAATAGTCGTTGCCTGAATTAACTGTTTTGAAGTCACCAATAATCCAACCATTAGCAAAATAAGGAAGTCTATTCATTTGATAGAAGCTAGCGTCCACCCAATTACCAAAGGATGTAAAGCCCCAATTATGCATACGTTTGATGGTGGTGTCGCGCCAGTCTTGCATTAGTGCTTCTTCATTTTGCGTGGCGTATTTACGGGCTAAATTAGCTCTATAGAAACTAAAGGTTTCGCCTTTTTTTAAGCTGCCAGAATGTACGCTGCGGCGATATCCATAATTGGCGCCTGCAGCTTCACTGTAGCTGGGCAGCCAAGTAAACATATCAGCCCTCAATTGGGAGCTTATATGACGCGATGGCCAAGCTTGTTTCGGGGCAGTGTTTAAACCTATCGAATCTTCGGGGGTGTAATCGCCAGCATCTCGTTGTTTGATTAGGGCAGCATCAAAATCATAACCGGTAATGGTTGAGGTGTTCGCCATGCGAATATTGGCAATACCATTCGAGAAAAATAGATAGCCTTCTGGATCAACGAGAGACCATTTACCCTGATATTTCTCCGCCCGAAAGTAACCGGTACTTTTTAACTTGGGGCCATTTATCCAGCCATTAAATGTTGAACGGGATGGGAATTGTTGGTCAGTTAAATTTTCTTGCTCTTGTTGTGAAAAACTACGTAATTGATCGGCGCTGTAAACCTTCCCAGCGAAGTCTTGTTTTGCATTTTGGCCATACTCATCAACTAAACCAGTGAGGTATTCTGGGTCAAAATTATTAGGTTTAACTACGCGGAGGTTATCAATGATTAATTGTTTATTTTCCAATACGCCTGAAATAAGCAGACGAATAGATGTGATTGCACTAGTGTCGAGTGTTTTTGTGCCGCCTCGCCAAATAGTTGAAATATAGTTATGGGGCCAACTGGGTGGGTCGTTGCGAATTCCGGTATTAAGAAGAAAAGATGGTACTTTAAGTTCAATTAAGTAACTGTTATTTGATTCAGCTGGTACGGCGACATTACTTAGTTGAAATGCTCCGCTTTTATCGTAAGTATATATGTAGATGTGGGTTGAACTTTTTGTTGAATTTTCAATATCTAACACGAGAGCTGCTGATTCATAATCATTAAAATTCCATGTGTTTGACGGGTTGATGTAAACCGATGAATCATGATTGTTGAGTGAGTCAAAATTGATTTCTAACCCGTGATTTCCCTCATTAACAATGAGTTTCGATCTGGCGTTTTGTAGCTCAATTGCTTTTATGTCGCTCTCGTTTTCAAAATCAAGCAGAATTCGTTCTTTAACTTCAAGCAGGTTAATTTTATCATTCTTGCCTTTTTTGTGTTTTGGTTCAGCGCAGGATGCTATTAAAAATAGACTAATTATGCACAATATAATTTGATTAAGATGTTGTGAGTTTTTCATTGGTAGGTTCCTGGTGCTAATGGACAACAGTATTTTTTTTCATTAGGTTTTTAATCTGTGGTTCATCAAGAGCCGAGTCAAAGATGTATAGTTCATCTAATTGCCCGCGGAAAAAACGATTATTTTGATTGGTGTTTTGATCATCAAACGCAATATTACGACCCATAGTTAATGGTTTTGAATTTGGGTGATTAAGGTCGGTAAAGACTTTAGCTATAGATTTGTGATCGCTGTATTCTAAGTTGCCATCTACATAAATAAGGACATGTGTACTAAGATTTGCGTCTTTGCCACCAAATAAAACAATTGCTAAGTGATGCCAATTGTCATCGCGTAAGTCGGTAGTTCCCACTATTTCACCTTGATTCGTTCCTATACGGATGCGACCAAGGGGGCCACTAACAGCTAATGGATTCAATGAAATTTGCCATGCGGATTGCACATCGCTCAAGCCCCAATTCAATATTCCAAACCCTTGTGATAAAGAAAAATCTTTAGGTGCTTTCAACCAAAAAGCCACAGTTCGAGGTTTGTGCCCGCCGATCCCTTTATATGCAGTGGCCAGCCAGCTGTTTTCACCATCAAAATTAACGGCATTTCCAAATTTACCTGGTACGGTTGATATGCCTGCAAGTTTCTTGTTTAGTGAATTTACTTTTGCGTTGTAGCATTTGCCGTCTATTCCCGTGCCGATACAGGAAAATTCTTGTTGTGATAAATCATCAAAAGACCAGTGCAGGTAATTGGGTTGTGCTATTGATCGGCCAGGGAGACTGCGCATAAAACGATTGGGGTTATTTTGAATGTTAATAACTTGTTGTTGTAAATCAAACGCGCGAGCTTGATCTTTAACTAATAATTGGTAGGGTTGATCGGTACTGGCTCTTACTTTTACTTCACCGGTAAGTACGTGCACCTGACTTTTTCCATCATCTTCAACACTAACGCCAAACTCTGTACCTAAATCAATAATGCTCGAACTGGGCGTGTCAACTTTGAAACCGGTGGCGGCTGGCGGTACATTGGCGACTAGTTTTCCGCGCCTTAACAATAAGTGCTCATCCGATAGTATATCTACACTCATTGGTGCTTCTAATAAAAGACGAACACCATTTTTCAGCGTGATTTCGGCATAACCTTGGCTTAAGGAAAAAGGGCCTGATGATATTTTCTGCCCTTCAGTCAATGGTTTGCCTGAAGAAATGGCGGAAACAACTCGATATACCGCACCTACCTCGGTAATTTCCGGGGAAAAAATCTTTAGTAAAAACAGAAAAGAAAGAAAGCTAATGGCTGCAGCTAGTGCATACCAGTGTCGCTTGATATTGAATATCTTTACAGTTTGGTCGCGTATGGCAGATTGGCTATTATCGCAATAACGACTATTAAGTTTCTGTTCTAGTTTTTGCACAAAGTCATCTGTTGAGTTTTCATTTAATAAGTGACTCAATTGCCTGTGCATGACGCGTTGACTAGCCAGCTTATTTAATAGATCTGGATTTTTAGCAATGGCCTCTGCTAATTGCGACTCAACTTTTTCGCCTGCGATATAGTCCGCTATTAATTGTTCATCATGATTTCTCATTCGCTTTCTCCTTGCTGCTGTTTAATAATGCAATCGCGCAGCCATTCACGGCAGCGATATAGCCGCATGGTCATTGTTGAATGTTTTACGGTAAATTTTTCACAGAGTTGTTTCACACTAAAACCCTCAACGTAATGATCGCGTAATATCGCCTGTTGATCAGGCTCAAGCTTCAAAAAACATCCTGAAAGCCCGGTAAAATCAATTGCATCCTCCGTGCTTATGCTCCCGCTTAATTGTTGTGTGTCTAGTAACTCTTGAATAATGTCGGGTTCATGAGGTGTGGAACGCAGATGCTTTCGGCGATGATTGCGGATAAGATTTAAAGCAATACCAGAAATCCATGAACGAAAAGCGGCAGGGTCATTTATTTTTTTTAAATTCTCATAGGCCAATATAAATGCCTCTTGTGCGAGGTCATCTACATCTTGAGTGTATTCAGTGCGGCTGGCTATAAAAGCGCGCAAATAACGTTGATTTAGCTGCACTAGTTTACTGAAAGCAGACCGATCACCCGCTTGAGCCGCCTTTACATGGGTGCATACATCTTTGTCGGCTACTTTATTTTCCATAAAGCTACTCTTGGCTGACTCATGAAATTTTCGAAAAAAGAATGAGTTTTAAAAAACCTATTACAGATTTAATTAGGGGCATTCTCTTGTAAACGCTAAATCTTTACAGAATTTCAATTGCAAATAGACTGGCGGGAGCGCCAGCTTCAGTATGAGACAATTCGATATTTAAACAATTGGACAGCAGTGGAGGGTTAAAATGAATGATCTTTATGCTTTGATAATTTCCCGCGCAGGCATATAGCTCTTCGCCATATGCATTTAATACGCGGATGGTCTGTACACAACAAGGCATTTGAGTTTCTGGATGCTCCATCAGTACAGTTTCTAAGGCGTGATCAGCATCAGTATCGAAAAATAGTTTTAGCCCAGTTATTTTAACGTTATCTGACCAAGATAATTCGATATTAGGGTTTTTATCTTCAAGTTTAGCAACCCAAGCATTTGTGCCGAGATAAGGACGAATAAAACCACCGCGTAAATGCTCTGCCGAATAAGGTTTGAGTGCGGGCGATAGGTGTAAGGCAAGATTATGTCCATTGGGGCGACGCTCAGGCGTCCAAAATTCAAATGAGTCTAAACCACTATTTTTGGGCGGGTCTTGGCGTCCAGTGTTTGAAACTGCCTTGTGAATTTTATTAAGCAGTGTGCATAGTCCAGTTATACGTTGATCGGTTAACGCCAGACTTGCGGTGTCATTGCGCATAAAACATAAAAACCCATATTGTTGCTGACTTAATTCAGCCATAAATTGTATGTTGATATTTTGTTCGCCTGGTGCAAGTGAAAGCTCAATTCGTTCCACTAAAATATCGGGTGTGTAGTTTCCGATTTTGCTGCTTATACGTAACTCGCATATCAAAATGCTTTCCATTTGTGCGCGGACATCGATATTTATCTTTGGCACCGGGCCTGCGTTCAATGGGAGTAATTGCGCCAAACTTTGGTCTAATGTTTTGAAGTCACCATTAGCAGGTAAATTATTTAATTCGAAAGTGGAGCTGGCTTTAATCTTGGCATTTTGCATTAAAAGGGAGGGTGTTATGGGGATCAGGGGGATTGACTGCCCATTAAGATTCAAGCGTTGCTGAAGTTCTTGCATGTGTTTAGGCGCAAGTAGTGCAGCAGGTTTGCAATTTAATTCACGGCAAAATGCAGCAGCCTCGCCAACCGCCTGACCACCATGGGCACAGGTAATCATTACGCGAGTTGATCCAAAAGCCATATGGCTTGCACTGATAATGCGTCCCGCTAAAAATAGATTATCAATATCACGACTCACAAAACAACGATAGGGAATTTGATAAACCCCTTTAGAGTGAAATTGCGAGCATGCAGGCTTATCGCTATAGATGCCTTCGGCTGGATGTAAATCAATCGCCCAGCCGCCGTAAGAAACTGCATCGTCGAAAATGTGTTGCGTAACAATATCCTGTTGCTTCAGCATGTAATGCCCTTCGAAACGCCTACTTTCGCGCTTGCCCGGAATAGTGCCCACCCATTCTAAGGTTAAGTTTTCTACGTCTTCAAATTTTCCGCTATTTTTTATGTAATCCCAAATGCCATAAACAATTTTCCAAAGCTCCCACTTTATATCTTCACTTTGGTAGATAGTATCAAGCACGCCGCCAAATTCTAACCACCAAAACTTACAACCGGAATCATTGCCATTAATATTTTTGCAGCGAGGAATAGCGGCAATTTCTTCGTGGCTATAAGCAAAGTCAGGTTTGGTGAATACCACTGGGCGGTCTAATTTTTTACTGTAAAAAAATAACGAATGACCGAGTAAGTCGGTACTTTCATTTTTAGGCGCCATGAGTTCGCCAAACTCATCGCAAGACTCTGCACCCATACGAAAACTTGCACCGGCATTAAAAGCCAGTATGCCATCACCGCTTGCGTCACAAAATAACGGGGCATTAATATGGTATTGAGTAGAGTTTTGGCTACAAAAGGCTAAAACGCTGTCTATGTGCGTAGCTAAGGTTTTATTTACTTGAAATACTGCAGTGTTTAACAGCAGAGTGATATTAGCTTCAGCGGCAACTTTATTTAACAAAATACTATCAAAAATTAGCGCATTACCCAGTTGATTTTGTTTTAAGTTGTCAAGCATGATCTCATCAATTACACCTCCCTCACGCGACCAGCGATTATTATTGCCCATGTGAGAGGTGGCACCGAGGGCCCAGAGTCTAACTTCGGAAGAGGCATTGCCACCGAGCACAGGACGATCTTGTACTAATACTACACGGCTGCCCGCGCGCGCTGCAGTTATAGCTGCACAAACTCCCGCTAAACCACCACCTGCAATCACTAAGTCGGTATTAATAACTATTTCTTTGTTTAAACGTGATGTTGAACTAAAGGGTGTAGTAATCATGAAGGTACTCTGAAAATTCTATGTTTTAAAATTTAAATTATGGATTGGATTTTCTAGCTTTTATTTGATCGGGGCTTAGGCACTGATAGAAATATACCTCAGGTTTATGCACCAGATCTGTTTCCTTCATGTCAGTGTTATTACTGCCAGGTATTAAATTACAATCAAATCTGCCGAGAAAACTGAATTTTTTATCAGGTTTTTCTTTGTCGCAAAAATGCGCTAGCCCCCAGCGGATGCCTTGCCCATTACCGGAGTCATCAAACGCATCTGGCACATAGGGGCCTGCTGCAATCGGCATTAAAGAGCTGACAGCCGCTAAGCTAAAGTTCACGCCATCTTCTGCATATTGAATCGTATTGTTTTCATTGCCATTGCGTGTAGCTAAGGCAGCAATGCCTTTTTTAAAGGGGAAAAAACATGTTTCATGCCCTGAATTTAATACGGGGTTTAAGGCGTGTTTTTTAAAGGGTCCCAATGGTGATTCTGCGATAGCCAAACCATTAGCCACTAAATATTCAGGCCTATCACCAAAGGCGGCTTTGTAATAAAGATGAATTTTATTGTTATAGATAAGTAAATAAGGATCATGAATGGAGTATTGATCCCACTCACCGGGTGCACCATTAGGTACCACCACATTGCCGCAGGCTTGCCAGGGGCCATTGGGTGAATCAGACATCGACATGGTTACCGGGCAGTGATCACCCTTAAGTCCACTTGCTTCCATGAACGCCTGATAATAAAGATAGAATCTACCCTTCCAAATTAGAATGTCAGGAGTGCTCACGGAGCGCCAGCCAAGCTCAGGTTTTTGTGGGCGTTTGATTGCCACTCCTTGTTCTTGCCAACTAAAGCCATCTTTGCTTGTCGCGTACCATATTTCTGCTAAATCCCAATCTGTTGATGGAATTTCATCGCTACATTTAAGCGGCCCTTGGGGTGCTGCGATGGTGTGACGTTTGGTATACCAAACATAAAAAATTTCATTGTGTTTAATGATTTTAGAGGGGTCTCGACGAGAAACTCTCCCTGTATCACCTTGGTAATCAAAACCTTCTATTCGCGTATATTTAAAACTGCTGAATAGATCATTGTCCTCTGGGCGAGGGCTTTGGTAATTATCATAGAGTCTACTCATTGCGGCACTTAACTCACGCTTAGGGCGCTGTTGAGGAATGTCCCATGGAAATCCGCCAGAATCTTGGTCGCTCATTAATTGCTCCTTGAAAACAATTTATCTTTACCTAAAAGTATCAGAGCAATTGCAGTAATAGCTAAGCCCATGGTGGTAATAATAAGGGTGCCAGTTTCAGCTGTTACACCTAAAATAAACATCGTTAAACCCACGGCGGAAATTCCAATAGCAATCACCCGAATACCGCGGTTATTTTCAGTTGTGTTTTTTGTTTCTAAGTTGGAGGAGTTTTTTTCATGAATTTTTTCAGCTGAAAATTCGCCTATTTTTTTATGCCCAGGCGCTTCGTGGCCACGCACTCTAAGCCGCCATTCAAATATAGCTAGTAGGAGCGCAGGCAAGAGCACGCCTAATAACATCTCTTCGGTGCGATTTAAGGTGATATTGAACAGAGTGGGGGATATAAATTTAAAAAAGATATTGACAGATAAGCTAATGAATGTAGTTGCCAAAATGCTCGTGCCAGTTTGAAAACGAGAGAATAACAACCATACCGGAGGCAAAAATAATGCGCCTCCCGTTAGTGCTGCCATGGTCATAACTACATTTACCACACCGCCTAAAAAGGGCACCAGTAGTGCAACTGTAATGGTGCCAAACCCTAATAAAACAGTGGCTAATCGGCCTACAAATACTAAATGACTTTCTGATGATTTGGGTCTAAGAATACGGTACACATCATTGGTTATTACACCCGCAGTAATATTTAGTGCAGTATTGATTGAGCTTGAGGTTGCGAAAACCATACCTGCAACAATTAACCCTAACATGCCTGCCGGTAAAACTTCTTGGCACATCAATAGGTAAGCTCCCTCGGCTTCGCTAATGGATAAATTAGGATTTATCAAACGATAAACCATAGGCGCGATCATCCAAATTAAGGGGCTAACCAAGTAGAGCGCGGCAAATAACCAGGCTACTTTTTTTGCGTCTTTAGGTGTGGATACACAGGTGAAACGTTGAATGTAGGCCCAGTTCCCAGCAATAAAAAATAAATTAAATAATCCAAATGCAAAGATGAATGACCAAGTAAATTCGCCCGCAACAGGTGCAAAAAAATCCTCTGGCGCCTGTTGAATAAATTCATTTAATCCGCCAATACGATCAAGCGCTAAGGGCACTACAATTAACACCGCCGCCGTCAGCACTACAAACTGTAAAATGTCGGTCACAATGACGGCCCACAAACCACCCACTGCAGTATAAGCGAGAATAATTAGCCCTAAAATAATAATGGTTTCAGTGATCTGAATGCCTGTAGATACTTGTACAATTTTAGCGACAGGATATAAAAATGTTCCGGTAGAAAATGTGCTAATAATTAAAAATGTTACCGTATATACTTTTTGCACTCTTAAACCAAGCCGAATTTTAATAAATTCGGCTGCTGTTAAGACCTGAGTCGCCTGCCATTTTCCTGCGATAAAAAATCCAATTAAAAGCCCAGCTATACACATAGTCCATTGAATGGTGATGGCTACCCATCCGTAGCTATAGGCGATAGAACCCCAAACAACAAAGGTACCTGCGGAAAAAAAACTCATGAATAGCGATAAGCCACTCATCCACCAGGGCAGCGCGCCACCGGCGGAGAAAAAACCACTGAGGCTTTTCCCTGCACCGGAAAAACTAAGGCCACAAGACACTACAATAAACGTAAATATGGCAATGACACTTAAATCAATTACACCCATTTTATTATTCTCACTGATTCATCCCCACTAGGATCTCCCTCGGCAGAGAGATCGCATAAGTAAATTATTTTTTACGTGTGTAATAGCGCACATAATCAATTTTCATACTTGTACTATTGATGGCGTCGGTAACGGGCCCGGCTATTTCAGCTTTTAAAATAGCCAAGCTAAATAGTATTGTCTGCTCACTGAAGCAAACATCATTGCGCATGCTGTAATACAATTTTCCATCCATATAAAAATGGAAATAATCTTGGTCCCACGCCATGCCGTAGGTGTGCCAATCACTAGAGTAGTCAGCAACATCGGCGGCATCATACTGGCTGATAAGCTCCCATTTTTTTCCGTCAAAATATTCAATCGTATAGTCGGTAATTAAATTTCGGTATTTTCCTAGTGACGGACCGCTTTCTTGCAGCCAACCATTGGCGAATTGGATCGCTCCAATTTCCTTAGGGGCATCCCAACTTAGCTCCAACCATTTGAGACCATGCTTGCCAGACACCCAACGTGTATCTAGGCGATTATCAATTGCAAAGCTTTCTTTTGAGGGGAGCTTATCGAATACACCACTGGTTTTGAGATTGGCATCTTTGGCAAGCGCATAATTTGTAACACTTGTTGAGTCCAATGGGCTCATTACATCGGGATATTTGGTCGCAGGGGGGAATACTTGAAATTCATGAATGTGTATTGATTCTGGGCTAGTGCTACGCAGACGAATTTTGGTTGTTTTGATCGGAGTCTTTAGCACAATGTTGTGTCCAGGCTCGCCATCTAAAGAGTGGTGTAATTGATTGTCATCATGGCTTACCTGACCATTTGGCAGGGTATAGGTATCGGTCCAATTGTGCACATTGGTATTAATGATGTTGGGATAATGGCCTTCATTAATGTCGATTTCACAAGCCTTTTGTCCTGCCGCAACCCCTTGTTTCGGCCATAACCAAAATGAATTATTCGTACCGTAGGCACCGGCATATTTATAACGCGCCTCAAAATACCCATAGTGGAAAGTTCGTTTGCTCCAAATGTTTCCCGTGGTCCAGGGCTGCGATTCTGCACGAGTCTCTTTTTTACTCAGTAATTCAAGTACGCCATTTTTCACCACTGCGTTTTCACGCCAGCGGCTACTCAACACCCACTCATTTTCAGTTGCACCATTCTGACTGATCCAATTATTCTCCAAATCCGAGTTTTTATAATTAAATTCGTCGCTCCATTCAAGCTTCCACTTTTTAAGATCTAACTGACTTTCTTGGGCGAGTACTGTTGATGATGCCAATACAACTACCAGCATATTTATAGTAAAAAAACTTTTTTTAACCACCGGTTAACCTCGCATTAATATAAAAATATAGTAACTGAATTAATTGAGCTTAAACCCTATTGTTAGACTTATCATGGAGGCGATGAACGCAGGTTCATGGCATAAATCTTCACAAATGCACTATTTCGAATAGCGAATACTTACCTTAGTGTGTTGGCTCTGCTCAGTTGACACATAATTTTATGAAAAATTTATATTTTTATGCGGGAGCTCCCCTGATCCTGTATGGAGTAGACTTAGGCAAGAGGTAAGGTATAGCTAGAGCGTAAGATGCTTATGCATTTTATTATTGGTAAGCCCCATTTTACTGCAGGGATAAAACGATCACGTTAATATTTTCACCTGTGTAGATGCTCTACCATGTATTTGTTTTTCAGGAAAGTTGTAATGCTAATGTTTGATATTCCCCTTGATGC
Source organism: Cellvibrio sp. pealriver (assembly GCF_001183545.1). NCBI lineage: Bacteria > Pseudomonadati > Pseudomonadota > Gammaproteobacteria > Cellvibrionales > Cellvibrionaceae > Cellvibrio > Cellvibrio sp. pealriver. The sequence goes on from NZ_KQ236688.1 coordinate 867,924, forward strand.
CATTCTTTTTATTTTGCTTCCGATATTATCAGCACAACTGATACTAGTGGTGCTGATCTATTTTTCATTGGTGAGTCGGCGAGTTTTATCGGGTTATGGATTTCATGTTTGTTATCTCGTTTGTTATGTTATTTATCTGTTGGGCAAAGCGCTGCAAAATTTTTCTGAGACCGATTCACAATTAGGGATTTTATTTTTTCGCGTATTGGTGTTATTTGCGTTGGGCATACCTTCAATGATGATTGCCACGGCATCACAAACTGGAACGCCTGTAACCAGGCGCTGCCAAGTGCTGCTGTATTCGTGGGGTTTGCTCGCGAGCGGTGGTTACATTGTCATAATGGATGCGACTACGGGGCAGCTGTTCGTGACTGATGGGTTTACTGCGCTGCTACCGTTTACTCCGAGTGTTAAGCTCGCTGAATGGAGTTTAACGTTTTACATCCTGCTCGCACTTATCGCACCCTGTTGCTATTTGCTCTACCAGCAGCTCCAAGGGCGGCGCAGCCCCGTAGCCCTCAGTTTTTTGGCGGGTAGTATTAGCTTCGGGCTGTTTCATGGTGCGACTACTTTGTTTCAGCAAGCCTATTGGTTGCTTTACCTTGGTGCTATAGTGACCACTTGCTGTTGGTGCTGGGCAGTGTATCAAGATATTCGCTACACCAAAGGGCGAGCCGAGTTATTGCAAGAGGAGCTGCAGTTATTAATTGGTTCGGGAAAAAGTGCTTCAAAGCAAGATATCGATATCTTATTGGGGCAGTTGGAGGCCAGCACTCGCGGCAATCTTGCGCTTTATAAACTTAAAGTACGCGAAACTATCGATCGTCTAACGGGCTTAGGGATTGAGGCCGGTGGCAATCTCGATCATCTTTTGGCGCGCAATCTAGAGCGCAACCAAGCGCTTGAAAATAGCGGTGATTTAGTCGCAGTGCGTGCGATTGTTGCGGATGAAGCCCTAGCGTTTTCCAAACTGATTACTCAGTTGCCCAAAGAGCAGGAACATTCAGTTGCTGCACGCGCGCAAGCCTTTATCATTCAACATTATCGCGATGAAATTGATGTGGCGCGTATCGCGCAAGAATTCAATGTTAGTCCGTCTTATCTTACGCGGGTGTTCAAAAAAAATACGGGGCAAACCTTGAATCAGTATTTAGTCAGCACTCGCATTAATCAAGCAAAAAAATTACTTCTACTCCAGTCCGTCACGGCTACTGCCTTTGATGTCGGTTTTAACAGTGCAAATTATTTCAGCACTGTGTTCAAAAAGGAAACCGGGCAAGCACCGGTTGATTTTCAAAAAAAACATCAGTCAACTCAAGCAAATCAATTTGGTGCATAGAATTTTTCCCTAATCAATTAATTAATTCTTATTAATCAATTGATTAAGTATTTGTTCAGGATTTTGAAGGATGTGGTGCAGGATTTTGAAGGCCGAGTTTTGAACTAATGATTAAGCTATTAATAATGATTAGTCCTTTGTTGCGAGCCAAATACCATGCATAAAAATCAGCGCAATTCTATTCACAACTACCTCTCTTACCTTTGCTTAGCATTACTCATCTGTAGTGCTTGGGTCTGTTATGGCGCCGAACCGGCAAAACCCAATATCATTTTTATTCTTTCTGACGATGCCGGTTATGCCGATTTTGGCTTTCAGGGCAGCACCGAAATTCCCACTCCAAATTTGGATCAATTAGCGCAAGAGGGAGTGGTATTTAAACAGGCCTATGTCAGTGCCTCGGTTTGCGGTCCCTCGCGCGCTGGATTACTCACCGGTAAATATCCGCAACGTTTTGGTTTTGAAGAAAACAATGTGCCGGGTTATATGAGCAGCTCAGGCGCCACTGGCGATGATATGGGTATGCGTTTGGATCAGCTCACTATGGCTAACTATTTGGCTGAACGGGGTTACCGCACCAGTCTTATAGGTAAGTGGCATCAAGGCAATGAGGATAAATTTCATCCGCTCAAGCGGGGATTCGATGAATTTTTTGGTTTTCGCGGCGGAGCGCGCAGTTATTTTCCCTTTACTCAAACACACCCCAGTTCGCGCCTGGAAGATTTTTTAGAGCGCAATTTTAATAGTTACGGTGAAAGCCCACTCTACCTGACTGATGCGCTAGCGAATGAGGCTATCGAGTTTATTAAGCGCAATAAACACCAACCTTTTTTTACTTTTCTATCGCTGTCTGCACCTCATTATCCGATGGAGGCAGAGAAGAGCGATCTCGACCAATTTCCTCATCTTACCGGGGAGCGAAAAATCTATGCTGCCATGATGTTAAATATGGATAGAGCTATAGGGCGAGTATTGCAAACACTGCAACAGGAAGGCTTAAGTGAGAACACGCTGGTGATATTTACCAACGATAACGGCGGGCCTAGCGATCACAATAGCTCGATCAATCTTCCCTTAAGTGGCACCAAGGCCAATCTGCTAGAAGGCGGTATTCGGGTGCCAATGATTATGCGCTGGCCGGGTGTAACTAAGCCCGGTAGTAGTTATGACCCTATGGTTTCCACTCTGGATTTATTACCCACTTTTTATGCCGCCACCGGAGGCGATGTGCGTCAGGCTAAAGGTTTGGACGGTGTAGACCTTAAACCCTTTTTACAAGGGAAAAATATTCAGTCGCCACACAAAAATTTATTTTGGCGTGAGGGGCCGATAGCAGCTTTGAGGCAGGGCGATTGGAAGTTACTGCGCTTTCCGGATCGCCAAGCGGAGCTATACAACATCGCCAAAGATCCGTCCGAGTTAACCAATCTGGCCCTAGAAAATCCAACCAAAGTAAACGAGCTTTATCGTCAGTTGTTTGCATGGGAATTAACGCTGGATCGCCCGGCGTGGCAACTAAAACCCGAATTTCTAGGCACTGTAATTAAACGTATGGATGATTACTGGCATAAACCAGAATAACAACATTAATGTAAAACCCGTGATAAGCAGGAGTATTAAAATGATGAAACTAAGCCAGCGGTTTATGCAAGCCGCATTTATGATGGTGATTAGTTGTAGCGCATTGGGTGCGGATAAACGCCCAAATATTGTAGTGATATTGGCTGATGATTTGGGCTATAACGATGTTGGATTTACCAATGGCCAAACAGAAATAAAAACACCGCGTCTTGATGCACTTGCCAATGAGGGTGTGGTTTTTGAAAACGGCTACGTCACTCATCCCTATTGCGGGCCGTCCCGTGCGGGTCTAATCACTGGGCGATATCAAGCGCGCTTTGGTATGGAAAATAATGTGAGTTATTCCCCCGACGACAAACACATGGGGTTACCACTAACAGAAAAAACCTTTCCAGCTCGCTTGCAAGAAGTCGGTTATAAAACGGCGGTGTTTGGTAAATGGCATTTAGGTGGCGCGCCACACTTTCAACCTAATGAGCGCGGTTTTGATTATTTTTATGGGTTTTTGGATGGCGGTCATAATTATATGCCCGGAGAGGTTCATTTGGGGGCTGGCGGCTATCTGCTACCCATTATGCGCAACAAAGGTGTTGCTGAATTTGACGAATACTTAACCACAGCCTTAAGCCGCGATGCAGCGCGTTATATTGAACGCACCAGCAAAGAACAGGCGCCATTTTTTATTTATATGAGTTACAACGCGCCTCACGCACCGCTCCAGGCGCCACAAAATTATCTTGATAAATACGCGCATATTAAAGACGAAAAACGCCGCACCTATGCCGCTATGGTGGATGCGATGGATGAAGGTATTGGTATGCTGATCGACGCTTTGGATAAAAGCGGTGAGCTGGACAATACGCTCATTTTTTTCTTGAGCGATAACGGTGGGCTTTATCCTTACTCATGGTGGCCTGACTATACCTGGGCCGATAACAGCCCTTTCCGTTTCGGTAAGGTAGCGCTTACTGAAGGCGGAGTGCATGTACCTTTTATTGCTCACTGGCCCAAAAAAATCACCAAAGGTAAACGTTTAAACGGATTGGTTTCCGCCTTGGATATTGCCGCCACTTCTTTAGCTCTGGCGGGCGCTAATACTAAAGACGCCAAACTTGATGGTGTAGATCTCACTGCTTACGTTACCGGTAAAAGTAAACAATCGCCGCACAAAGCTTTATTTTGGCGTATGGAAGAAGCCGATAATTTATGGGCAGTGCGCACGCAAACAGAAAAATATTTAAACCAGCCACTGCCAAATTTAGGTCTCGCTTTTTTTGATATGGTTAAAGATCCGAGTGAGCAGCACAATATTCTCGGCAAAAGACCGAAGCAAGAAAAAAAGCTAGCTAAACTTTGGAATGATTGGAATAAAAATAATCAACGCAATGTGCTTTTGCAAAGCGAGGCTTACGAAAAAAGACGAAATAGTTTTTATGAGGCGCTCTACCAAGAAAACCTGAAGGATGCGCAAAAACCGCAGTGGTACATTAAATAAAGATCAATATGGCCGCTCTGTATTGCTACATTGAGCGGCCATATTGTATTGGTGGTGCAGAAGTTTATTGCAATTGATCTAACGTCAATTCACAGTTGCTATCTGCCAGCGCGGTTTTGTTGATCCGCATTTTGGCTTTGATTATTTTTGTACCCATTACATAAGCTTTGGCATTGTTGACCGCATCTACAGCTAGCATTTCATCGCCTGCAAAATACCAAGTGGAAAATTTTTGTTCAGTGGTGTTTTCGTGTCGAATTATGACTTGGTCATAACCGGTTGAAAGCCCCACCATCTGTAATTTTACATCGTACTGATCTGACCAAAACCAGGGTAGGGCATTGTAATCTTGCCCTTTGTCGCAAATAGCTAAGGCCGCAATTTTGGCTTGATCGACCGCGTTTTGTACCGACTCCAAACGTATGTAGCGTTGATAGTGCGGGTTAAAGTGATAGGTGCAGTCGCCAATGGCATAGATGTTTTCATCGCTGGTGCGCGCCTGTGCGTTGACACAAATACCATTTTCTATGGTTAAACCCGCTTGTTCAGCGAGAGTTTTATTTACTCGCACCCCGACACCCACAATAATAATATCGGCTGGATATTCCGCGCCGTCAGTGGTGATTACATTATTAACACCCGCGTCAGTGGTAATGGCGCTGACATTTTTATCGGTAATAATGTTTACACCATGAGACTCGTGCAATTGTAAAAAGAATGCCGACATTTCCGGTGCAGTGACACGGGCGAGAATACGATTTTCGCGCTCTAGTACCAAGACGGATGCGCCCATTTTTTTTAACGAGGCCGCCGTTTCCAAGCCTATATAGCCACCGCCAATAATCACAACACGTTTGTTTGAGCTGTTGTGAATTGCGGTCTTGATAGCAATGCTATCTTCCAGATTACGCATAAAAAACAGATTGTGCGCATCAGTCAAGCCACTAATCGCCGGCACTATAGGGCTTGCGCCGGTCGCGAGAATTAATTTGTCGTAATAGAGTTCATCGCCACTACGGATAGAGACTTTTTTTGCCTTGGCATCCAGCTGGGTGACTCTAACACCCAGCAATAATTCGATGTCATCTTGCGTGTAACTGGCTTCTGGTTTGAGCGCCAGTTTTTCGATTGGATCATCGCTGGTGATATAAGCTTTTGACAGTGGTGGGCGGTGATAGGGAAGCCTAGGGTCGCTATCGATTAGGATGATTTTCCCTGCCCAGCCCTCTTTGCGCAGTGCAAAGGCAGCGTTAACACCAGCGTGACTGGCGCCGACGATAATACAAGTTGGTGTTGTAAGCGGATGCTTAGTCATAGCCTTTAACCCACAAATAATTGTTGATGATCGTTTGAATGTTGTTGCTTGGATTAGCCAACAACTTCGAGTACCAAGCCATCTACCTGAGGGGTGATTTCAATTTGGCAACACAAACGGCTGAACTCACTTGCATTGTCGTCCAGCTCCAACATGTCTTTCTCAATGTCACTGGCAGCGGCTAATTTACTGGCATGCTCGGCTGAAACATAAACATGGCAAGTTGCACAGGAGCAGACGCCACCACAGTCGCCACCAATACCTGGAACTCCATTGTTAACCGCCAGTTCCATTGCGCTGCCGGAAGTTGCTTCCAACGTGATGCTGTCTTTATTAGGGGTAATAAACGTAATTTTTGCCATTTTGTTGTCTCGCGTAATAATGTTGGATTCAATAATTGTTCAAATCAGAAATTATTTTGATAATTTAAGATGTAACTTGTGGTAGCCTACCTTGCGCTGAAATTCTCCCCAATTTTCAATATTTTCTTGTGCATCGCCCAAGGTAATTTTATCGACTTGTTGGCACAGCTCATCCAATAGAATTTGCATGATTACCCGTGCGTGTGTTGCCCCAAGGCAATTATGATGACTAAAACCAAAACCAACATGTGGATTTAATTTTCGATCCAACACTACCTCGTTAGGGTTTTCAAAGACTGATGCGTCTCGGTTGGCGGAGGCCCAACAGAGTGAAATTCGGGTATCGTTTTTGACTCCATGGCCACAAACTTCATTGTCTTTAGTCGCAACTCTTCCCATATGGGTGAGGGGAGAGAAATAACGTATGAGTTCTTCAATCGCCCGGTTATGAATTTCAGGTTCTTTGCGTAAACGCGTCAGGGATTCGGGGTTTTCACCCAAATAAGCGAGAGTATTGGTGACCATATTGATTACTGTGTCGCGGCCGCCAGCAAAGGTGAGCACAATGATGCCTTTAATTTCATCGTGAGTTAATTTTCTGCCTTGCACTTCAGAGGCTAATAACACTGAAAAAATATCGTCGCCGGGCGATTTTTCTGCCTCGGCGATTTTTTTATCAATATAGTTATAAAGTACCTGGGCTTTGCTGCCATCTAATGGATTATCTTCACTGCGAAATACGTGGGTTCCCCAGCTTATAAATACCTCCGCTTCTGCATAGGGAATATTGAGCAGTAGGGTTAAGGCGCGAGATTGTAGCGGCAGCGCAAAATCGTAAATGGCTTCAATGGAATTCTTTTGCAGCGACTCCTGTATCAATGCTGAAATTTGTTGGCGCAAAGCTTGGCGATAAGTTTCTTCAAGTGGCCGTTTAAACCAAGGCTCTAAAAAAGCACGGTAATCGCCGTGCAGGGGTGGGTCTACTTCAAAGGGAACCTGGCGAATATCGCGAATATTGACTTCGGACGGCACCACAATTCTGCCGGGTGTGGCGGCAGAGCTAAAGGTTTTCCAGTCGTGCGCACATTTGCGTAAATCTTTATGGCGCAGCACCATCATCACCGGGTCATTTTGATCATCAACAAAACCAACACCTTGCTCAGTGCGAGCTTGCTCAAATGGGTCGGGAATACCAGTGTGATTAAACGGGCACTTGCTCATAGTGGGCGTCTCCAAGCGATCATTGATGACTTTTATGATAGAGCGGAGGTCTTGTGACTAATACACAGATAAGGTGAAAAAATATCAGAAATTTGACATCAGCTTGATTGGGCTGTTTGAGTTAATGCCAGTTGTTTATGCCCGCTTTTAAAAAATGACACTTTCATAACTAGTTAAAAGTGTCATTAGTTTGTTTAGATTATTTATTTTATTATTTATTGGTTTCTAAAACAGAAATAGAAGCTTTGGCTTAACATTTTTTAGGGGCTTTAAGCAGTTTTCTGAAAAAATTAGCAAGCCTATTTCTATAGGCTTCATCAATATGTGAAAAAGAAAAACTAACTTTTGATTTTCCAAGTTCTAATCCAATCATAGCGAGTCGTACGCTCTTCTTTGCTGCCCGCTTTAACTAAGCCGCCATCTGATGGGACTGGATTCCAATCGTATGTCTCTATTGCCATTTGATAAAATGCAGGAACATTCCAATCCACTGATGGGGTGATTGAATATTTATATTCTCCATCAAGGTAAAAGCGTATTTCTGTTGGTGATTTCCACCAGGCGGCATAGGTGAAATAACGAGAGTGATTTTTTTCTGTTAATGAGCTTTGCCCTTGAATTTGTACTTGAGTAGGGTTGTAGGCATTGGTGCGATGAATTGCGTTTGAATGGAATATTTTATCCCACCCATTTACCCAGTTGGCTGCAGAAGGGGAAACTTTACCAACGCACTCTTGAATATCAAGCTCAAGTTTTTTCTCGGAGGTTTTATCTGTCTCTTTGGTCATTAGCCAGAAAGTCGATGACATTTCGGTTGCATTGGCTTTCATACGAGCTTCGTAATACCAACCGACTTGACCGGGGTTGAGAGATCGAATAATCGCTCCTTTATATAAAAATGTTTTTCCATTTTTAATAATAGGTTGATTGAGTTCGCTCACCTCAACATTCAATGATCCTTGGCTAAGGGTTATGTTATCGGTAGTGAATAAACCTGGCGCTCTACCATCCCATACCCAACCATTTCCCTTGGGTTCAGCTTGCCATTTTGTACTATCCAATGTGGTGTCATTGAACTCGTCAGACATGTTTTCAACTAGCTCCCAATTTAATGAAGCTAATTCTGAAGAGGTGCCAGATTTAATGTGAGGAAATGATGGCTTACTTGATGCGGCAACATTGTTCGAAAGAAACTCGTTAAAAAATGCTTTTGTGTCTCTTAGTGTTAGAAACCCAAAGATCCATGCATTTTCAGCGCAGTCTGAAAAGTCAAATCCTCCCGCTTTGATTGCTGGGTTTTCATATCCACTTGAACTGTTATTCAGGTTTGCGATTCGTTGGGCTTCTATCCAGAGTTGGCCAACATTAATATTGGCTTTTACCTTCGCCCAGTCACTGGCATCATTTGTTTTGAATCCTGGAGTACCATTTCCAACCGAATTCCCATCAGCAATTTTGTTGTATTGCGCGGCATTTTTCACATAGGTTAAATCGGCGGGTGTTGTCATTTCCTCGTTCCAGTTGCTGTGTTGTACAACATGAAAACGCGTTTTCAAATTAATGCCGGGGTTAGCCTGCTGAATGGCTCTAAGCACATCGGCGGTAAAATCCGATTGCCCGGCTTCTTGTACCCAAATATCGCCACCGGCATTTAAGGTTGCTAGTGCTTTTTGCGTGACGTTATTAACGGCAGTGTTCCAATTGGTAGAAGCGTTAGACCAATTACTTCCAAACGCCAAGTTAAAAAGTTGGGGGGCATCTATATAGCGGCCACCTTGAGTGCCTATAGTTCCGGCTACTGCATGGTATTTCACATTCTTAAAGCGTGAGTCACGCAACATGGTGGCAAGGGCAGCAACTGCGTGCACATCATCTAGATCAGGTTTTTGATCGAAGTGTGCGAGTAATAGGTCCTTGGTTGTATTAAATTTTCCGAGAATGACATTATCAACTGGTGGATTGTTGGTGTCTGGTTCTACTTTTTTAATGTCGATCCAATTGATGTTGAATTCGCCTGTGAGCATATTTAAACGCAGCATTTGTTTGCCTGCGGACAGATTTTTTTTTGCCGAGCTGATTGTTTGCCAGTTTTGCCATCCACCAGTGTTTGGAATGGTCAGCGTACTACCAAATAGAGCTCCATCAATATCGATACTGAGTGTGCCGGAAGCGTTGGGCGCTGCAATGCGGAGTTGAAGCTGGTATTCGCCTCCACTAGTGATATTAATGGGGTATTCCAGCCATTCGCCACTACTAATCCAGCCGACGTTTAGGCCTCCGCCGGTATCGCTTGTCGTTTGAATATCGACATTGCCGGATTGTCCTTGCCCGCCTTGATTGCCGGGTGTTGTATCAAACGCTGTTAAAAAATCTTCTGCCTGAATTTTGGCTGGGACATTGATATAGCTAATGGTGGGTTGGCCAAAACTGTCGCAGCGCAGTGTGCCGCACATGCAAATACTAAGGCTGGATTTGCTGTTGGCACAATCTGTGGCGGAACTGCCGTAGGTATTTTTACACTCACTTGTAGTGTTGCACTGATCCTGTGCCAATAATGTACTTGAAAACAATAATGCCGAAATAGAAAAACAAAATTTTATTTTATTCATGTTTATCTCCTTTTAACTAAATATGATAGTAGATGGGTGTGTTTGAATAGGTGTAGCGGAGCCCGCTAACAGATTAAGTTTATGCTTATGATGGAATTATTTTGTGTTGCTGTTCGCAATGATTGGATTGAAAAAATACGAGGATTTATAATTGTTTTATTTGTGATCTGCTTGGTAAAAGCTCCAGATGAACTGGAGCTTTTTTACTTGAATGTGAGGCGAAAAAGTAGCGGTAAAAGGCGATGCTATTGAGCTGATTTGCTGAGGTGGCGCATGAATAGGTCGCGATTAAGAATGGCCCCTTTGTGTTGAATCACCAGTGCAGATATTTTTGCTGCAAAGCGAATAGAATTTTCCGGATTTAGCCCGCGTGCTCGCGCCGCGAGATAGCTTCCATTAAACGAATCGCCTGCTGCTGTTGTATCTATAACCTGAGTGATCGGCTCTATCGCGATTTCCAAATGTTCTAGGCCTGACTGATAAATAATAGGGGCAGGGCCATCTTTAATAATAATTTCATCAATATCATAAGCACTTAAAAATTGGCTGACCGCGATTGCGGAGTCTAGCTGATAAAGATTGGTGAAATCTTCCAAACTTGGTAAAACCAAATTGCTTGCATGAAATGCGAATTCGTATTGCTCTTTACAATCCTCGATAGACGACCATAATTTTGCGCGATAATTAGGGTCAAAAATGACTTGCGTGCCCTGTTGTTTTAATCGGTGAATAAAATCCCAAAAAAGGGTGCGACTGTTCTTATCTAGAATAGCCAGAGAAATACCCGAAAAAAACACTTGATCGGGAGCAGGGAAAGCGGTTGAAGATTGCGCGTGATGCAGATGCATAACGTGTTTTGCGGCTGAGTCATTTCGCCAATACTGAAAGCTGCGCTCGCCACTGGGGGTATTGTTGATCACATAAAGCCCCAAGGTTTTATCCGGGTGCTTATAGATCAGAGAGGTATCTATATCCTCTTGTTGCAAGTTAGATATTAGTTCAGCGCTAATGGTATCCACCCCGACCGCGCTCATAAACGAAACTTGTATTGCTTCAGGTGCGCAACGTTTTAAATAAACCGCCAAACTGTGCACATCTCCGGCAAATGATTGCTGCCATAACTCTGGGCTAGCGGGGCTTAGTTCCAGCATACTTTCGCCAATAATCACAATTCTTTTCATCGCCTATTCGCTTATTTGGGGCAGGATTGAGGACTGCCTTCTATTCTATAGACTTGGAAATAGTTTGTAAAATGTTAACAAAACTGGCGTGGGTTGTTTTAGATAATCCGGGTGTTCGGGCGATGCTTACCCGTTTAGTGAACTATGATCTAATCTTATGTATAAGATATGTTGCCGGTTAATAGAGTATTCAGCGGGAGGAGAGTCGTGTGCTTACATCTGCGCCACATAGTAGGAATTCTATTCCTGTCCGGAGTGGGAGCCTCTTGCAGCTGCTCGGGTACGCAGGTCGTTAATTATCGTATTCCCACCACGCCTATAGATCAATACGAAAACTATACGATTGAACTACTGACCTTGGTTCTTGAAAAAACTCGGGCTAGCCATGGTGACTATGAGCTTCAGCCTTTGCCTAAGGGGGTTAATCGGCTTAGAGCGAAACAAGCGATTGCAAGTAGTGAATATCCAAATTTGGTTATTGAAGATAGTTATGATGGAGTCGAGCGCGCTGCTATTACTTTCATTGAGTTTCCCGTCGATTTAGGGGTTTTGAGTTATAGGGTATGTTTTGTCAATCCGGGTGTAGCCCAAGCAGTAGCAGCGACTAAGGCTTCTGAAGAGCTCAAACAGTATCGTATTTTGCAGGGCATTGAGTGGGCTGATACAAAAATTTTGCATGCCAACGGTTTTAAAACGCTAGAGGTGCCTGCTTACAAAAGCTCATTCCGTATGGTTGCCTCTGGTCGGGCAGATTTATTTTGTTTGGGAGCTAGCCAGATTATGAATGAATATCTGCATAACAATTCAGGTCTGCATCTGACTATTGATGACAGTTTTTATTTTTATTATAAGTTGCCACGATTTTTTTTCCTTAGCGCGCAGAATAAGATATTAAAGGCGAGGATTGAACAGGGGTTGCTGGCTGCTCATAAGGATAAAAGTTTGCAAGCATTGTGGGATAAAAAGTTCCTGACCAGTTTGAAGTTTATACAGCTGAGCAAGCGAAGAATGTTTTTGCTCAATAATCCATTAAATGCAAATTTGAATTCTGCCTACGAATACTACTTTGCGCCACTGCCAGAAATTGCCAAAACAATTGATGTTTCCGTGAAAAAATAAAAAAGCCATACTCAGGTGAGTATGGCAAACGGCACGACAAAGAATTTTTAGTGCGTGAAGTTTCGGCTGTAGTGAAATGCTCTTATTGCCGCTGAACTTATGTGGCCGCCATCATCCGCAAAGGTCACCTCAATCTGATTATTAGCTTTGAGGATTGAATAGGGCACAGGGATTTCAATTACACCAAAAAAGTTTTCCCTTCCTTTGCCTTGATGGTATTGATCATAGCCTCGATAATCTTTTGGCACAGTTACTTCGGTGCCATTAATGGTCACTTTAGGCTGCAAAGATTTTCCGTGATCCCTACCTATACCCAAGCGTAATGTAGCCTCTCCAAATGCTGCTGGAGTGATGCCACTTATCGCAAAGTTAAGGGGACTATTGGTTTTAATTGCTTGCAAATAATTTGTTGCATATGTTTTCTGTTCAACTTTAGTTTGATCGATTACTACTGCACTTTCATAGTGCATAGTAATGATCATAGTGCCGTTAGCTCCAACGCTTAGTGCACTCGGAAACTTGTCGCTAACCGTTTCGCTTAAGACTGGCACGTTTTGGCTATCCAGATGAAAGTGTTTAATCGTCGCATGGGTAAACGCAGGATTATTTAACGAATAATCATTCAACGTGAATTCTTGGGCGTTAAATTCCAAATTGTTAATAATGAGATGCACTTGCTGATTGTCGGCATATGCATTGACGACCAGATCAGGATCGCTGGAGGAAATATCAATACGTGTTCCTTTTACGTCTGACCACAGTTGATAAAACTTGATCATATCGGTGAAAACCCATTCGTCACCGGTTTCGCCGGGTGCTTCTTTGCGTTGGCGCATGAGGCGATCATTGTAGGGGATGCCATTAAGGCGACCCCATTCCGCTTTGATGGGAATAAATGGAATTGTTTTGGCGATATGTTCAGGGCGTTCTATAAAGCTCATCAATAGACCATTGAGTGCAATTAAGCGTAATCCGTCGCGCTGCGGGGTCCAGGGATCAGAAAACATTGTATGAACACTGGCGCCATATTCGGATATCACCAAGGGCTTGATCTTGCCAAATTTAATTGTGTCATATTGCTCGAGCAGATCGAGGGTTGCCTCGACGTTGCTGCCGCGACGATATTTCTCGCGATTATTGTGCGCAGGGAAGTCATAGAGATGGATGGAGTAAAAATCCATATTGGCGCCGGCCATATCAATAAAAACCTTGTCGCGGTTGAGCCACTGCTGGAAATTATTTTTGTCGTAATCGGGAAAGGCCACTGTGTAGCCGCCAATTAATACATCGCTGTTGGTTTTGCGAATTTCTGCTGCCACTGTGTTATGAAATTGAAATACTTTTTCGACTGGCACTGGTGATGCGCTGGCATCTACTAGGTCATAAAGAGGTTCATTCATGACCTCAACATAAAGCGGCTTAGGTTGGCCATATAAATCGCCTGCACCTTTATTAAAGTATTCCGCTAGATACTGCCCCATGTAGTGGCCAGTGGCGGTTCCAAAAGGTTCACTTGGGGTATCGGTTTGTGAGAGTGCCCAGCCTTTGCGGGTGAGTTTACCATCGGGCCAGAAGGGGTGTTGCTGTGCACCTATAATCATATCTGTTAAACGGTTTTCAAACTGACGAATTTTGGCGCTGTTGGCATTGTTGCTATACACCCAGCGTGCGTCGCCACCTTTGGTTTGCGCGTGACTCTCGCTGATAAAACCCGGGCGAGCGGGGTCTTGATTGAGTTCACCGAGTTGCCAGGTGATGCCGCCGGTATCGCGGCCGAAATACACATCATACCCTTCCATGACCTCGGTAATCAGATCAGGTGAGGCGTTGGGGGCCCCCAAGCTTTGGGCGTTTGAGCCAAACCAGTCGGCTTCGGTGTTGGACGAGTGAATGGTGATAAATTTGCGCCGGTCAAAACTGTCGATATCGCCAACAATATGTTTGATGTCTCTATTAAAACTGATTTTCGGCCTGCTGTCAGCTGATGCGGCAGAGCTGTTCAGTGTGCTCGATATGCTGGTGTTGCTACTTGCGACTGAACTGCTAACGGCTATGGACGATTGTATGGAGCTGACACTTGCTTTGCTTGAAGCTGGGGGGCTTGATGTTCCGCCACCGCCACCGCCACCGCCACCGCCACAGCCGCTTAAAATAAGGGTATAGGTTGCAATGCTAATTAGTTGAGTGAGTTTCATATCCACCTACAATGATTATGTTTATTTGACTAACTGATTGGCTGTATTGCAAAGATTAACAGGTGAGTTCTTTAATGTATATATTTAATTGTTAACAAAAATGGCGCATGTTACACTTAAGTCATGGTTTCTATCGAAGCGGTGTGTGTTCTGCAGATCTGTCCGGATGCACCAGAATAATTGAAGTCGTTCTATTGGAGGGCGGCGATAGCCTTGCGGTAGGTTGATTTAGTCGGTGTTTATGGGCTGGGCGATCAGTTCAAATAATAACTATTGAGTGGTAATTAGATATGCAGAGAGCAAATAGAAACGCATTTTTCTTTTCCTTTATTGTGGCTCTGGGTGGATTTGTATTTGGCCTGGATATAGCGCTGATTTCCGGCACCATTAAATACATTATTGCTGAATTTAATTTAACCGCTTTTCAAGTGGGTGCCATTGTTGGTGGTTCTACGGGGCTTGGGTCAATTGTTGCGCTTCTTTGTGCGGGTTATTTTTGTGAGCGATTTGGGCGTAAAAATACCCTGTTGTTCATTGCTGCATTGTATTTAATCTCTGCGTTGTGGTCGGCATTTGCTGTTAGTTTTGAGACGCTTTTTGCTGCGCGCTTTTTGGGTGGTTTAGCCTTTGCCTCGCTTACGCTTGCGTCAATGTACATTGGTGAAATTGCTCCGCCAGACTTGCGCGGTAAATTGGTGGGCCTGAATCAAATGAATATTGTGGTGGGGATTTTTATTGCGCAGCTATTAAATTTCTACATAGTGACCGTAATTAGTTCGCAACCGGCTTGGGCAAATTGGATTGGTTTGACCGAGCTGACCAGTTGGCGTTGGATGTTAGGGTTGGAGATTTTACCTGCGCTGGTTTGGTTTTTATTGCTCTTTTTGATTCCGGAGAGCCCGCGTTGGCTGGTGATGAATGGTAAGAAGCATAAGGCGGAAGCGGTAATTGTCAAAATTGCACCCGCTGACATGGTTGCCCAGCAATTTAATCAGATTTGTGACAACTTAAAAGGTGCTGAGCATTCGCTGAGTATAAGTGAGCAGTTGGGTTTGTTGTTTAAATCCAGGTTGCGTATCGCGCTTTTTATTGGTGCTGGTGCGGCCATGCTGCAATCTTTATGCGGTATGAATGCTGTTTTAGGTTATATGCCATTTATTTTTTCGCAGGTGGGCGGTGGCGATGCAAGCGCCTTTCAGCAAACCGTGTGGGTTGGTGCTATAGGCTTATTTTTTACCTTCCTGGCGCTGGTGATGATTGATCGCATGGGGCGCCGTCCTATTTTGCTCTGGGGTTCCGTCTGGGCTGCTTTGAGCATGGGTGTGGTGACTTATTGTTTTGCGGGGGCGACTTATATGTTGAGCGCAGAATCTGTCGCAGCCTTCGCTGATCGGATTGATACGTCACTATTGGCCCCTATGTTTGGGGTTGAGTACGCCAGTGATCTGGAATTTAAACGGGCATTGGTGACTCATTTGGGATCGACAGCGCTGGGTTCACTGCAGGTTGATTTGCTCAATATGGCTGCGCATATGCAGGGCGTGCTGGTGTTTATTGGATTAATTAGTTTTGTGGCGGCATTTAACTTTTCCCTGGGACCTGTCATGTGGATTTTGTTTTCCGAAATATTTCCTACGCGCATCAGGGGGGTTGCCATTCCTGCTTGCGCGCTGGTCTGTACACTCTTTGGTGGCGTGTTGGTGCCTACATTGTTCCCGTGGCAGATAGAGGTTCAGGGTGTTGCGGTCACATTTTTGATTTATACCTGCTTTTGCGTGTTGGGTGCTATTTTTGTTCTAAAAATGGTGCCGGAAACCAAAGGGAAAAGTTTGGAGGAAATCGAGAGTCAACTTGTCGCCGTCAAATAAAACCCTAATTGTTGACCGCCGCTGCTTTATCTCTTCTGTTTCATCTCTTATCGCTCGCCAGATGTAGGCAAAAAGTGCCGCCATCTGGCTGTATTGGCAAGTATTACCTCGCACTTTAGTGGTTTTCTATCGTTATTGCATTTCCGTATCCTCCTTTTGAAATTATCAGACTTTTCTTCTTTACAAGTGTTTGTCCTGAGTGTAGATTGTTAACAATAAACAAATGCATCGGGATAGATCTATGCTAAATACAATTTCTTGCGTGAGTCATAATGAGCTCTCTGCAACACACATCAAAGCCGTCAAAGTTGAATACTACCAAGTGCCATTAGCCGAGGTGTTATCCGATGCAAAACACGGCGACCACACCTGTTTTGAATTGTTGGTGTGTCGTATCTATTGCCAGGATGGCACTGAAGGTGTTGGTTACACCTATACCGGAGGTAAGGGGGGACGAGCTATTTATTCACTTTTGGATGATGAACTCAAACCAATACTGATTGGCCGCAATGCATCGGATATTCATGCAATTTGGGAAGATTTAGGCTGGCACCTGCACTATGTGGGGCGCGGTGGTTTGGTTAGTTTTGCTATTTCTGCGGTCGATATCGCCCTGTGGGATATTCGTTGCAAGCGCCTGAATTTGCCGTTGTGGAAATTGGCGGGTGCCGCTAGTAATAAAACCCGCTGTTATGCGGGCGGTATTGATTTGAATTTCACCGAACAGAAACTATTGAAGAATATTGATAGTTATTTGAATCGCGGTTTTAACGCGGTAAAAATTAAAGTCGGTAAAGATAACTACAAAGAAGATGTTGCTCGCGTTGCTGCAGTGCGTGAGTTAATTGGTAAACACACCACCTTTATGGTTGATGCCAATTATTCAATGACCGTTGAAAAAGCTATCCGTTTTGGCCGGGCGATAGAGCAATACGATATCACCTGGTTTGAAGAGCCAACCATTCCCGATGATTATGCCGGTTATGCACGTATTGCGGACAGCATTAATATTTCATTGGCGATGGGTGAAAACCTTCATACTGTTCATGAATTTACCTACGCAATTGCACAGGCAAAATTAGGTTTTTTGCAGCCCGATGCTTCCAATATTGGTGGTATTACTGGCTGGTTGAAAGTTGCTGAATTGGCCTATGCCCATAACCTCCCTGTATGTAGTCACGGCATGCATGAGTTGCATGTTTCTCTCGTTGCTAGTCAGCCGCACGCAGGTTACCTCGAAGTTCACTCCTTCCCTATTGATGCCTATACCACTCGCCCAATCGTTATCGAGAGTGGTTTGGCTGTCGCATCAGATGAGCCGGGAACCGGTGTGACATTCGATGAAAAATTATTACGTCCACATTTAATCAAACAATCCTGAGGGGATCGAAATTATGTTAGCTGCTCAATATGTTGGTAATAAAGGCTTTCAGGTTGTTGAAGGTCAAATGGTTACTCCTGCTGCGGATGAAGTGCGTTTGCAAGTAGGGTTTGTTGGTATCTGTGGAACGGATATGCACATTTATCACGGTGTTATGGATCAGCGCGTTGCACCGCCGCAAATTATTGGCCATGAAATGTCGGGCACCATTGTTGAGATGGGGGCAAATGTAAAAGGTTTTGCCATTGGTGATCGCGTTGTTGTGCGTCCACTCGATTATTGTGGCGAGTGTCCTGCTTGTACTGCAGGTCACAGCCATGTGTGCCACAAATTAAAATTTATGGGTATCGATAGCCCAGGCGCTTTCCAAAATTCATGGACTGTAAAAGCGCGCACTTTGCACAAACTGCCTGACAATATCGATCTAAAACAAGGCGCATTGATTGAGCCACTTTCTGTAGCGGTGCACGATATTTCCCGTGCGCGCTTAAAGGATGGTGAAAAAGCGGTGGTTATTGGTGGCGGCCCCATTGGTCAGCTAGTTGCGCTGGTGGCAAAAAGTGTTGGCGCTGACGTCATGATTTCGGAAGTGAATCAGGTGCGCAATGAATTTGCCCAGAAGAATGGTATTAAAACCGTTAATCCACTTGAACAAGATTTGGATGCAGCGGTTAAGGAATGGACTAACGGCAAGGGCGCAGATGTTGTGTTCGAAGTGTCTGGCGTGAAAGCGGCGATAGAAGCTATGACCAAGATTGCCTCAGTGCGCGGCCGTATTTGTATGGTGGCGATTCACTCGCAAAAGCCTGAAGTGGATCTGTTCCAATTCTTCTGGAAAGAACTTGAATTAGTGGGCGCGCGCGTTTATGAAGCGGCTGACTTTGATATGGCCATTGAGTTGGTTGCATCCGGTAAAGTAAAGCTGGAGCCATTCATTAGTTCGGTATCTAGCCTGAACAACATTGGCAGCGCTTTTGCAAGCATGGATAATAATCCTGCTGGTATGAAAGCCCTTGTGTCTTGCGCGGAGTAATCACGGTTATGTTGGAACAATTTAGCTTAAACGGTAAGGTCGCGTTGGTTACTGGTTGCAAGCGCGGCATTGGTAAAGCAATGGCTGTGGCTCTGGCAGAGGCAGGGGCAGATATTATTGGTGTATCTGCATCGCTGGAGTTGCAAGGCTCAGAGATTGAAAAAGCGGTAACGGCTACCGGGAAAAAATTCAGCGCTTATCAATGTGATTTTGGTAATCGCGACAGTCTTTATGCGTTTATCGAAAAAGTAAAAGCAGAGCATCCGGTGATTGATATTCTGGTCAATAATGCCGGTACAATTTTGCGCGCCCCTGCCGCTGAACACAGCGATGAGTATTGGGATCAGGTGATCAATGTGAACCTGAATTCACAATTTATTTTGAGCCGTGAAATTGGCAAAACCATGCTTGCGCGCAAAAGCGGGAAAATTATTTTCACCGCGTCATTGTTAACTTATCAAGGTGGCGTGACTGTGCCTGGCTATGCCGCGAGTAAAGGTGCTTTAGGTCAGTTGGTGATGGCGCTGTCGAATGAGTGGGCATCACAGGGTATTAATGTGAATGCCATTGCGCCCGGTTATATCTCTACCGATAACACTGAAGCTTTGCGCAATGACAAAGATCGTTCTGCGTCTATTCTTAGTCGTATTCCGCAAGGCCGCTGGGGCACGCCGGAAGACTTTAAAGGCCCGGTTGTCTTTTTGGCATCAAGTGCCTCTAACTATATGAACGGCAGCACCGTGTTGGTTGACGGCGGCTGGATGGGGAGATAAGCACCATGAAAAATGATCTCAATTTTATTAATGGTCAATATGTGCCATCAAAAGCTGCTGGGCATATTGCTGTTTACAGCCCAAGTACGGGTGCTGAAATTGGCCGCATCCCGGAAGGATGTAAAGAGGATGCGCAGGATGCATTAGAGGCAGCACAGGCAGCACAAAAGTCCTGGGCTGCCCTCACAGCGCGTGCGCGTGCAACATTGCTGCGTAAATTCGCTGAGGCCATTCGCAATGAAACTGAATTACTTGCCACTATGTTGGTGCAAGAGCAGGGTAAGTTGCTCGATGTGGCGCGAGGTGAAGTGACTGCAACTGCTACGTTTATTGAATACGCCTGCGACAATGCACTCACTATTGAAGGTGATATTTTGCCTTCCGATAAACCCAATGAAAAAATTTATATCCATAAAGTGCCGCGCGGTGTTGTCGTGGCGATCACTGCTTGGAACTTTCCGCTGGCCTTGGCTGGCCGTAAAATTGGCCCGGCATTAATAACAGGCAACACTATTGTTATTAAACCGACTCAGGAAACCCCATTAACCACTCTGGAATTGGGTCGTATTGCCAATGATGTGGGCATTCCGGCGGGCGTGTTAAATATAGTGAATGGATCTGGTTCGGTGGTAGGGCAGCATTTGTGTGAAAGTCCGATCACTCGTTTAATCACCATGACCGGAAGTACCCGAGCTGGCCAAATTATTTATAAGGCCAGTGCGCAGCATCTAACCCCTGTCATGTTGGAGTTGGGCGGAAAAGCCCCTTTTATTGTGATGGAAGATGCGGATTTGGAATTGGCGTCTGAAGAGGCACTTTGGACGCGTTTTGCCAACTGCGGGCAAGTTTGCACCTGTGCTGAGCGCTTGTATGTGCATGAGAAGGTGTACGATGAGTTTGTTGCCAAGTTTGTACCCAAAGTGAAGGCATTGGTAGTGGGCGATCCTATGAACCCTGCAACGCAAATGGGCCCCAAGGTTAATCGCCGTGAAGTCGAGCAAATTGATGGTTTGGTCAAACGAGGTTTGGCGCAGGGGGCGGAATTAGCTTGTGGCGGTAAACCCGCGGTAGTGCCTGGTTTTGAACAGGGCAATTGGTACGAGCCTACGGTTCTGGTCAATGTGAAACAAGATAATGTTTTAGTTCATGAAGAAACGTTTGGCCCTATATTACCAATCGTGAAAATTAGCAGTATCGATGAGGCCATCGCTTATACCAATGACAGTGAATACGGTCTGTCGGCCTATTTATTTACTCAGAGCCTGAACTACATTCATCGTTCTATCGCAGAAATGGAAGTAGGTGAGGTCTATGTCAATCGTGGTATTGGCGAGCAGCATCAAGGTTTCCATAATGGCTGGAAGATGAGCGGCGCTGGCGGTGAAGATGGCAAGTACGGTTTGGAGCAATATTTGGAAAAGAAAACTGTTTATTTAAGTGAGAAATACTAGTCGTTAATCTGCCGTTTTATAATGGGCGGGCTCAATGGGTAGGTGTGCTTTTTGGAAACAAATAGTCGCATCTACCCATTGTCATATGCAGGGATTATTGTCTAATGTCTGCAAATAGCTTAGCCTTATATTATTCTCCAATAAGGCTATTTGCGAAAAGGTCATCCAGATCATGAAAGAAACAAAAAAAATCATTCCGGTTAGGGATCAAATTGCAGAACAAATTCGTTCGGATATTATTTCGGGTGAAATGGCTCCGAATGCTAAGCTCAATGAAGTTGCGTTGGCTGAGCGCTTTGGTGTGTCCCGTGGTCCGGTGCGCGATGTGTTGTTACAGTTGACTAAAGAGGGGCTGTTGGTAGCGAAAAACAATTGTGGTGTGTCCGTCAATGGTTTGCTGTCACCTGAACTGCAAGAGTTAATGATAGATATACGTACCCGAATTGAACTGTATGCAGTGAAAAGCCTGAAAGGTAAGTTAACAGAGGAGGATTTTGATGCGCTAGATGGCATTCTAGACCGTTTGCAAGACGCCTTTGATCGTGAAGACTATCCAGAAGTGACCAAAGCCGATATGGACTTCCATCGCTATTTAGTTATGAAGGCCGGGGGGGAGGAGTTGGTAAACTTATGGCAGCCAATTATTTTGCGGATGCGTATGAATTATAAACGTATCAGTAAGCCAGTTGATTGTGTAGATGAGCACAGGGCTATTAGCGATGCTTTGCGCAGCGATAATATTCGTGAGGCCACTGCTGCGCTTAAAGCGAATATTCGCTAAGTTAAATTGGCTAATAAATTAAAAACTACCTGAGCTTAGATTGCGTTTTACCTGTTAATGCAGGTGGCAATTAGAGTTCAGGTTTTTTTACTTAAGTGTTTAGTTGAATATTACCGATGACCGCTGGTCATAAAACGCCAGACTCACAACTTGCTCAAGTTCGATTATTGAGTCAGTCGTGGGTCTGGCGTTTTTATTTCCGTAAGGATTTCCAGTAATTATTGAATGGGAGGAATTTTACTGCGGCGCTGATAGAGCGATTTATTCACTCGCTTGGCTGCATCTACCATGGGTTGATAGGGGATGTCGGTATTGCTTACCCAGCCTACGTTGTAGTTTTCGCCATCGTAGGCGCGGCCGGTGACTGGGTCATCAATATATTGGAACCAATGCGCGCCGACCATGTAAGGGTTGTCGATTACGCTATTCATGTAATTTTCATACATTTTTGCGCGGTCGGTTTGGTCGGCGGCAATGACTAAACCGGGGTGATAGAAATCTGTATCCGACGTTGAGCCTATGTGGTACTCGCCGATGATGGTGGGGAAATCCAAGTCTTTCAGAAATGCCCAAGTGTCCGGGTGCATGCCTTCGCGATAATTATTAAAGCTCAATACATCGCTGTATTTTTTTGCGGCGGCGACCACTTCAACCGGCATACCCCATTCGGCGGCGATTCTTACACCCATGTACATATGGTTGGGCAGGGCGTCTTTAATTTCGCTGCTGACAATACGGAAATAAGTTTCTGCGTAATCGGCGTAGAGCATAGAAAAATCTGCGCGAGAAGCATCATTCAACTTATCCATAGTGATGCCAGTTGCAAAACTTGACCATGAATCAATCTTCGTTCCCCAGGCTTGGTTAAGCGTCGCTATATCACCGTATTTTTTGGTGAGCAATTGGGTAAATTGTTTTTTAGCAGGGCTTTCATCGGAAGTTCTGCTTAATGCGTAGTAGACAGCGCCGAAGTGAGCGCGGTCATTTTTCATCGAGCCCCAGCCTTTTTCATTATCAACAAATACACCGACACACCAAGGTGTGTTTTTTACTTCGCGACCAATTTGTTTGATGGTCAAATGTGCGCGACGTTTAAATTCCGGATCATAAACATCGGGTAGTGGCGACCAATAGTCTTGCCCGGAATAGATCACTTTAAAGTCGCCGATAATCCAACCGTTGGCAAAAAATGGCATGCGTTGATTGTCGTAAAACATGGGATCAATCCAGTTGCCGAATGAGGTGAAGCCCCAATCCACCATGCGATCCAAAGTGACATCGCGCCAGGTTTTTATGTAGGAATTAGGTGAGCTTTGGCCATAACGACGCTCTAAGTTAGCCTTGTAAAAACTATAAACTTCACCGTGTTCGATCACACCTTGGTGTACTGTGCGACGGTAGCCATAGTGTTCGCCCAGCTCGTGATCGTAGGGGGGCAACCATTCAAACATTTCGCGGCGCAAGGGCGATGCAAGAAAGCGGGAATTTAAGGATTTTTTACCGACCGGGATAATGTCGCGCGAGTCTTCCGGGGTTAATTCTTCGGGATCTATTTTGCGCACGCTGGCATCGTTGAAATCGTAACCGGTGATGGTTTCAAGGTTGGCCATGCGCACATTGGCGATAGCGCTGGAAAAAAACAAATAGCCTTCCGGGTCTACCATCCACCAGCGGCCATCCACTTTTGCAGTACGGAAATAGCCTGTGCCTTCCAATTTAGGGCCTTTACTCCAGCCACCAAAACGTGATCTGTCTTCCGGTTGTTTGGCATTGGCCAAACTGGCTAACTCGGCGTCTGCCGCTGCTTTTAATTGTTTTTCTGAATGAATTTTAGTGGGGTAATCTTTTTTAGCGGCTTGGCCAAATTTATCGACTATCCCTACCAGATATTCCGGATCTTGGGCGGGATTAACACGCAGCTGAAGGTTGTCCACAATTAGGATGTTGGTTTCAAACTGGGCGTAAGCTTTGAAAATAATTTTAGTGACTTGAGTGAAATCAAAATCGCGATCGCCTGAGCGCCAGGCTAACTTTTCTTCGCTGGTTTGCCATGCTGGTGGGGTTTCGCGCATACCGGTTTGTGCATTGGCAACACGCCCGGTTAAAGGGGCATAAAAACGAGCTGATTGACCTGCATCAATCACTGCGCTGCGCTCTTGTTTGCGGCCTTTTGCATCCATTAATGTCAGCCAAAATTGAAACGATTGACTGCCTGGATTGGTAACATCCAGTGCCAGATTTAAATCACCTGCGTATTCCCAATTCCAATAACCTTGCGCGGGAGTAGGTAGCTCAATTGTGGATTCCTCGCGCGGCTCGAATACCAGTTTTAGTGCTTTGCCGTATTTTTCTTCTTGCCCGGTTATCAAGCTTGCCTTGACATTATTTGCTACAGCTCTATTCAGCGAAAAGCTATCAAAGTTTTCAATGCTACCTAGTGGCGAATTTTGATTGGCGACGCAGCCGAGTGACAACCCCGCCAGAGTGCCAGCAAGCATCTGCTTGATTAAACGTAGTTGATTTTTTTTCATTTTTATCTCCTCTTTTTGGTTGGTAGTGGCTCGCGTGATCTTTCAGAGAGTTGGATTCTTCTTAGCTAATGGTAATTATGTCAACAATTTACAATGTAAGGTTTTGTAAGTTGCGTTAATTTATGGACAACCTAAAGAACTCTTGATTATTTAAGATTGTATACAATATTATGTTAATTGTATGCAATATGAGGCGCAATGATGGCGTTGGTAGATACGGAATTGGCTTTTTCGGTGCTCCTGGGGCGGGAGCAGGGGCTGGTAGAGCAAATATTGGCAGATATCGCCCTGGGAACTTTTGTAAGTGGTAATCGCTTGGTTACGGCTCAATTGGCCGAGCGCTATGGAACCGGCGTAAACCCAGTGCGCGAAGCCCTTAAGCAGCTAGAAGGTGAAGGGTTTGTGACCTCGCAAAAAAATAGTGGTGCGCGTGTGGCAAGTTTTGAATACACCAGCATGCGTGATCTATTTGAGATTCTGCAATTGCTTGAACCGTATTTTATGGCTTGGTTTGTGGATCATTACAGCGATGAAAATGTGGCACAGCTAGATCAATTATTGCAGCAAATGCGTGGTTTAACGGCTAATGACCGGGTGGGATTTTTGCATTTAGATAATTTATTTCATTGGGAAATGTATCGCCATCACTACAACAAAAATGCACTAAAGATCTGGAAAACAAAGCGACTAATGCTGCTTGCGATGCATGGAAATTTAGCAGTCAGTCGTACGCGTATTGAGCATTCAATTAGTGAGCACCAGCAGATAATTGAGGCATTGCGCGCGGGCAAGGGGGCGCAATCAGTGCAGGCATTAGCGTTACATTTATCTTCCAGTGAAGATTACTGGTCAAAATTAATTCGTTAATACAGAGCAAAGAATGAACATAGTGGATATTAAAACCTATGCTTTTTGGCTGGGGTTTCGCAACGTCTGTTTGGTTAAAGTGGAGACCGATGAGGGTATCTATGGCTGGGGCGAGTCAGGCTTATCAGGGCGTGAAAAAGCGGTAATAGGTGCTATTGAACATTTTAAACAATTTCTGATTGGTCGTTCGGCATTAGATATAGGTGCACTGTGGCAAGAGTTGTATCGGAGCCATTATTTTGAAGGTGGGCGAGTATTGGCTGCTGCAATTTCTGCCCTGGATATTGCTCTGCACGATGCCTGCGGAAAATATCTGAAGGTGCCTGTATATCAGTTGCTGGGTGGCAAGCAGCGCAACAGCATTCCGCTGTTTGTTACTTCTACCTTGGATTTTGGACCCGCTTTTATTGACCATCTACTGCAATTACAAAGTGATGGTTGGCAAACTATTCGGGCGACTACCGGTGAGCATGGTGTAAGTCATAGGTCGACTGTATTTGACGTGCGTAAATCGATTGCTAAATCATCCCATTGGCTCACGCAGGCACGCGAAGCTTTGGGGAGTGAAATAATGTTAGGGGTGGATTATCACCACCGTTTGAGCGTGGCCGAAGCGGCTTCTTTTTGTCAGCGGATGCCAGCAGGCACTTTGGATTTTATTGAAGAACCTATTCGCGATGAATCCCCTGCGGCCTATCAAGCGTTGCGCACTATGGTAGATGTACCCTTCGCTATTGGTGAAGAGTTCACCAGCAAGTGGGATTTTTCTCGCTATTTGGAGCCGCTGTTAACCCAGTTTGCTCGCGTAGATATTTGTAATGCGGGTGGTTTTACTGAGGCGATGAAAATTGCCGCGTTATGTGAAACAAAATATGTGGACATGATGCCACACAATCCACTTAGCCCTATTTGTACTGCTGCCTCCATTCATTATTGTGCCGCTATTTCCAATCTCGCGAGTTTGGAATTGTCGCCTTACGACGGGAACATGTCTGAATTCGATCGCATTTTTACTCATCGCCCGCTCGTGCAAGCTAATGGTTTCAGTATCCCCACTGGCCCGGGCTTAGGTGTGGATGTTAATGAGCAATTAATTAAAAATCTTCCCTTCAAATATTGGGAACCACCGCGACTTATAAAACCGGATGGCTCCTATACCAATTGGTGAATAAAATAATGCAAAAAAATGCATCTGCAAGTAAAAGTGGAATTTTGATTCTGCTGTTTTTAACAGTAGTTATAAATTACATGGACAGAACCAATATATCGGTTGCTGCCAATGCTATTGCGCAAGATCTTGAATTAACTAAAGTGCAAATGGGAGTTATCTTCTCGGCATTTGGTTGGACTTATTCAATTATGCAAATTCCTGGTGGATTATTGGTTGATGCACTGCGCATTCGAATTTTATATCCCATTATTTTGGTTGCCTGGTCATTAGCGACTTTAGTTCAAGGTGTTGTAAGTAGTTTTGCCGCTTTGGTGGGGTGCCGTATGGCGATTGGTTTATTTGAGTCGCCATCCTATCCCGCTAATAACAAAATTGTGACGCAATGGTTCGCAGAGCAAGAGCGTGCTGGCGCTATTGCTGTTTATACCTCAGGCCAATTTATTGGGTTGGCATTTCTAATGCCTGTTTTAGCGTTCATTCAAGATTTATTTGGCTGGCGCGGGTTGTTTATTATTTCAGGCTTAATCGGAATTTTTTGGGCACTGGTATGGCACTACTTTTATCGTGACAAAATAATTCAGTCTACTGCTTCGGTCATATCATCACCGGCTACAACAAAAAAAGAACCCATCGAAATACCTTGGGGCAATATCAAATTAGCTTTCTCCAATCGTAAACTTTGGGGGATTTATATTGGTCAGTTCTGTTTGGGTGGAACCTTAATTTTTTTTCTAACCTGGTTTCCTACCTATTTAGCCGAATATCGTGGCTTGAGTGATTTAAAAACTGGAATTTATGCGTCTATTCCGTTTTTATTTGCTTTTTGCGGCGTTCTGTTTGCTGGGTTTCTATCAGACTATTTGGTGCGGAGTGGAGTTTCTACTGAGGTTTCAAGAAAGGCGCCTATTATTCTTGGCTTTATATTATCTGCCAGTGTTATTGGTGCAAATTATGTCGATAGCATTGCCTGGGCAACTTTTTTCCTATCAATCGCTTTTTTTGGTAATGGATTAACCTCTATCGCCTGGGTTTTTGTGTCACTGCTTGCTCCGCAAAAAATGGTGGGGTTAGTCGGCGGATGCTTCAATTTTATTGGTGGACTTTCAGCCGTTATGGTGCCGATTGCAATTGGTTATTTGGTGCAAGATGGTGACTTTAAGCCTGCGCTATTATTGATTACCGGTTTGGCATTGGCAGGCTTATTTTCCTATGTTTTTTTGGTGGGAAAAATTGTTCCCATATCAGCCGTTAATCTGGAGAAATAAATTGAGCATTACATTTTTTGGTGAGCTTATGTTGCGCTTAACCCCAGCGCAACCACAGCAGCGGCTCATGGTGGCACAGCAATTGTCGGTAGATTTTGCAGGGGCTGAGGCGAATGTTGCGGCCGCCTTGGCGCGGTTAGGTGTGGCGACGGATTTCATTACGAAATTGCCAGACAACCTAATTGCGGAACAAGCTATTGCCAGTCTCCATCGCTGCGGTATAGCCACAAATAATGTGTTGTTCGGTGGAGAGCGCATGGGGACCTATTTTATCGAATTGGGTGCTTCGCTTCGTCCAACGCGAGTGATTTATGATCGCAAATATTCCGCTATTTCAACCATCGTTGAAAATGAATTTAATTGGAATGAAATGTTGCAGAGTAAACAGCGATTGCATTTGAGTGGCATAACGCCGGCACTTTCAGAGCAGTGTGCACTGGAGACAATCAAAGCTGCAAAAATTGCACATGGCATGGGGGTCAGGGTAAGTTTTGATCTCAATTTCAGACGCAGTCTTTGGCCAGAGCCGGCATTTGCCAAGCACTATTTTAAACAAATTATGCAGTATTGCGATTTGGTATTTGCCAATGCAGGTGTTATCAGTGATGTATTTGAATATCAATTTTTTAATTCTGATGTACTTGTAGAAGCTCAGGCTGTGGCTGAATTTTTAGGTGATGAATTTAATGTAGATGCCGCCGTTACTAGCCGTATTCATCACAGCGCTTCAGTTAATTCGCTCACTTCACTGTTAAGGAAAAATGCCGACTCGTTTAAGAGTACCGAGTTGCGGGTAGATATCCTTGATCGATTAGGTACAGGGGATGCATTCGCCGCGGGAGTTTTGTATGGCTATCAGCAAGCCTGGTCAGCGCAGCAAACTATTGATTTTGCCAATGCCGCCTTTGCGCTGGCGCACAATTGTTATGGCGATCAGGCTTGGATGAGCGAGGCAGAAATTAATGAGGTGGCGCGGGGTAATACTGCTGGTTATGTGGTGCGTTAATTCGTGTTTTGTTGAGCGCAAGTAATAGATGCAGCCAAAGTCTGAGGCTGCTGGGTTAATAGTGGAATACATCGATGAAGTTTGAACGAGTCAACAAGTTACTTGCCGAAAAGCTAATTGTCATTTTACGAGTAAAACACTCCGAAGATATTATTCCCATTGTGCAATGTTTGGCGGCTGCGGGAATAAAGGCATTAGAGGTGACTGCCAATACGCCCAACTTTTGTGCGGCGATTAGTCGTATTCGTAGCGAGTTTCCTGAGGTTTTGGTAGGGGCGGGTACTATTACCAATGTATTGCTTGCGCAGCAAGCGATGGCTGCGGGCGCCCAATTTTTAGTGACGCCGAATACCAGTTCGGCGGTTGTAAAGGTTGCTCATGAGCAAGAAGTTCCAGTGGTGATGGGAGCATTCACACCAACGGAAATTGTGGCTGCAATTGAAGCGCAAGCTGATATTGTTAAACTATTCCCGGCTGAGCCAATGGGCCCTGATTATTTAAAGTCTCTGGCTTTTGGGCCATTTAACGACACGATTTTTTTCCCGGTCGGTGGTATTAATGAGCTCAATGTCGAGCGCTGGGCGAATTCAGGTGCTAAAGGAATCGGTGTGGGTGGGAGTTTGGCTGCGCCGGTGCGTACACCAGAAGAAGCGCAGCGCTTGGTTGAACGGTTAAAAACACTAATAAAAAAAGTTGCCACATTATTTTAATGACAGGCTCATTAAGGTGTCGTGGGCGGTAATAAACAAAGTTTTTTCATCGCTGGAAAGTGTGCAGTTGGCGGTGAGTTTTTCAGTGTGAATTTTAGCGAGCACTTCACCCGCCGGAGAAAAGACCCACACGCCACCGGGGCCTGTCGCAAATAAAATACCGGATGAGTGTGTTGCCATGCCGTCGGGAACGCCTTGGTGTTTGGCATTGTTTTTGAATTCACTCGCATCATAAAAAACACGTTTGTTCCGTGTGTTTCCCTGCTCATCCAGATCGTAGGCTAACCAATGGGGCTGCTCTGGATCTGATACACCTATGTACAGGGTCTTCTGATCAGTTGAGAGGCCAATACCGTTGGGAAATTTCACTTGATCATCCAGTAGTGCCAGTTCTCCAGAGTTGGTAACTTTGTAAATCCCCTGAAATCCTAAGGCTTTACGTTGGTCGCTCATGCCACCTGCCAAGCCGTAGGGTGGGTC
The DNA here is from genome assembly GCF_001183545.1 of Cellvibrio sp. pealriver. Classification (NCBI taxonomy): domain Bacteria; kingdom Pseudomonadati; phylum Pseudomonadota; class Gammaproteobacteria; order Cellvibrionales; family Cellvibrionaceae; genus Cellvibrio; species Cellvibrio sp. pealriver. The sequence goes on from NZ_KQ236688.1 coordinate 897,658, forward strand.
AGTAAAGTATAAATTTCCGCTGCGACTGAGCACGGCATCGTTAGGGCTGTTGAGCCGTTTTCCTTGAAATTCACTGGCAATACTTTTGTACTTTGGGGCAGGGTGATTTAATGGAGTAGTCATAAGTGCAACGCGCCGGTCGCCCTGTTGCAATAGAATTAATTCCTGTTTGTTATTGAGCAGCAATCCATTGGAGCCGCCATTGTCATCGCCAGGGAAGAGTGCAGTTGCACCAGCGGGCTCTAAATAGAGCAGAGTTCCTGTGCCGGGTTGATATTGCATAATACGATTGTTGGGGATGTCAGAGAATAAAAGCGCGTGTAATTTATCAACCCATAAGGGCCCTTCAGTCCAACGAAATCCATCGGCGCGAATAAAGATTTTTTGTGCTGGATCAATTAACTGCAAGGCGCGACTATCGATAATCTCAATTGATCCTATTGCTTGATTTAGTTCCGGGGCGAAGTACCCTTCGGCTTTTTCCTGTTTTTTTAGCGTGCAGGCGGTAATGGCGAAAGTCATGATAAAAAGCGTTGTAATTAGGTTAAGCCGTTTCATTTTTCTTACCTTGTAAGCGATTGTTTTTTAAATCGATAAGTCGTTGGAATTGTTTTAATGAATGGATAATTAGCTGTATTGGGGCTAAAAAATGTTGCTCTTTTAGTTGGTTTATTTCCTTTTCACTTAAACTATTTAATCTGTCGGTGTTGACAGTATAGATACCTTCGTAACTAAAAATTGATCCATCGTTAAAGGCGATATTAATACGCGCCGCTTCCAGCAATTGATGGTTTAGTAGTTGGGTAATAAATGCTTTTGTCAGTATTTCACTGGGTGTTAATTGGCTCAGCAATTCATTGATGGAATTTAAGTAAGCGGTCGGTGTGCCGTCGCTATTAAAGAGCGGCTCTCCCTGTGTGTGGCTAATACGTTTGCTCTGGGTGTTGATGCTAATAAAACCATCGTTGCGTGCTTTGCTAGGTTTTTCAGCATTTTCAGTTGTGTGGTGGCGCCCAACAATAAATGGCTGACGTTGGATATGCAGTGGAATGTAATTGGCGTCCCATATATTTTTATCTAAATAGAGGTTCTCTTCGGGTGCAAAACCTAATAGGGAATATAGATTAAATTGACCTGTGTCTGGATCTTTCATAAAGCACAGGGGATATTCATGGGCTAAATTTTTTAGCTCATGGATCAACACCGGAATGTTATTAATATTTTCACCGTATTCAGCGCCACGCCCGGTAATGACTTTCAGTTGAGCGTGTACTGGGTAATTCAATATTTCAATGGAGTTACTCATAGGTGCTCGCGATTGTTGGTAAGAGTTGTTGGATTAAACGGGCTGTAAGCCATAGTCTTTTATTTTGTTGATGAGTTCTCTATTGCTGGGCAGCTGACTTTTTAGTTGTTGCGCCAGAACTGCATTTTTGTGAAATAATTCCTGCGCTAATCGCTGGTTAGGTGGCGACATTCCCTGTGGGCTTGCCTCTGTTGTGTAGCCCATACCATAGAGTAAATATTGATAGCTGGCAGCAGGGAATACCTCAGCCGCGCGATCAAAATCCATATGCCAAGGCGGTTGATAGCGCCATAAGGTCATTAACTCTTGCAAGCTTTCTGGAATACTATTGGGGTGCCGATTGTCTCGCCAAAAATCGCTGTCGTCACGTTTGCTGAGGGTGTAATGCAGTTTCAAAAAATCAATAATGCGTTGCCAGCGATATAAAAATGTTTCATTAAATCGTTTTGCGATGATGTCCATCGCGGTGCGTGTTGCGGGTAGTTGGTCGGCAATCATCGTGGCGGATATTTCGATCAATACCAATGCCGATGCCTCTAGCGGTTCAAGAAAGCCTGCGGATAAGCCCACAGCGACACAATTTTTTTCCCAAAATTTTTCTCTGTGCCCAGGTGTTATGGGAATTTTTCGCACCGACAGTTGTTCGATATTGGCAGAGTATTGCCGGAGATACTGGTGTAATTTTTCTTCAGCTTGCTCGGTGCTGGTATGCGCACTGGAAAATACATGGCCTATACCGCGCCTCGTTGGCAGGCCAATATCCCAAATCCAGCCGGAATCCTGCGCGGTAGAAATGGTGTGCGAGGCTATAGGGCTGTTGTCATTTTCATAGGGCAGGTGGACTGCTAGCGCTGTGTCGACAAAGAGAACATCTTTGCAGGATACAAACGGCACTTCATAGTGTTTGCCAAGCAGTAGTGAATTAAAGCCACTGCAGTCAACAAATAAGTCACCTGCAATATCGCCCTGAGTGTCGGTAGCAATTGAGGTTATGTCGCCATTGTCGGCGGCATTTACATGAATAACATCGGCCAATAAATGGCTAACACCAAGATTAGTGGTGCAATGTTGCTTCAAGAATTCGGCAAACGCACCAGCATCCAAATGATAGGCATAGTTGGCGATGGCGGCATATTCCGGGGTGGTAATTAATTTCGGTGCCAAGCCTGCTTCACAAAGCGTTTCCTGCACGCAGACCGCGTTGGAGAAAGATTGATTGTGTGGATTAGCTAACCAGTGGGGCGCAAGATTGATCTGGGAAAAGCCTTGCGGTAATACTAAAGGGTGATAATAAAAATCGTCTTGTTGCCCGGTACACCAATGTACAAATTTTGCCCCCTGCTTAAAGGACACGTTACATTCACGAATAAAATCTGACTCACGTACCCCCATTTTTTTCAAGGTGTTACGCATAGTGGGCCAGGTTCCTTCACCCACACCGATGATCGGCGTTCTGGAGGATTCTACCAGGCAAATATTTATACCTTCGCTGTAGTGGTTGCGTATTTTGGCTGCAAGCGTGCCTGCAGTAATCCAACCGGCTGCGCCACCACCAACAATGACAATGGATTTTATGGCTGTTGTCATATTTGCACCGCTATTTTTATTATCCGTTTGATCTGTTCTGTTGCTAAAAAAAAGGTCGCCGATAGTAGGCGACCTTTTTTGTGCTCAATCATAATTGGGTGTTAAACACTGATAATCAGAATTTTGCACGTACACCCACGTTGTAGCGTGAACCGTATTGCTCATAATCTTTGATTTGATTAGTCCAGCGGCCGTAACGATGGGTTGCTTCATCGGTTACGTTCAAGCCTTCGATAAATACGGATAGATTCTCATTGATTTCATAACTTGCGTTGATATCAATTTGATCATAGGCCGCAGTAAAGGTAGGTTCAGTGCCAGAAGCCAAGAGGAACTTGTCACGCCAGTTGTAGGCAATACGAATTTGGAAACCATTATTTTCGTAGAAGCCAACAAAGTTGGCGGAATCGCTCAAGCCTTGTAGTGCCAAATCATTTTCCAAACTGTAGACATCGTAACTGTCATCGCTATCTACCATGGTGTAGTTAACAATGGTGCCGAAGCCTGATTCGCCAAACATGTGCTGCACATTAAATTCCAAACCATCAACCAAAGAGTCGTTCAGATTTTGTGGTGTGGAAACTTCCCAGATAATTACTTGATCGCCAGGTTGCGATGTACAGGCTGGAGTAGGGTTTGCCACTGAGCCGCCAGGACAACCGGGGCGCGGATTGGCACTGGGGTTGGTCAGTGGGCCATTAGGGCTGCTGATGATGCGATCTTCTTGGCCTACCGCAATAAAGTTATCCACTTTCTTGCGGAAGTAACCACCAGACACATAGCTGCCTTCGCCGTAGTACCACTCGAGTGATAAATCGAGATTTTCAGATTCGAATGGTAATAAACCTGGGTTACCTTGATTGGCTTTGAATGGGCCGGTTGATAAGTGTGTGATCAAGTTGGTACCTGGATACATTGCATCGATATTGCTGCGCGCAATAGTTTTGCTGTATGAGAAACGTGTTACCAGATCATCACGCAGATTCAGGCTGAGATCCAAATTCGGTAAAAGGTTATCGTAATTACCTTTGAGCGTATCTGATTGCTCAGTGTCAGCGTATATCTTTGACATCTCCAGTGGTGATACCCAGTTAAAACCTACCACCGGTTTGGTAATGGTGTAGGAGCTAACATCAGTTTCTTCATAACGAAGGCCAATATTGGCTTTAACTGGCATTTGATTAAGTTCTGTATCGAAATCAAGGGACAAGTATGCCGCGTTGGTCTCTTCCTCAATACCATTGGTGCCGTAGTTCATTGGGTTATTCAGATTTTGTGCGTACACTAAATCAATAAACTCATTGGCGCTAAATACCGGCACAAATTCAAAGCCGATATCACCTTTATCAAAACTGAGATCTAGATTACTCAAATCCATGCCGCTTAACGCAAAGTTAGCGCTGTAAATGTCTTTTACATCCACAGTATTTTTGGTTTGCGCTACACCAAAATTAACGGTTGAAAGTACCCCGGCATTTTCTAATTCCCATACGCCGTGCAATTGAACTTGCTGAAAATTGTTTTCTAGTTCATGGCCGCGCTCTTGATAAAGATCACCAACAATATTGGCTTTGTTGTAGGCGCCGCCAACTAAGCCTGAGTCGTCATAGGATACGCTGGGCAATTTGCCTGAGAAATTCGCTGCTATATCCACTGCACCAAACGGGTTTTTGGTATTGGCGATGCGCTCGGCAGGTTGTGCACCTGGGTTTGCGTGAGAGGTTGAATCATGCGCGTCTAATGTGAACGACAACTGGTCATTTACATCCCACTCAACGTTAACCCCGTAGGAATCATTTTCAGTCGTGAAACCATATTCCCACGCCCAAAAGTTCAGCTCATCATTTTGGCGAGCGGGATTAATGATGGTGCCATTTTCATCCGCTTTACCGGTTTGCACATCATCAAACCAAAAGCTCATGCGATTCATCGCGCCGTCTTCTTCAAGACGTGACATGGTGTAATCAACAGTGGTGGTGAGATTGTCGATTGGGGCAAATTGCAATACTAATTGCCCGTTTTGACGGGTGCGCTCATAGTTCGCATTGTCTAAATCGACGGTCGGAATGCGCCAAGTTGCTTTAGTGGGATTGCGCTCAGTGTCAATGGCGCTAGTGTCAGGATTTTGTTGACCGGGATAGCTGCGGCTCCAACCATTTTGGGTGCCGATGCGATCAACATGGAAATTGCGCTCTGCATAGGAGTAAGACGCGAGTACGCCAAATTTTCCATCGGCAAAGGTATTGCTAATCATGCCGGAGATTTCCGGTGTTACTTCATCGCCAGTTTCAACGGTGGGCTCGATCACACCTTTCACACTCGCGTGAGCAACCAATTCATTAAAATCAAACGGCTTGGCGGTTTTCAAGTTAATGGTTGCGCCTAATCCACCTGAGGCTACATTTGCTTTGCCGGTCTTGTAAACGTCTACGCCTGAAACGCTTTCTGCCGCAATTTCACGGAAATTAAAACTGCGAGAAATGGGTGTGCCATCCAAAGCGGATGAGTTGGGCATTTGACGGCCATTTAATGTCACCAGATTAAAACTGGGGCCGAAGCCCCGAACGGTCACTTGATTGCCCTCATTATTGCTGCGGTCAATAGATACACCGGTAATGCGCTGCAAAGATTCAGCGAGGTTGGTGTCGGGAAATTTACCTATGTCTTCGGCACTGATGGCATCTACTACGCCACTGGCTTGGCGCTTGGTTTCCATTGCGCCGATGAGTGAGCTTCTAATTCCGGTTACTAAAACTTCTTCGACACTGCCGGTATCTTGCGCATTGATGTTAATGCTGGATGCTGCGATTACTGCAGCTGAAAGCACTTTTAGTTTGAAGCGGTCTTGAATAATCATCGCCATACAACGCTCTCCTAATTGGTTGTTAATTTTTATAGTCTTTATCGACTTGTAGTTTTAGCCATATCAAGGTCAAAACGGGTCTTATGGTTGATTTGAAGGTAAGGCCGGGTTATTAGAGTTCAGTTTCCGCTCTTGCCTTGCGCAAGTATCATCTGCTCACTTTATTTGAATGTCAAACATTAATTGTTAACAAAATGAATAACCTTCCGTCGAAGCGATGTGGCAGCGGTATGACAGTGACGAGAGCGGCTATTAGCTGCGCATAGGGTTGGTAGTGTTGTGAAAAGTTAATATTTAACTGTAAAGTGTTAACAAAGCTATGTTAATGCAAAAAATATCGGTGTAAGATTTTATTTCTGCTACTGGCACGGCTTCACTAGCAGGGCCTTGGTTTTGTGCTGAACAGAATCATCTTGGTCGACTATTCATAACAATAATATGTTTTTCAGTTTTTCTGTTTTTTCCAATAACGATAATTATCATTTCATCAAAGAGGCAATTATGTTTAAACAACATAAACTCCGCCTTGCTGTTGCCGCTATTACTACTGGGGTTTTAGGTAGCATGGCGTCTTTAGCATTGGCGCAAAACGTTAAAGTCGATATCAATGCAAATATCAAACACTCAGTTAATGGAGTGTCTGATTTCGGTCGTGAAAGACGGATCACTATCCACGCAAGCCCAATGGAAAACGATTTCTTGGGAGAGAAAGACAAACTTGATTACTTGATGGATCTTGATGTGACCTTTGGTCGTGACAACGGCCTGTCTATGTATTACTTCAGTCAAACCGGTGGCGACAAGGCTCGCTCCACCGATTCACCCAGCCCGTTTCCTTATGGGTACGCCAACAAACCCAATTTGGCGCAATTGAGTACACTCTCAACCGAATATAAACAGAATTTAGATACAAAGTACGCTGACGCTCAAGAGTATTTTGGACGAACATCTTCATTAATTATGGGTTCGCAACCAAGACCGGCTTATCCGAACTGGAGTTCATACTCATGGTTCGGTGGCGGTCTAACCAGTGAAACGCCATGGCGCCCCCGCACAGCTCAAGACGCGGCAGACTGGTACGCCGAATTTTTAAATAAATTTTTTGTGCAGTATGAAAATGACCCTACGGCTATACCTATGCCCAAGTATTGGGAAGTGGTCAACGAGCCGGATATGTTGATGAATGTACCGAGTCACGAGGGGCATTTATCAACATGGGAAGAACTATTTGAATTTCACAATGTGGTTGCCGATACCGTGCGTTCAAAACTCGGCAACAAAGCCCCCAAAATTGGCGGTATGACTTGGGGTCTGCACGACTTGGAAAAAGGCGATGCAACAGCGACAGGTTCACCGCGCAATCGTGGTGATGCGTTATTAAACTTGTTCTATGGCAATGACGCGGGCAGCGAGGCGATCAAAAATGCCATCCGCACCAACCTTTTCAATAAATCACCAACAATGTCAGCAAACGGACCCAGCCCCAGTGCCGACTGGTATCAATGGGACGTGATATGGAAAGGCTTCATGGACGCTGCCGGCGAAAACATGGATTTCTATTCAGTCCATTTATATGACTGGGCATCATGGAATGGAGGCACAACACGTACCGGCGCTTTGCGTACTGGTTTCCAAACCGAAGGTGTAATAGATCTATTGGAATGGTACGACACCAAAATGCTCGGCCAACGCAAAGAAGTGGTGATGTCTGAGTACGGCAATATCACCGGTACCGATATTACCAAGCTGGATCGTCAACGTATGCGTTGGGAAGTGTTAAAACCCTTCTCACAAATGATGATGCAGTTTATGGAGCGCCCGGACTACATCACCTTGTCCATGCCGTTTATTGTGGTTAAAGGTGAATGGGGCGATGTAGACAAAAATAATCCTTATGGCCAAAGTCTGCTGGATCGCGATTACTCCACCTGTACTGAAACTCCCACTGCTTATACCAATTGCACCTGGAATTTTAACCCCTCTATCAAATGGTACGAGCTCTGGCGCGATGTGGACGGCACTCGTGTAGATACTTACGCCAGTGACCGGGACATTCAAGTGGACGCCTATGTCAATGGCAAAAACATGTATGTCATTCTGAACAGCTTGGAAGCTCAGGCAACCACTGTTGATATGAACTTCGCTGGTATCAGCGGTAATGCCATCAAGAGCATCAAGATGCGTCATCTCTATTTGGATGAAGCAATTGATGACGATAACAACCCTGCCAACGGTGTAGGCAAACCGATTCTGGCCGATGCGACCCTTAACAGTCTGCCCAAAAACATCACCATCGGTGCTGATGCGACTGTCATTTTGGATATTGAGTACACCAACAACCTGAATCCAACTCTCAACAGCAAAGAGAAGAAATACCCGGCAGAACCCTTAACAGCAAATGCGCCTTATAGGGTATCGGCAGCGAATGTAAATGCACAGGTAAATGGCGTGCCTAAACCCGCTAAAGGTGAGGCACAGCTGAGAGTTACAGGTGCGTTCTTCATGAATGGCGGCATAGCAACGGGTTCTTCAGATAGCCGAGTGTCACTCAAAATTAACGGCAACACTGTGCCTGTTAAAACCGATTGGCGTGGAGATGAGTCGAGAAGAAGTGGACGCTCCATGGCAACCCTGGAGATTCCATTTGATGTGAGTTATTTGAGCGCAAGCGGCAATAACAACATTCAGTTAACGACAATTGCCCAGGGTGAAGTCGCGGCGGTGAGCCTGCAGGTGTGGGATATGGATACTCAGGTTACCCGTAGTATTCCCGCAGCTTGTAGCCCATGCACGCCCGTTACTGGCTTGAGCCTGAGCCAAACCAGCGTCAGCAATCTGTTGGTGACTCAATCGGTAGCGCTTAAACCAAGTGTTAGCCCGGCTAATGCTTCCAACCAAAATGTCACTTGGGCTTCATCTAATCCCAGTGTGGCCAGTGTTGATCAAAATGGTTTGGTGACCGGTAACAAGCCAGGTTCTGCCACTATCACCGCAAAAACAGTGGACGGTGCATTAACTGCTACGGCTTCGGTATCCGTCAGCCAGTTGGTGCCTGCTGCAGTTTCTGTGGTTGGTTTGCCTAACCCTCTTTATATAGGCGCGAGCAAACAGCTAAGTGCGGCAGTTACGCCAATTCATGCCCCTAACCGTAAAGTGACTTGGAGCAGTTCTAATACCACCATTGCAACTGTGGATGCCCAAGGGGTAGTCACTGGCCTTAAGGCGGGCAATGTCACCATTACCGCAAAAACGGTCGCTAACAACATAGTAGGCACGGCAAACATTCAAGTGAAAGCCAAGTTGTTGACCGGGATGGCCATATCGCCCGCGAATACCTTGATCCCACAAAATGACAGCCTACAAATCCAGACCAGTTTCACTCCGGCTGATGCCAGTGATAAATCGGTCACTTGGACCTCCAGTAATACCGCAGTCGCGACTGTAAGTACTACCGGATTGGTGAAAGGTGTTGGGTTGGGTGTGGCCGAGATTACCGGGCGCAGTAACGACGGTGGCTTTAGCGGTAAAACCCAAGTGGAAGTTGTTGCCTCCAATACCACACTGACCTACATCGAAGCCGAAGCCTTTAATCGCACCGGCGGAGCCTATGGCGGTTTTGTGAAAAGCACTACTGGTGCTGGCAATATCAACGACAACCAAACCGGCGACTGGGTGGAGTTTGATATTAACTTTGCGCAGGCGGGTATTTATCAATTGGTATTGGCAACCGGTACACCTCTGGATGGTGCGGGTGTGGAGTTCCTGGTGGATGGTATTTCCAATGGCCGCTCCTCCTTGCCCAACAATGGCAATTGGGATCAGCACGTGACTACGGTAGTGACCAATGGTCTGCAGATTAACTCTGCAGGTACTCATACGCTACGCTTGATCAGTGTGGGAGCTGGCGGTGCGTATCAGTGGAATCTGGATAAGATTGGCTATCGTATTTTGAAAGCAACGACTGGTGGTGCATCGTCAATTGCTGCATCGATACCAGCATCTTCTTCACGTTCATCAACGCCGCTGTCATCTTCATCGCGTTCATCTACACCACTGTCATCGTCATTGCCGTCTTCGGCTCCATTGAGTTCATCATCGCGCTCATCCACATCTGTATCTTCAAGCTCGTCGGTTGCATCCAGTGTGGCAACGGGTGGCTTGAAGTTGGTGTTGGAGGCTGAAGCATATACCGCGACGGGCGGTGTCTATCAAGGCTTCCAAAAATACACACCGGCAGCTGGAGTAGGGGCTATTAACTACAATCAACGTGGCGATTGGGCCGATTACACCTTGAATGTCACCAGTGCGGGCACCTATAGCATTGATGCCTTCCTGGGTACCACACAAGACGGTGGTGCTATAGAGGTGTTGATTGACGGTGTGTCAGTCGCGAAAAAAACCGTTGCCAATAACAACAATTGGGATGTGTTTGCCAAGTTAGTGGTAGCGAGTGGCGTGCAATTAAGTGCCGGTACACACAGTGTGCGCATTATCTCGGCGGGCACTACCGCATCGACTTGGGAATGGAATGCAGATCGCATTGAGTTCACTCAAGTGGCAGTCGCTACTCCTTCCTCTTCATCGCGCGCTTCAAGTTCGGCGCCAGCGGCAGTACCGGTAGTGATGCAGGCTGAGTCGTACATCGCAACTGGCGGAACCTATCAGGGCTTCCAAAAGTACACCACTGCGGCGGGAGTAGGTGCTATTAACTACAACCAAACCGGTGACTGGGCGGACTACAGCATCAATGTGACTGCAACTGCTAACTATCGTATCAATGCTTATCTCGGCACCACCCAAACTGGTGGCGCTATTGAGGTGTTGGTGGATGGTGTGTCAGTGGCGAAAAAGACTGTGCCCAACAATAACAATTGGGATGTTTTTGCCTTGCTGGAAGTTAGCAGCAGTGTTCAGCTTAGTCAGGGAGCTCACACGTTGCGCATCATTTCTGCTGGCGCTAGCAGTTCAACCTGGGAGTGGAATGCAGATCGCATTGAGTTTATCCCAGTAAATTAATCGTTTAAAAATCCCCTCGCTCGTTTGGCCCACACTGTAATTAGTGTGGGCCTTTTTTTATGGTGCAGAGATTCTTACGATTTTAGTAAGCGCATTCATTTATCAAATGATTCTATTTTGGTGCCTCCGCAACTGTTGCTGATTTCGTCACTTTTGTCAGCGTTGCACTGTTGCTCCGCAAAATATCTTCCTTGTGCTCATCAGCCTGTGCATCAAATTGACCCCAAAACCGCCGCACAGGCCACATTATTTGTGCTTGGAAAAGCAGCACAAATAATATGAAAGTGGCGAGTTTTCTGGAGCACAAAGAAGATATTTTGCGGACAAAACAATGTGTGAATAATGTGTAAAAGGGCTATTTAAATGTGCCTAAACATGATTTAACTGTGTCAACAATGTGTTAATTCGATTGGCTTGAATGTGATTTAAATGTGTCAATAGTGATCGCAAAATGCTGTTTATTTCGTCGCTGGTGTTCCTATTGACTTTTGCGAGGCCTCTTCCGCGATAACCATCTCAAACACAGCATCCCGTTCTTCTGAATGTATTGCCATAAGGTCGGGAATCGCCTCCCACAAAACCAAGTCGCCCGAAGCAGGGCAGCATACATAGATATCAGTGAGTGATTGCCCGAAAGTTTGATAATCACCGCAATGGGGGCAAACAATATTGGCCTCATTCACGGTAATACTGATTGCATGTCTGAGCGCTAGTGAGTCACAAGCTGAACCAGGGACGGGAATTGCTGTTATTTTCATGCGGTTTTGCAGATACCTCACTTGGAAAACAGAAAATTCTGGCGATAACGTACCCATTGCCATCTCGCACAATGCAAGAAGCCTTGTAATTAAATCAACGTGGCCTGGCATCGGCTTTATGCGACGCGGATTAATCCACGGATGTTTCAGGGAAAGGTTTTTCAATTTCGTGCGATAAGAAACAGGGGCGTAATTCATTTGTATACCTCTTGTTATTTTTTCGGTTAGGCCAATGAAATTTTCAATCGCTTTTTGATAACCCAGTGCGGTGCTCGTTCTTTAGCATCGCCAGAATAAATTCCTGTGTTTGGGGAAGTAGCAGTGCAAAATGGTTGTCTTCGTGCGGCGCTATTTTTATGTCATCCGTTAGAACTCTGAAATCGACAGATTTTTTATATTCATCTGCAAACAACTTGCTAAAACTGTGTTCAAGTGCCGGATTTAGCCCCAGAGTTGACTTTACCGCCCCTAAAATAGCGTTTATGAAAGTAAGCGCTTTGTTGTAATGCTCCAACTGCTCTTGAAGTTTTAATCGATTTACATCCTTTGTGTGCGTTAAGTTTTCTATTTGCTCACTGAGCTCTGCCTTTTCTACTAATAGCGAATTTATTCGCTGACTAAATGCTGACGCGTCTCTCTGAAGAGTGGCATTTTCCTGTGTAAGGCGTTGATGCGTTGCAACTAAGTTATCGATTTTTGCCCGGTAGTGAAGGGTGGATCGCTCGCCTTGAACCAACTGTTCTTCAAGCGCTCGAATTCGAGCAGTTTGGTTGACCGCTAACTGCCGAAGCTGATCGCGCTCCGTCTCGTAGGTTTTGCAGTTTCGCGCGACTTCTTGTTGATAGGCCGCATGCTGTGCCTGCAACCTTGCAATCGCTACGTTGGCTTCATCAATCGCCTCATTGTAGCCAGCTGTATGGGTCTCCTGACTCCCCGCGCAGTAACCGTGATGGTGGCCTTCGGTGTACCCCTGGTTATAACCGTCAGTCAAACCTTGCTGTCTGCCAATGTCTATTCCTTCATTCCGCCCCTCCCTGCGACCTTGCTCCTGCCAAGCCAGCTGGTCATTACTGATGCCACCCAAAGGTGTGATTGCCGCTCTCATAACAATATCCTCGTATTTGCATGGTGAAGGTCTTTGTCACTCTTAGTGGTCAATTTAGCATCGGCTCTCCGAATTGTCACTCATAGTGAGTGAACTTATAGAGAGTGGCCTCATATAGGCTAAGGCAATAGCATCCTGATTTTACTCGGGGTGTTGCATGGCAGATCCAAAATTACTTTTCGGTCAAAGACTTATACAGTTGAGAAAGCACTTGGGGTGGTCTCAAGAGCGGTTAGCGCTTGAGTCTGGTATCGCAAGGAGCTATCTAGGCGGAGTGGAGCGCGGTCAGAGGAATATCGCCCTTGTAAATATCCATAAACTTGCGGAAGCCCTGAGCGTTCCGCCATCTTCGCTTCTAGAGCCCCCAAGCATTAATGACTAGCTTGTTTATGATTGGTGCGTTGCTGACATCGCAAATCTTGTGTCTGTCGCCCTGTTTTTAACTAAGTTCTCAGCGTACTTTCCCTGATTCCAATTTCACCGTACTAGTTGCCAAAGCCCTTCCTGGTCGCTTATCTGTACCTCCTCGTTCGCACGTTATCTTCTTTGTGCCCAATCGTCTGTGCTAAAAGGTGGATGCAAAACCGCGCACAGACCACATTCTTTGTGCTTAAAAAGACAGCACAAAGAATATGAGAAAAGCAAATTTTATGGGGCACAAAGAAGATATTTTGCGAACAAACAGTGTGTGAATAATGTGTCGGACTGTGATTAAAATGTGTGAACAACACGATTTAACTGTGTCATCAATGTGATTTAACTGTGTCATCACTACGATTTAAATGTGTCAACAGTTTGGTTAGGTGTGTTGTTTTAGTGTGCGCGTGTAATACCGTGATACTTGCGCCATTTCACAAAACCGCTACTATCACCCACTTATTGATAGATCAGTGGATGAATCGTGGACGATAAAAACAGCAATAAGCTCAATGGGTTAGTGAATCTGTGTGGTATCGAGGTGCACTTATGCGCCTTGTGAGCTGGATTGGTGGTAATGACCTTGATGCAGCGGAGGCAAAGACCTATCAGACGGGCGCCGTGGCAGCTACGCTCGCTAGCGCAACCTTTACGGAGTTGCACCTTCTTTATAGCTACCCAGAAAGGCGGGTTAGCAACTACCTGTCTTGGTTATCGTCGCTGCATGGTATTCCTGTCGCTAAGCGAAAGGCTGAATCAGCCTCACCTGAAAAAGTTAAATCATTAATAACTAAAAATAATCGTGGCGTTCGTCAGGCAAATATAAGTAACTCCGATATTTACGAATTATCAATTCCAATTCCTGAAGCTAGTAAGCTCGCCAAATTTGATGAAGCTGTCGCTAAGGTACAAGCAATGTCAAAGAGTATGCTATTACAATGCAGTGAATCGCATGCATTTTTTAAATCATTAAGCCAGCGAGCATTTTCAGGTGATTTACAACTCTAACTAAAAGCGAAGCGATATGCCCTATATTAACCCTAGATACGATTGTCTTTTGCTTTTAGATGATTACCTAAAAGACCCGCTTTTGCTTGCATTGGCATGGAAAAAATCTCACGAATATATCCGTTCCATTAATTGGTATGCGGACAATTTTGAATTGGATAAGTCGGCGCTCAATCTCGAATTCCTATGCAAAGACTGGAGTGAGGAACTCAGCGGTGATATAAATTTTTCTCCACTTAAATTGGTTCCGGCACCAAAGACATCTGCTTGGGGGTTTTCGCAGAATAAATGCCCTAGCGGATTAGAAATGCTCGATTTGTCATTGGATGAAATTGAGGAAAATTGTTATTGCGTAAAGTGGGCTCCCACAGAGCCAGACAAAATAAAACTACGCCCCCTCGCACACATAGGCGTCAAAGAGCAAACTTATCTAACGCTGGTGATGATGTGTTTGGCTAATGATGTAGAAACATTGCAAGGTGATCCGGCAACGGATTATAAGGAGGTTCACGACAAGAAAGTGGTTAGTTATGGTAATCGCCTATATTGCACCTATACCGAGGATGGTTGCGCGGAACACAACTTTGGTGCAACAACAATTTATGGAAAATATTTCACTGATTATCGTAAATTCTTGCAGCGTCCCTATCATTTTGCATCTAAAACCCTTGCAGAAATATCTTCTGATGAAGAAGTTTACTTGGTTGAGCTGGATCTAACGCAATTCTTTGATTTGGTTAACCGAGAAAAGCTGGTTCAAAAAATCACTGAGCTTTCTGAAGAACACGGTGAATCAGAAAGTAACCGACGGTGTTTAGCAAGCCTTCTTAAGGCTTTTAAGGGGTGGGAGTGGTCAGAAAACACGACAGATACATATGAAGTCTGTGAGACTGAGTATGTTCCAGCACCGCCTAAGGGATTGCCGCAAGGGTTGGTTGCCGCAGGTTTTCTGTCAAATATTTACATGCTTGATTTTGATAGCTTCTTATCGAAGTTAGTCGGAAAAAGAATAACGATTGACGAGTCAGAAATTGAACTAAAATTGGTTGATTATTGCCGCTATGTTGACGACATGCGGCTCGTTGTGATTGGCCCAAGCCGAGAAAAAAATGGAGGAGAAAGTCCTATTCCAGAAATAAAGATTCTATTGAAGAAATTTCTGGAGCCTGAGCTTGCTGAATTTAATTTAAAATTAAATATCGATAAAACTAAAGTTGAAATCTATCGGGGAAAGTCGAAAGGAATTTCTGCAACTTTGGAGGATATTCAAACTCGGGGTAGCGGGCCGGTATCCTACGAGGATGCTGATGAGCTTATTGGTCAGTTGGAATCATTGCTGATGTTGTCTGGCGGGAGCGGTGAAGATCTAGATCAGAATATCGGTGGCTGTCGAATTAATCGCTTAGCTCTCATCGAAAATAACGTCTTTGATGTCAGAGAAGACACATTGAAGCGATTTGCAGCGAATAAGTTATCCAGAATGCTTAACAATATTCGTCACTTTACCTCTCGTGATGTTGATGAAAGCGGCAATTCAGTGGCTGGCGACTGGGATTATTTGCAGGAGCGTATAGCAAGGCGTTTGGTTGCCTGCTGGTCACATGACCCCGCTTTAGTGTTATTGCTCAAGAAAGGCTTAGAATTATTCCCATCACCAAAATTGCTCGGGCCGGTTATAGAGCAACTTGAATATGTTTTGAACAAATCAGAATCTTCCGATATTCAACAGCGAAAACAGAGTGCTGTGGCCCGCTACTGTTTGGCAGAAGTGTTCCGGCATTCTGCCATGATCATTCACCGAAAAGACCCTCAATCAATACCCGCCCATGCAGATATTGACGGTTATTTTGAGCGTTTACAGGATTGCGCTGCGAGACTTATTGACTTAGCAGTGGGAGCAAAAGCTAAGTCAGATAAAGCTGTCAAAGTCAGTGATAGAGCTTCCGGTCAACCCGATTTCGACTTGCTTATTGATCAGGCTCGATTTCTGCTTATGACAAGACTGGATACGGTATTAGAACGACCATGTGGTAATGAAGATCAAGATTTAATATTCAAGCTTGCCAAAGGATTTCGACATATTGTCATAAGTCCAAAGAAGACTACTCGAAGTATTGCGACCTGCATCTTGATTGCAAATCAACTTATTTCTGATCAAAAGCCACTGCTTCGTGCTGTAAGTTCCTTATTGGATCTAAATGATGGAAAAGTGAAAAGAATTATTGAAAAAATTGCCTTGCAAGACCCGCGACTAGTAAAAGCAATTTTTTTACATGCGCGACCTTTGTCGTACGCTTGGTATAAAAAACGTAAAAATAAGTTCATCAAAGATATTTCAGATAAGCTCTATATTTTTGTAAGGCCATCAGCCAAGCCACTATCAGAAATAAGTGAACCAGTTGCTCTATATAAGTTAAGCTGTAGATCAGATAACCCATTTTCCAATGAGATCGTTGCGCTCAAGTTAATGCTTTCGCTAATTGACAAATCAACTGACTTTAATTCTATTTCTAAAGAAAAAATTATTGATCTGAGTCGTACAAAAGTAGAACTGTTAAGAACGGATGAGGTTATTGGCTTCTCCATTCCTCCCTCCTATGAAACATTCGATGCAAGGTTTGACATTAAAGACATTAAGTTCTGCGAGTCTCTACAAGGTTTGTCTGTTCACCTTCTTGAAAGCGATTCTGATTCATCGATTTTGCAGAAAATTGCATTAGCAATGCGCGCATTGTTATCGGGGTCTTCTGATCCTACTGGCTTCGGTCAATCATTTACACCTCGACCAGGATATCGTGGCATCAAGTCCACCAGCTTTAAGCGCCAGTTTGGGATGATGACAACGCCAGAGTCATTGGTAGGTGAAAATGCTCAATTTTCTGGATGGCTTACAACGCTATTGGCAAAGTTGCTTAGGTGGCCAGGCATTCATGTGAATGATCAGGGGTTCGACTGGCCAATCGCACTAACGCTTGCGGCAGTTAAAAAACTTATCGAAGACCGGTTAGTGATTTTGAAGAAAAGCTATTGCCAGTTATCGAAAATGCCTGGCTTGCCGGAACTCATTACGCCAAAGTGGGATGAAGGCAAGAGATCACTAACTGTTGCGATGGTTCAATCAAAACTACCTTTTAAAAGTGATTTTTCGAGCGAAGGAATTTATTTGGATACACCTCAATATAGGGTGAGGCATCGTCGCCATGTTGCGCGCGTTGCACAGCTTATTATAAAGCATATAGAAGCACAGTCAGTGGAACTACGAAATAATGGAAAGCGTGAACAAGATATTGATCTGATTGTTTGGCCCGAGCTTTCGGTTCACCGCGATGATATCGATATTTTGGTTCAGCTCTCTCGAAAAACTAAGGCTATTATTTTTGCCGGGCTTGGTTTTATAAATCAGACGGGCATTAAAGGGCCTAACAATTGCGCTGTATGGATAGTGCCACGCAAGCATGGAGGTAATTCAAATGAAGTTATTCGTTATCAAGGAAAGTTTCACATGATGGAAGGCGAGCGGAAAATTAATATTCAACCGTGGCGCCCTTATCAATTAATGTTGGAATTAAAACACCCAAAATTCAAAGATAAGCCAGGGTTCATGCTAACGGGTTCGATTTGTTTTGATGCAACAGATATTTGCTTGAGTGCAGACTTAAGGGATAAATCAAATGCTTTTATCGTTTCAGCTCTCAATCGTGACGTAAGCTCATTTGATACTATGGTAGAAGCACTTCATTACCACATGTATCAACCTGTGATATTGGTGAACACTGGAGAGTTTGGTGGTTCTTACGCAATGGCTCCTTACAAGGAGCAGTATAAGCGGCTTATCGCACACTCCACTGGCAACAATCAGGTAGCCATCAATACTTTCGAAATGAATATGTTTGATTTTAGAAGAGATGGCGTTGGGAAAAGTATGGCTTCAGGCGATGAAACTAAAACTCCTCCTGCGGGTATTCCTTATAAATAGAAAAATATGTTCTTCAAAATCAACATTTTAACAGGAACGTGTCTGTGTCTTCTCAAAAATATTCCGTAAATCAGCACCTTATTGAAACGCTCCTGAGCTGGGTTAAATCTGGCGAGATTGCCATTCCTGAAATTCAGCGCCCCTTTGTGTGGGATGCATCCAAGGTGCGTGATTTAATGGATAGTCTGTACCAAGGCTTCCCGGTGGGTTACATCATCGCTTGGCGCAACCCAACAGTGAAGTTAAAAGACGGTACCTTGGCGGAAGGTAAAAAAGTATTGATTGACGGCCAGCAGCGCGTAACTGCCTTGACAGCTGCGATTGCCGGGCAGCAGGTGGTGAATAAGGATTACAAACAGATCCGAATTCGTATTGCGTTTAATCCGGTGGATGAACGCTTTGAGGTTTGTAACCCTGCGATTGAGAAGGACAAAGCTTGGTTCAGCGATATTGCGCCCATCGTCAGTGGCGAACAAAAATCTCACAAA
Organism: Cellvibrio sp. pealriver; assembly: GCF_001183545.1. Taxonomy (NCBI): domain Bacteria; kingdom Pseudomonadati; phylum Pseudomonadota; class Gammaproteobacteria; order Cellvibrionales; family Cellvibrionaceae; genus Cellvibrio; species Cellvibrio sp. pealriver. The sequence goes on from NZ_KQ236688.1 coordinate 916,182, forward strand.
GTCGCGCGCGACTATTTGGCGCTAAACCCGGATGTGAATGAAGATCTGGTTTATGAGCGCTTGGATCGCCTTTGCGACATCATTAAAAAACAAATTGGTTTAATTGAGTTGGCACCGGATCTGGATATAGAAACGGTAACGGAAATTTTTATTCGTATTAATTCCAAAGGTGTTGTGCTCAGCCAAGCGGATTTCGCGATGTCTAAAATCGCCGCCAATGAAGATTTTGATGGTAACAGTCTACGCAAAGCCATTGATTATTTCTGTCATTTGGCCGTTGCGCCCGAGTTTTACACACAGATAGAAGCCAACGATACTGAGTTTGTAAAAACCGATTATTTTTCGGCGATGCGCTGGCTGCGAAACGAGAACGATGACCTCTATGACCCCAGCTATTCAGACATGCTGCGCGTTGCATTTACCACACGCTTTAATCGCGGGCGACTATCTGATTTGGTAGGTTTGTTGTCTGGCCGTAATTTTGAAACCCGCACTTATGAAAAATCGATTGAAGAAAACTCATTCAAACTGCTAGGCGAGGGAGTACGTGAGTTTATTAACGAAACTAACTTCAAGCGTTTTTTAATGATCATTCGCTCTGCCGGTTTTGTAGATCCAGGCATGATCCAATCTACCAACGCCTTAAACTTTGCTTACATTCTTTACCTAAAGCTCAAGCGCGATTTGGGCAACAATCCGAATATTGAACGCTGGGTGCGTCGTTGGTTTGTGATGTCGCTACTCACTGGCCGCTATTCGGGCTCACCGGAGTCCCAATTCGATAAAGATATTCGGGCAGTTCATGACACACCTTTCGCAGATCATTTAGCGGCAGTTGAATCAGCGGAATTGTCCGATGCTTTCTGGCAAATTGGTTTGGTGCAAAATCTGGAGACCAGTGTGGTAAATTCGCCTGCATTAAAAGTGTTCTGGGCGGCGCAGTCTTACTTGAATGAAAAAGGCTTCTTGAGCAAGGATATCACCGTTCGCGACATGCTCGTTCACCATGGCGATGTTCACCACATATTCCCCAAAAACTTCCTTAAAGGGCGCGGCCTGAGTAAAGCCAAATACAATCAAGTCGCCAACTACGTTATGGTGCAACAGGAGGTGAATATTAAAATCGGCGACCGCTCACCAATCGATTACATGAAAGACGTATTGGATCAATGCTCCACCGGTACCTGCAAGTTTGGTGCAATCGATAACCAGGAGTTGCTACGCAAGAACCTTCAGGAAAACTGCTTGCCTGAATCCCTCAGTGATTATGAATACGATAATTTTGAGAGCTTTCTTCTAACCCGCCGTAAGAAAATGGCGGAGAAGGTAAGAGGGTATTATTTTTCGCTTTAGTGCCGAGGCAGTCTAATAATAAACTTCAAATTTATTTGTAATACTCTAATACGCAAATAAATGATTTGGTGTATTAGTGGCAATGTTTTTGATGGGGCGAGAGGCGGAGACGATGATGTGGCTAGTGTCGCCGCGTTGTTGAGAGTGGTGTCCATAGCGTTTCCGAGTCTTGTTGGTGGCGTGACCGAGAGCTCTACTTACGTCTTCGCCGCTGTGTGTTTTCTTTAAATCAGATGCAAACTGATGGCGAAAGCAATACGCTGTGATAGATTCATGGTGCGCTGGCCAGACTTCTTTACCCATTCGTCTAATTTCTACTGTGAAATTAACAGCTTTGTTTATAGAAACAGTAATTGCTTGTCGCGGGTTTGGAATCTCCTTTATTAATTCATGCAGCAATTCATTACTCGAAGTGACGGGGTAGCTTATTGTTCTGAAAGGTTGGCCTTTGTTTTCGTCAACTTTTCCACCCTCAATTTGAAAGTTAACGTGGTTATCGCTCATATAGACTCTTATGCCTTTTACAAGTTCGCATGGCCTGCATCCGGTTAACGCAGCGGTAAGAAGTGGTATCCTGTACATGGAACTTGGGTTGTAGCTAATAAGCAGCTCTCGCCAATTCTTTGGTAGTTTGTGAAGGGCGGTTTTTTTTGATTTTTTCTTATCGAATTCTAAGTCGAAGTCTGATGCATCGAAATTTGCAATATGTTGTAAGTCATCGAAAAGCGAATAAGCATCTTCACAATATAAAGTGTCAGATGAAAGCTCATAAAGTTGCAGATTCCGCTCAATTTTATCGCACAAATAGAACGTTATTCCATTTTGCCACTTGTAAAACGTGTTGCTTGTTTTTGCTTTAGTGAGTACATCTACTATTGTTTGATCCATCTTTTTTCTTTTGATTAATCTTTCTCCTGTCTTGTAGTAGTCTGCAAGGGTTTCCTCGCTTGCATTACAGAAATGCGCTTTGATGTCGTGGATAGCGTTAAGAGCATCGAAGTCATATTTAATTATGTATTTCATTTTTTTTGCTCCTTCGATTTGAGTTCGATCCATTGTTCGAGTTCACTTTCGTTAAACACGTTTATGCCAGCAGTCAGCTTAATCGGTCGAGGAAAACTTAGGTCAGCGCGCATTATTCGATAGAGGCTTGCCCTGCTAACTGATAATTTTTTACAAGCATCGTTGAATTTTATGAGATTCATGTTTGCACCTTTTTGCATCTGATTGTTATTCAAATAATGAACAAAAAAAATCAGAACGCAATGCTGGAAAATCTTGTTTTTAGGAAAGTCAATAGAGTAAATATTTTTTTAACCAATTAATTTTTGAATTTGTTAAAAAAATGTCGTCACGCATTTTTAACTTTGCGTTTGGCAAGTTGTTGATTTTTAAGTGTGCTCAAATTTCATGTTGCCCCAGTACTTTAAATTTCTGGAAGTAATGGGAAATAAAGTGGACTAGAGAGGGTTAACAAGAGGGGTATCAATAAAAGTGGAAAATTAAATTTTCAAGACTTTCCGAAAGTGTGAGGTATGTCACAAATAGCTTGGGGGCTGTAAGAGGTATAGGTCAAAGTGCAGGTTATCTGGTTTAACTATAGAAAATCTCTTATAAATCAATGCTTTGATACCAATGCATCATCGGTGTGTGCTGGTCTGTTGGCTCAATCGTATTCATTGTGGCGATATTCTTGTAATTAATTGATTTTAAATGGGTTTTAACGTTTTCAGGCGTGGGTAATTGCCATGCAAAGTGCTTCAAAGAAGAAACTGGCGCGCATTATCCCACAGTCTGGCAGGCAGCGGAGCGCTTCGCGCGCGGGCTTTATCAGGCGCGTAATGTGATGTCATTCACATTTGCCCAGGTATCGCTTATGCTCCAGCAAAACCAAAGTGGCAACCAGCCCGCAGGCTGCCCCACGGGAACTATTTCACCGGACGATCTAGCGCTCCTCTCCGCTGTTCTCATTTCCCATCGCACGCCTCTGTGTTTTTTTACTCCCAATAAAAAACATCTTTTATGGCAAACAAAAATTTAAAAGTAGGTTGTGGCGGGTCGTGCAGACTGAGCTTGCGAATCCCAACAGAGTGAAGGACTGCAGTGTGCCCAAAGCGGACGGTTAGCCAAATGAACTAGAAAGACTTTATCTGTGAGAGTTATGTTCAATTTCCCATAATTGAATCTGCTTGATTTAAAGATCAGGTTGCCCGAGATTAAATATGTAATTAATTAGGTTTGCCAGCGTTGCATAGCCTTATTTAAAATACTGGATGTCAACTATACTGTTAATTTGTAATCGATTGAAATAGCAAAAAACATCATTTTTTGTGGTTATATTTCGGCATAAAAGATTTTCTTTTCTGAAATTCTTCGGTTTATATGGTTGGGGAGACACACAAACTATTATGCATATAATAAAAAATAGGAGGTCGAGTTGTATAAAGTAGAATATTTAGTGCTATTTGATGCGGATAAAACGCAATGTAAAACTGTTTCCGCACTAAAAAATTTACTGCAGGCAGACTCGGATATTTCTATTGATAGAAACAAGGTTTCTTTTGATAAGAAAGCTGCAGAATTGGTTGTTAAACTTGGAAAGAAAGATGACAAAGCGCACATCTATTTTAATTTGATGTTGCGTTGTAATGATGAAGATGATCTTGAATGGTTTTCTTCTCTTTTAAGATCAATAAGAAGATCACTATCTTTAATCACCAAATCTACTTATGTGGTTTGGGATGATCTAAGTCTGTACTATTGCTCTCAGGCGTATCCGCTGATATTCAATATTGAAAATCTTATGAGGCAGGTAATCACTAAGTTCATGCTAACAAATATTGGGCTTGGATGGATAAAAGACCGCTTGCCTACAGACGTTCAACAGTCTGTGAATATGAATAATAAGGATGCTAATTATCTATATAACGTTGACTTTATTCAGCTTAAGAATTTCCTTTTTAGTGAAAATTACCCAAGCCATAAAGAAAATTTGATAAATAAGTTTAAATCTGCGAAAGACCTTTCGGAACTAAATATTGATGAGATAAAAGCATTAATCCCTGAATCAAATTGGGATAAATATTTTAAACCTATAGTTGATTGTGATGCAGAATACCTGAAAAAACGCTGGGATTTACTCTATGATCTTAGATGTAAAGTTGCACATAACAAGGACTTTACTAAGAATTCGTTAGAGGATGTAAAAAAACTAGTCTCAGAATTAAGCCCATTTCTGGAGAAAGCTATATCTTCCTTGGATAGCATCGCTGTATCGGAAGACGAGAAGGACGCTGTATTTGAAAGTGTTTTAAGCACCTATGATATAGAGTTCTCGAAGTTTATGGCAAGAATTCATAGGTTGGAGAGTTTGCTAGATAAGATGATCGAAGCATATGTTCCCGTATCTGATTATTCTCGCCGTCAACCAATAATAATGAAGATTCACACTCTGCGGTCACATGGTGTTATTAATGAAAAGCAAGCTCACATCATGGATATGGCTAGAAGGATTAGAAATAAGCTTGTACACAATGAGTTTGATATAAACCCCATTGAAGTCATGCATGCGCAAACAATGCTTGAAGAACTGATTATTGAATTAGAGTTGGTTCATAGTAGATATGAAAATTAGAGCGCATATAAGTAGTGGTTGTGGTGAGAAAAGCACGTAGCATGTAAATACGATTAACAAAACGCAATCGTATTTACAATGAATACATTGCTGATAATTTCTATGTGGTTGATCAATTCTGGTCGTTATTCAATGTAATTGACCAGATTCGAAGTTCGATGTATCCGGACTGATTCAGTTTTCCCAAAGCGGGCAGTATCCTGTTTTCAGTCGGCAGGATTACAATCAATTAATTACAAAATTATTGGAGTTTAAATGGAGTTTCTAAAGGAAGTCCCCAAAGAGGTTTGGTGTGCAACTGTTGATTTGATTAACAAGCTGCTTTATCCAGTTACAGCAACTACAGTTGGTGTTGGAAAATTGATAGAGCATAAATTTTCAACCTTAAACGAAATTCAAAAAAATAATCGCCAAAAAAACTTTAGAAGAAGCTTCAGAAAAAATATCCAATGCAAAGATATCCAACTTCAATAATGTTGTAGTTAAACCACAAATTATTTATATCGTTTTAGAAAACGTAGACAGCCAAAGCGATGATTTTATGAGGTCGCTTTGGGCGAATGTAACAGCAAGAGAGCTAACTGAAGGGAGTGTGCATCCAGAGATTGCTAGATTGTTTTCAAAGCTTACAGCCCCAGACTTAATGGTATTGAGTGAGCTGTATTCTCAGCATTCCTCTATCACTAAGTTATTGCTAAAAGCTTTAGCTTCGGCATACACCTTGGGTATATCTCGCGATCCAAAATCTTTTCACCATGTCTATTTAACAGATTTAGGCCTGATAGATGACGTGTCTGGAAAGTGGTTCGTTACAACAAAGGGCAAAGAGTTGATTCGTTGCATCGGTGAGATTGAGAAAACCGCCAGCGCAGCGACCATGTCGTAGTTGATTTGCATAGCAAGATTAATATGCCGCTCAATTCTTCGTATGTCTGCTTCTGGCCGAAAGCCGATGTTGTTAATGTGTAGATGCAGTTATATGTAAAAATGTTTGTGAGGATATGAGTCTATAAAGCTTAACCAATATTTCTCTATAGATAAGAGTTTCTTTTGAAATATTTTGATATGGGATCGTTATGATTCCCAAGGAGGTTATAAGTGAATATCTCGATTATTCAACTAACGATCGCTTACACATTTACTGCTGTAATCGTGTTTACTGCCGTAATTACTGCGCTGTCGCTCATAGGGAAAGTCCGCTTTGCCGATCAATCGCAGCAAAAAACTCTTTTTCGAGTATTAATCATTGAGCTTGTTGCTATCGGTGTGGGATTATTTAGTGGAATTATAAAGTTTGACGCTAATGCTGTACGCAAGGAAATAGTAGCAACGGAGTTTAATGCAAGGAAGAATGTGTTCGATGAAAAACTTGCTGAGGCCAAGCAGCTCTACAGCGCTGGAAAACTAACTGAAGCATATACATTGGTTAACGATCTTTTTCGATCTGATGAATTGGAAGAATACTTTCCTATAAAAGATTTGTTTGTTCTAAATGGGGATATTTCGAAAAGCCGTAAATTTTGGCTAGAAGCGATTGAGTCATATGGGCCTGCATTAAAACTTGATCCTTCTAATGTTGAAATAATGGTTAGTGCCGGGTATGCGCAAAGAGAACTTCAGAATTATGAGGAAGCTGAGACTCTTTATGAAAGAGCGTTGGTTGCTCAGGGGCAAAATTGGGAAGTATTAAATGGGTATTTTAATTGTTTGCGCAGATACGCAGCATTTCTAGCCGATGAGTACCCGAAAATAGCGGATGAAAAATTTCAAAAAGCAGCCACCATTTCCCAGCAAATGGCTAATGTCGCAACTGATGAAAGAACGCAGCGATTATCCGATGTAGCTAAAGCGACGCTTTACTGGGAGTGGAAAAAGTATGATGTTGCGTCCGCAACGTACAAACAGTTGATTAGAAAATATCCCAATCAAGTTCGATTCAAGGAGGATTTGGCTGCAGTTCTGGTTGAAATGGAAAATTTTAGTGAAGCAAAAGAGATGTATCTTGCTTTATACAAAGCAGAGATTAATGCCGGTACTGTCTCATGGTTTGTTGGTGCGGGATATGCCGAGGCGGCGAGCAAAGCAAATTCATCCTCTACTGAACTCCAACAAGCACTAGATGCCGGATTGGCCGCGATTGCGGCAAAACCAGATGAGCCGTTCTCATATTACGCAGTGGGGCTCGTTTATAAATCCCTCGGGAATGATGCTGCCGCCATCAAATATCTTTCCGATGCAGAAGCCTTGGAAGCACGGCGCGATACAAACATCCACACATACGATAAAACTCGACACGAGCTGTACAAGTCATTGATCGAAAAATGGCGTGTATGAAGCACAACACATCTCGTTAAGGCTAAGGAAAGCTAATCAAATTCATCTATTTTTTTGTTATTACAATCCTAAGATCACTAATGCTTTCTCATCCGGCGAGGCGGAAGCGTTCACCGCCGCTTGTCAGCTCCATTACGAAGCTTGGAAAAACCCCGAAGATTTTTAGGGTGCTATTGAGGTCTTTATTTGTGAATCGTGTCAAACATAAGCATCCGTTACGAGAGGTTGAATCCATTGAAACCGGACACTAGTGATCTCACGGGTTGCACCATCCCCAGTATTTTATTGACCTCCACAATAAAAAAGCGCGGAATCAATCCTTATGTGCTGGTTAGCGCTGAAGTCGCTACACAATTAAAAGAAAACTGGCGCAAGCCGCTGCCAGTGTTGGTGCAAGTAAACAGTAAACCAGAGCCGCCGTGGCGTATTAATATGATGCCTGCTGGCGATGGGAGTTTTTATTTGTATTTGAGCGGTGAAGTGCTCAAAGCCTCCAGCACACAGGTTGGTAGCCTTGTGGAAATAAAGCTGCAATTTGACGCAAATTATAAACCGGGGCCTGCTCATTCAATGCCTGCTTGGTTTAGTGAAGCGTTGGAGCAAAACCAACTTGCCCAGCAAGGTTGGGATCAACTCATTCCGAGTCTTCAAAAGGAAATACTGCGCTATCTTGATCGATTGAAATCAACGGAGGCGCAAACCCGCAATACGCAGCTGGCAATACATGTTTTATCAGGTGGTAAAGGAAGGTTTCTGGCGCGATCGTGGAATGAGTAGTTTGGTCGCATTGTGTAATTCAACTTAGAGAAAATTTGAAAATGCTGAAAACATATAAGGGTAGTTGCCACTGTGGTTCAGTCCAGTTTGAATGCGATCTTGATTTGTCAGCGGGTACAAGCCGTTGTAATTGTTCTTTCTGCAGTAAAACGCGATTTTGGAAAGCCTTTGCCAAAGGTGGGGCTTTCCGTTTGTTGCAAGGCGCTGAAAGTTTGTCGGACTACCAGTGGACATCTCCAATAGAGTCATCCCCCATACTTCATCATTTCTTTTGCAAGCGTTGCGGGGTCAGGCCATTCTCCAGAGGTTGGTTGGAAGACTTTGGTGGAGAGTTTCACGCTGTTTATCTTAGTTGTCTGGATGATGCAGAACAGGATATCGCCGCCGCTCCTGTTCAGTATCAAGACGGGCGCAATGATGATTATGAATCCTGCCCTGCAGAGACAAGACATCTATAAAGACCAGGCACCTATCGAGACAAGAAACCAAAGAAGTTGTTGTGCTATCACTAGTGACCAGCTCTTGGCTGTAGGTTTAGTCGATCAGCGCAAAACTATTTTTTTGCGAAAAGAAAACGGGCAGAAATTTTTAAAATTTCTGCCCGTTTTTTATTTGAAATGGTTCTTGTGTTGATGAGGATTGAAGCGCTTTACTGCATCACAGTTTCCACTTCAACGTAAGCGACACATTTCTTGGTTCGCCGTAGTTGGCGTAATCGATATTGGCCCAATAAATTTCATCGAACACGTTGGTTGCGCTCAGTGATGCTGTCCAGGAGTCGTTGAAATGCCAGGTTGCGTAGAGGTTGGTTAGTAGATATGCATCTTGCGTGAAGGTTGCGTCGGTTCGCGTTGGGTGGGTTACGCCGTAGCCGATGGTTTTACTCTGCCAGTTAATGCCGCCGCCCAATACCAAGGGAGCGAGCGCGCCGGAGAAGTCGTAGTGGGTGGACAATTGCACTGAGTGCTCGGGCAGATTTGTCCAGATGCGGTCATTGGTATGGCGTTTGGTATCGACATAGGTATAGCCCGCGTTGATCACCCATTGGCTGGTAATACTTCCGCTCAGGCTGACTTCTACTCCTTCGCTTTCCGTGCCATTAACGCCCACGTAGGCTGAGCTGCCATCTGGCAGGGAGTTTTCCGGTTGGGTCATATCGCGTACGGCGTAGTGGTCTTGTTTGGTTTTAAACACGGCCGTGGAGGCGGACAGTTTCCCATCAAAAAATTCGCCTTTAATGCCCAGCTCTGCATTGCTGCCGAGCACCGGTTCCAGCAGGTTGTTGTCTTTATCCTTGTAGTTTTGCGGGTTAAAAATATCGGTATAACTGGCATACAGCGAATACTGCGAGCTCAGGTCATATACCACGCCTGCGTAGGGAGTTAGCTCGTTATCCACCTTGAAAGTGCCGGTGGTATTTACGTAGGTGCCGCTGGTGTTGTAGTTGTCGGTGCCTGTCTCCCACGAGGTCACGCGCGCACCCACAATGGCCGAGAGTGAATCGGTCAGGCTAAAGCGGTTCGCGGCGTAAACACCGGTTTGTTCCGTGGTGGCGATACGGAATGAACCTGTGCGGGAATAGGTGGGTTTTGGCGCTTTGCCATCATAATTCCAGGCATCGGGCACCTGATAACTCCAGGCGGCAACCGAGGTAAAACCGGGGGTATAGGATTCCAACTCGTAACTATTGCCGCCCACAATCAGGGTGTGTTCGCGCCCGAACCACATGTAATCCCCGGTCAGGGTGAAATCGATGCTATCGCGCGTGTCTTCACCGGCACCTACACCGGCTAGCAGCCTCACACCAGTACCGGTTTCGCGGTCGGGAAAGCCCAGGGCATAAACGCGCAGGCTGAATACATCACCTTCTGTGCGATTGGCGGCAAGGCGCAGTTTCCAGTTCTCATTGAAGTTGTGTTCCAGATCGGCAAACAAGGTGCTGGATTCGCGCTGCCATTGTGTCCACTCGGGTGCAAAGCTGGTGGATACGGGCAATTTGGCGTGAGTGCCGTCGGATGCAAACAAGGGGATAGTGCCCCAAATAGTCCCTTCAGGATTGTTGTCCTGATTTTGATAACCCACCGCGAGCGTGGTGTTTTCGCCTATATCACCTTCGATCACACCCAGCATGGCGGTTTTGTCTTCACGGTAGCGGTCGCGGAAGCTATCGGAATCCTGATAGGCCACCACAAACCGGCTGCGCACTTTGCCTTCAGGCGATAGCGGGGTAGAGACATCCACCACGCCGCGTTGGCGATTCCATGAGCCCGCGCTTGCTGAAACAGACGCATCCAATGTTTTGCCGGGGCGTTTGCGTACCAGGTTTACGGTTGCAGAGGGTGATCCAACCCCAGACAACAAGCCGTTAGCGCCGCGAATCACTTCAACACGCTCGTAGAGTGCCGTGTCGTACTCCTGATTGGTGGAACCGCTATAGGTGGGAATGCCATCCACCTGAAAATCAGTGATCTGGAATCCGCGCGAGAAGTAGAGCGGGCGCTGGGAGTCGTAGAGGGTCACGTTGACACCCGTCACATTCATCAACACATCATTGATGTCGGTCATGGAGGTCAGTTCAATCATTTCCTGCGAAATTTCGCTGATCGACTGGGGTAATTCGCGCGGGGTGAAGGGCAAGCGCGTGGTGTTTTCATTTTTGCGTGCCACACCGTCAACCTGTACTTCTTCTACATTTTTATCCCTTGTGGCGGCGGCCAGCAGCAGCGTGGATGATGCGGTCTGGGTCTTCTCGGCCTGGGTCTGAGTCTGGTTCTGGGTGTGAAGTTCTGCGGCTATCGCGCAGTGCGATGCGCCCAGCGCCAATGCGAGCATGGCGGCTGTTTTGTAGCGCTTGGGTAAATGATTGGATTGGAGGTTCAGGTTGTTTGAAAGCAAGAAAGAGCGGTTCATGGTGCTGGAGACGTTCATTGGGGTGGGGCTACCTGTCTAAGTTGAAATTTAAGTGCGAGTGCAAATGATAATTAATATCATTTGAATTTTAAACGGCTTAAATTTCTTCCGTCAAGGAAAAGTACGAACTTCTTGATCCGGGTCTGGGCCTGTTCAAGTCCTCCGGCATGAGTGAGATATGAATGAAAGAGGTGTGTAGATTTTTCGTGCAGGAATGTTCAATTCTGATGCTGAGTGACTACCACAAGATTTAAAAAAACTTCTACTTTTCGTTTTTTGGCAGCCTTTTTCTGAAAAACGTTATCAATGCTATCCGCGATTTCAATACGCTTGGTTCAACCGTAACTGTAGTTAATAACCTATTGGGATCTCCATCATGAAAATAAAAATAATGGGTGCAGTAAAAGTAATGGGTGCATTAATAGTATCGTGCATCATCTCATTGCTTTCTGCCTGCGGCAGCTCCGGGGGCGGCTCGGGTGGTGGTTCGAATACTGCCTCATCATTGGTGGGGTCGGTATCCGGGCAATCGAGTGTGGCGGCTTCCAGCCTTGAGAGTTCTTCATCCAGCCCTGCAACGTCCTCCAGTTCAGCCAGCTCCCCAAGCGGTGCCTCGCTTTATCCAAGCTACAACACCAATCCCATCGCACCTGATATGACTGGCATGGAAAGCAATGCGACCGAGTTGGCCAGCAAATTTAAATTGGGCGTGAACATCGGCAACACCATGGAGGCTTATGGTTGCGCGCCGGCCTCGGAAACCTGTTGGGGCAATCCAATGGTGTCTGAGGCGTACATAAAATTAATGAAAGACAGTGGCGTGGACGCAGTGCGTATACCCGTCTCCTGGGATCAGTACGCCAATCAGCAAACTGCCGAAATCAGTGCCGCTTGGCTCGCTCGCGTAAAACAAGTCGTGCAGTGGTCAGTCGATAACGGCCTTTATGTCATCGTCAATATCCATTGGGATGGCGGTTGGTTGGAGCGGCAATTTTCCGAGCCCTTGGCCAGAGAAAACAAAGGCCCTGTAACCGACGAATTAAGAGCGAAAGTTGATGCCAAGCAAAAAGCCTACTGGGAACAAATAGCCACAACATTGCGTGACTTTGACGAGCGTGTGATGTTTGCCAGCGCCAACGAGCCGGATGCTGAAACCGCACAAGATATTGCTGACCTTGATAGATACCACCAAACCTTTGTAGATGCTGTCCGTGCAACCGGTGGGAAAAATGCCTATCGCGTACTCGTGATACAAGCACCCAAAACAAACATCGATAAAGCGGCCACTGAGTGGAATAACCTGCCGTCCGACACTGTCACTGGTCGCCAAATGGTGGAAGTTCATTTCTATCCATTTAATTTTACGATTATGGATAAAGACGAGTCTTGGGGAAAAATGGCTTATTACTGGGGCAGGGATTATCACTCAACGACCGATCCAGAGCGCAACGCAACCTGGGGTGAAGAAGATTATGTGGATGCGCAGTTTGCCTCGATGAAAGCAAAGTTTGCGGATCGCGGAATCCCCGTCGTTTTAGGCGAGTTTACAGCGATTTATCGTTCTCAACTCACGGGTGACGATCTCACCCTGCATCGCGCATCGCGCGCTTATTTTCATCAATATGTCACCCAAAAAGCGCTGGAAAATGGAATGCTTCCGTTTATATGGGAAATTGGAGCTAGTCCAGGTTGGTTGTTTGACCGCCGAACTCCGGCAGTAGGTGACCAACAAGTAATGGATGCTCTCTTGCGTGGCGTTGGAAAAATCAATTGATCTTTATAGGCTTCATCCTAAAAAGAGTATTATTTTTTCAATCATAAAAACACAGCGCAATTTAAATCGAAAAAAGTGTCATTAATCTAACCAAATAGCTCCGGTGGCAACCAACCACCGGTCTTTTTATTCAGGCTGATTTCAGGTTATTAAGGCTGGTTTCAGGGCTAGTTTCAAAACTGGCTTCAAGGTTTTTACTGTAAAAATAAGTAATGATTCGTGTTGTTAAATAACACTACATTTAAAAAATTTGCACTTTTTGCCCTATCAAAATTTGGCGCGAAACTGTTAATGTTTGCCACCATTTGGTTAATGACTATCGATTTAGCGGCTGTCTGTTTTTAGTCAGCGCCTCTCTATTTAATGTCTTTATTTGATGTCTCTATTTAATATCTTTCTATATCAATTTTTTTCTTGAAGCATTTTGAGTTAATGCTATTCGATATGAATAGTCAGTAACTCAAAATAGGCTGTTATTTGCGAAATTATGATCAGTCCATATCTGGCGTTTTTGAATAGCATGTTGGCTGGGCGTGTGAATGCAACTGCCCAGGAATTTATACAGCGCACGCAGGATCAAATTGCCACTGGCGTTACGGACGATCGATTTACCCAGCTGGTTGCCCTGGCGAGCCGACATGTGCCGCGCCAGATGCTCAACCCCACAAGCGCAGAGCTTGAACAGGCGGCCGCCTTAATTTCCGGATGGAGCCCCAAGGCCTGGAGCCTGCTGGATACAGTGCGTGTCAGTTTTATATTGGCGCGCGCAGATCTGGCTGAGCCAGCGTTTGCCCAGCGTTTTAATCAATGGTTTCGCTTTGCCGATGAAGGCGAGTCCTGCGCTTATTACCGCGCGCTGTGTTTATTGCCCGAGCCGCAACAACATATCTGGCGCGCCGCTGAGGGTTGCCGTACCAATATGCGTTCAGTGTTTGCGGCTGTCGCTTGCGATTCACCATATCCGTTTTTATATTTCGATGATCTCGCCTGGAATCAAATGCTGCTTAAAGCCTTATTTATTGGCGAGCCGCTGCAACATATTTATGGATTTAATCTGCGTACCACCGCGGAATTAATCACGATGGTCAATGACTATGTCGATGAGCGCTGCAGCGCCGGGCGCGATATTCCCGCCGATGTGCGGTTATTAATCGGTTGATTACCTCACCATTTTCTCTGTCAGTGCGGCAGACAATTACCGGAATTTTTATTATGAGATTTTTTGATCCACACATTCATATGTGCAGCCGCACAACAGACGATTACCAAGCCATGGCCGCCGCCGGTATTCGCGCGGTGATTGAACCAGCGTTCTGGTTGGGGCAACCGCGCACCAATGTCGGTTCGTTTATTGATTACTACGCAAGCTTAATTGGCTGGGAGCGCTTTCGCGCCTCGCAGTTTGGTATCGCCCATTACTGTGCCATGGGGCTGAATTCCAAAGAGGCCAACAACGAAGGCCTCGCGCGCGAAGTGTTGGAAATTTTGCCGCAATTTATTTTAAAAGAAGGTGTGGTTGCGATTGGTGAAATTGGTTACGACGAAATGACACCCGCCGAAGAATATGCCTATCAAGCGCAATTAAAAATGGCGGTGGATTACGACATGCTGGTGATGGTGCATTCACCGCATCGCGATAAAAAACGCGGTGTACTGCGCTCCATGGATGTCGCGCGCGAAATGGGTGTGCCCATGCATAAATTAATTATCGATCATAACAATGAAGAAACCGTGCGCGATGTATTGGATTACGGTGCCTGGGCTGCGTTTACTATTTACCCCAATACCAAAATGGGTTCCGCGCGTATGGTGGAAATTGTGCGCGAATATGGCCCGGAGCGAATTATTGTAGACAGCTCTGCCGACTGGGGTGTGAGCGATCCGCTCTCGGTTCCCAAAACTGCACAACTGATGTTGGAGCGGGGCATTGATCCCGCCGCTGTTGAACTCACCACCTGGACTAATGCGATTAGCGCCTACGCCCAGTCCGGGCAAATTGATGTGGATGCGTTAATGCAAACGCCGGTGATTGATCAGCGCCAGTCCTACAGTGATAACTCGGTATTGCGCGGACAAAAGCCGCGTGTTGATGAACCTGTTCCCAACTAAAAAAACGTAGTAAAAAAAGATGTCGCACATTATCCAACGCTTCAGCGTCAGCTACGAATTTCCGGTGAGTTTTACCCGGCATACTTTTGCGGTAGAAAACCCGGTGCTGTGTGAAATTTTGCAGCGCGCTGGTGATCGCGAGCACAAAGTATTTCCGGTTATCGATGCCGATGTACTGAAAAATCACCCGCAATTAATTGATGACTTAACGGAATACGCTCGCTGCCATAGCGATACCATTCATTTAATTCTGCCGCCATTAATCGTTCGCAGTGGTGAGATTTGCAAAAGCGATCCGCAAGAAGTGGAGGAGTTCTATCGCCTGACGCAGGATTACAAAATTGATCGCCACAGTTTTGTGCTGGTCATCGGCGGCGGTTCAGTGATTGATGCCATGGGCTATGCGGCGGCGACAGCACATCGCGGTATTCGTTTAATCCGTATGCCCACAACGGTGTTGGGGCAAAACGATGCGGGCATCGGTGTAAAAAATGCGGTGAATTTTTTAGGGCGCAAAAATTATTTAGGCACCTTTGTGCCACCGTTTGCAGTGATTAATGATTTTGCTTTTTTACAAACCCTGCCCAAACGTGATCAGCGCGCCGGTATTGCCGAGGCAGTCAAAGTCGCGCTGATTAAAGACGCAAAATTTTTTAATTGGCTGCACCAGAATCGCCACTTGCTCGCTGAATTTGATGAGCAGGCGGTAGCCTATATGATTCGTCGCTGCGCCGAATTGCACTTGCACCATATCGCCACCAGCGGCGACCCTTTTGAGTACGGCAGCGCGCGACCACTCGATTTTGGCCATTGGTCAGCGCATCGCTTGGAGGAGCTCTCCCATCACGATTTACGTCATGGCGAAGCTGTGGCGATTGGCATCGCGTTGGATTCATTTTATTCCGCTAACATGGGTTTCATAACGCAAGGGCTGTTGGAAAAAATAGTGGCAACACTGCGCGATTTGGGTTTTAACCTGAGTCACAGTGCGTTAACGCGTTTGGATATTCACAAAGCACTGCAGGATTTCCGCGAGCATTTGGGCGGTGAACTGTGCATCACCTTATTAACTGGCGAAGGGCAGGCGGCGCAATTTAATCATATTGATCTTGAAGCGATGCAGCGCAGCATTGATACATTGCTGGCCGATTTCCCTGTTTCAGTTAACCGTGAACCATTGACATGCGCCAATTAACTTATTGCAGCAATATCCACCCCGGCGAATCCTGGCAGCATGTGTTGGATAATCTTGAATCCCACGGCTTGAGTGTAAAACAACAAGTTTCACCCAATGCTGCGTTCCCGCTGGGGCTGCGTATCGCCCAGCAAGCCAGTGTTGAACTGGATGATAAAAAAATCGCGGAATTCCGCGCTTGGTGCGAAAAACACAATTGCTACTTGCTCACCATTAATGGCTTTCCCTACGGCACTTTTCACGATCAGCCGGTTAAAGAAGCAGTGTATGAGCCCGATTGGCGCACGCAGGAGCGGGTGGTTTATACCCAACGCTTGGCGGATCTCGCGGTGGCGTTAACTACACGTGCAAAACAACTATCCATCTCCACTGTTCCGGTTGCTTATAAACAGGGTTTTGCGGAATCCGATTGGCCAGTGGTGCGTGCAAATATCATTGCTGTGCTCAGGCATTTGCATGCGCTACATGAACGCAGTGGTGTTTTGATTCAGCTTGCGCTTGAACCAGAACCCTGTTGTGTATTGGAAACCACTGCCGAAACCATCGACTTTTTTGAGCGTATGGATTTTCCCGCAGAATTAAAAAATTACATTGGAATTTGTTTTGACTGTTGTCACCAAGCGGTAGAGTTTGAAGATGCTGCGGATGTGCTCGCGCGGCTGCGCGCCGCCAATATCACCATTGCCAAAGTACAAGTCTCCAGTGCCTTGCGTGCGCAGGGCGAGCAAATACAGCAGTTGTTGCAATTTAATGAGCCGGTGTATTTGCATCAGGCGGTTGCCAAACACGCGCAGGGTTTGCATCGTTTCAGCGATTTACCCGAGCTTCAAACTGCACTCGATAATGGCGAAGTTTACAGCGAGTGCCGCGTGCATTTTCATGTGCCGATTTTTATCGAAAACCTCGCGCAGTGCACCACCACGCAATTTTTCCTGACTGATTTTTTACCACTATTGGATGCTTCTATTCCACTGGAAGTGGAAACCTACAGTTTCAAAAATCTGCCCGCCCACCTGCGGGATTTCCCGCTGGATGTATCCATTGCGCGCGAATTGCAGTGGGTTAAAAATCTGCTTGAACAAAATAATTAAGAGTGTTTATGCAACTAACCCCTATACAAAGAACCCTTGTAATTAATGTAGTGGGGCTCACGCGCAATTTAATTGGCGAGCACACACCCAACTTACAAAAGCTGCTGGGCAACAGTGTGGATATAAAACCCATGGTGCCCGCTGTTACCTGCGCCGTACAAGCCACTTACCTCACCGGAAAAACACCGGCAGAGCATGGCATAGTCGCCAACGGTTGGTATTTTCGCGACCTCAATGAAGTCTGGTTGTGGCGGCAGAGCAACCGCTTAATTCAAGCACCCAAAATTTGGGATATGGCACGCGCAAAAAATTCGTCATTCACCTGCGCCAATACCTTCTGGTGGTATGCCATGGCCACCGGTGCAGACTACACATTAACGCCGCGTCCGCTGTATTGCGCCGATGGCAGTAAATTGCCGGATTGTTATACCTATCCGCTGGAATGGCGCGAAGAATTATCGCAAGAGCTTGGGTCATTTCCGTTGTTCCAATTTTGGGGGCCAGCAACGTCCATTAAATCCAGCGCCTGGATTGCCGATGCGGCGATAAAAGTGGAGCTGAAAAAATCCCCCGGTTTGCAATTGGTGTATTTGCCGCATTTGGATTACTGCTTACAAAAAGTTGGCCCGCAAGGCGATATCAAAAAAGACTTGCAAGAAGTGGATGCGCTAGTAGGCAAGCTGCTCGATTTTTTTACTGCGCGCGATTGCCGGGTAATTGTGTTATCGGAATACGGTATTGGCGCGGTGGACACACCGGTGCACCCCAATCGTATTTTGCGCGAGGCGAATTTACTCGCGGTAAAAACCGATTTGGGACGCGAGTATTTGGAAACCGCCACCAGTAAAGCCTTTGCCGTGGCCGACCATCAGATCGCCCATGTGTATATTCAAGATGCTGAATTAATTCCCATGGTTAAACAATTGTTTGAGCAGCAACCGGGTATTGCGCGAGTGTTGGATGCAGAAGGAAAACGCGAGCTGGGGTTAGATCATGAACGTTCGGGCGAGCTTATTTTGTTGGCCGAGGCCAATGCCTGGTTCACTTATTATTATTGGTTGGACGACAACAAAGCGCCGGATTTTGCGCCCACAGTAGAAATTCATCGCAAACCCGGTTACGACCCTTGCGAATTATTTTTTAATCCTACATTGCGTTTTCCGATGCTGCGCATGGCGGGTAAGGTGCTGCGCAAAAAATTGGGCTTCCGCTATTTAATGGATGTCATTTCCATGCAGCCGGAGCAAGTAAAAGGTTCGCATGGTTTGGCATTATCCGGCGCAGACTCTACGCCGATTTTTATGTCTACCGAGGCGCGCCTGGTCCCGCCTGAACCCATTGCCGCAACTGATGTGTGCGATTTAATGCTGCGCCATCTGTTTGATTAATGTTTGGATTGGAATAACAAATGAAAATAAAACCACTGCTCGCATTGTGCCGCATTAGCAACTTGCCCACGGTGTGGATGAATGTGCTCACAGCCATGGTGTTAATTGATCACGCTGTTCCGAATGCGGTGCAGTGGTTTTGGTTTCCGGTGCTGGCACTTTCGCTGTCCGCATTTTATTGCGGCGGCATGGTGCTCAATGACCTGTGTGATTATCAGTGGGACAAACAACATCAACCCTATCGCCCGCTTGTGACTGGCAGCGTCAGCGTAAAAACAGCGGTGGTGATTGCGTTTGCATTATTTTTAACAGGCTTTGTTATTGTCGCGCTCACACCCTTTGCGCTTGCAGGTCTGTGTGCTGCAATCGCACTGTTTGCAACCATCGTAATTTATGATGTGTTTCATAAAAAAACCGCCGCCAGTATTTTAGTCATGGGGCTCGCACGGGCACTGGTATTTGTAGTGGTGCTCATGGCACTTACAGGCGAGTGGTTGCAGTGGGTTCTTATTGCCGCTGTGTTGCAGTTTGTATACACCCTGTCGCTAACCTTTGTTGCGCGCTATGAACACATGCGCGGCAAACCCTACACCGGGCCAGTTATTCCGCGCATGATTGCAGGCATGGCCGTGCTGGACGGCATACTGCTCGCAATAGTGGTTGCACCCCAGTGGTTACTGGCCGGCATCGCCCTAGCGGTGCTGACGCGCTTTGGCCAGCGCTACGTGCAGGGTGACTAGTCCCAAACACGTAATGTGATGTCATTCACATTTACCTCCGTATCGCTTATTCTCGCAAAACCTAAACCTGCGATACGGAAAAACCATGTCTAAAAAATTAGTAGCAACCTCTGCACTCTGCGCACTCATGATTGGCTGTGCAACCGCACCTTACCAAGCCCCACAAGCCCAAATTGATGCCTATTTCGACAACATGAAAATATCGCCTTTTGTTGGCGAGGTAGAGCACACATCCCACGGCAAAATAAAAACCACCGATAAAGCGTACGTAACCGACTACGACCAATGCCAAACACAGAGTTTTAACGAGCAATCGTTTCTCTTTGGCACCCGCGAAGTTAAAGACCCCAAACAACTCACCCAATTTTCAGACGACTACATAAAAGAAGTATTAGCGGCGATATTCGCTGTCAGAAGTGGCTCAGGCTCAGGTGCCCATGCAGGCGCAATGGCCGCCACCTCCGTCAGTACCGGCACTCCAATGCAACACACTAATTACAATCAATACAAAAAAACCATCTTCGATGACAAACAAATACTGTCAAACATAAAAGGCATTAACGATCTGGAAGCCAAAACATTGGAATGCGTAAAAGCGAAAGGTTGGGTTTTTGTGGCGGATAAAAAAGATAAATAAAAGAGTGTAGTGTGGTCTTTCATAAACTTTTTGGAGCGGTAAATGCGATATACGTTTTTAGTTTTGGCAATAATATTCAGCTCTGGCTGCGCGCTAAAACAAATAAAATATACTGAACCAGTCGCGGGTAAGATCGCGACAATTACTTTTCAAAATAACAGCATGAAAAATCTTGGCATTGCGTTTTATGCTTCATCAACAGATTGCAAGGAGCGCAAGAGCACGGATGTTATTTTGCCAGGTACGGAAGCTGTCTATAAGGTCGCCGCTGATGGCGAGCTAACGTTCCAATATTACCTCACAGATATGGGGGCATCCTCGGCTGAGAGACAGTATTGCCTGATGAACCTAAGGTTTAGTCCTGAGAATGGAAAGACTTATACATTTGAAACCGCAGAAGATTTTTTTAGTTGCAAATGGAAACTTCACGATACTAGCGACCCAAAATCGCCCGTACCGGTAAATCTGAAGGCATTACCTTGGAAAGCAGGGTGGGATGAAAACTCCGCCTTTTGTAAAGGCTGAGTCAATTTGAAGTGCGGCAATTGCCCAGCGTAAATTGGGTTAGTCGCGAATTTATAAGTGGATACTTGCGATTTAATCAACTCCAGCAAAGTTTAGTTAAACCACAAACTTTCCGCCTTTCGCCCATAAGCAGAAATGGCTGAAAACCAGTGTTGCCAAGGAATTGGAGGGCGTGTTATCAATTAACCATCAAAACTTAGACGGAAAAATTCCGGTGCAAAAGACGGAAAATTTCCATCTAATTACATTGTTAGGGTAAAAAATGGATTTCTATAAAAAATTAGTTTTAACGGCAGTATCGCTGTTACTTTTTTCTTGTGCATCAACAACTCCCACAATTGACAGTGAAACGGTCGTTAAGCTAAAACGTACAGCTTGTTATGGCCGTTGCCCTGTGTACACTGTAATTGTTAAGGCTAGTGGTGCGGTTGAGTATGAAGGCTATGAATACGTTTCAGCAAAAGGCTTTCAAACAGCAAGTCTGCCAAAGGAAAGTATTGATCTAATTAAAGCAGAGCTAACTAAAGCAAACTTTTTTAAAATGAAATCAAATCTTGATTCTGGAAGTTGGGGCTGCTTTATGTCTGCAACTGATTCTAGCTATGTACTTATTGAAAGCTCAATACAAAATAGAATAAAGGCTGTTTCAGTTTACCTTGGCTGTGATTCCAAGCAGGTTTATGAAGTTATAAATCTTGCAAATTATATCGACCAAGTTATTGGTACTTCAAAATGGGTAAAGGAAAAAGCTGAATAGAACCCTAACAAAGTGCTGCAACTCGCGCACTACGTGCGCTGGACAGTTTGTAAGTCGCGGCTTTGTGGTTTTGCTGCGCAAAAGTATTCCACAAAACCACAACTTACAAACTGCCGTTGAGCACGGCGTTATAAAGAGCGGCCTTTTTGGTTGGTGGTTTCGGAAAGTAAGCGCGCTGTAGTAATTAAGTCACTAAGCGAATTTTGGTAGAAACGTAGTTCCGCTAGAATCTCTGGAATAGTTCGAATAGGCGCTTTCTGCACTTGGCAACCGGCGCTTTAAAGTAAATTGCAGCATGGTTCTACAATTCGTTAGTGAAGTTTGTGCGGCCTGAAGTATTTTAGTCCGCAGTAATTTTTACCACTTGAGCGTAGTGTTATAACAAAGTATTCAAATTCGTTACGCTGCGCTCCACCAGACAGAATTTAAGTCGCGCTTTTGTGGTTTTGCTGCGCAAAAAGTTTCCACAAAAGCACGCCTTAAATTCTGCCGTTTAATACAACGTTAGAGGTCCGAGTTACCCACGAACAGTAGACACCCTGTATAGTTAGAAAACCCTATATGGAGGTGCTCATTATGGCACGTAAAAAGACACAGGCTTACACCGAAGAATTCCGTCGAGAAGCGGTTAAGCGCGCTGAAAAAGAAGGCAATACCACCGCATCGGTTGCACGTGATTTAGGGATCAGTGCGCAACAAATCTATAACTGGCGACGCCAGTTTACCCGTCTTTCTGAAAAACAATTTAATACGGTTGCGGGTGTTGATTATTCAAAAAATGAAAGTGATGAGCTGCGCCAACTTAAGCGGAGAAGTGCGGAGCTGGAAAAAGAGCTGGCTTTTTTAAAAAAGGCAGCTGCGTACTTTGCGAACCAGCACGAGTAAAGTACGCGTTAATTCGTGAACATCTGGAAGCATTTCCGGTATTGCTGATGTGTCGTGTGCTGTCAGTTTCTCGCAGCGGCTATTATCGTTGGGTTGATCGGGAAAAAAGTCCTCGACACCAGAAGCGGGAATGTCGTGTACAACAAATAATTGATACCTATGCAACTTACAAGGCTCGCTATGGTGCGCCACGAATCGCCAAAGAGTTGTATGCAATCGGTCAACCTTGCTCAGTTAACTTTGTTGCTAATGTACTGAAATTACAAGGTTTAAAGGCACACAACGGTAAAGCCTTTAATTATGGAAGTCACGCGCTAACAATGCACAACGTGTCGGATAACTTGCTCTGGCGTCGATTTGTGGCGAGCAAACCCAATGAAAAATGGACAACAGATATTACGTATATCTGGATTGAAAAGCAGTGGCTCTATCTGGCAGCGGTTATGGATTTGTACTCGCGCAGCATTGTCGGTTGGACGCTGGATACCAGCATGACGGAGACGCTCATTACGGATGCATTACGCATGGCGTTTGAACGCCGTGATATTAAACCAGGGCTTATTATCCATTCTGATCGGGGCGTTCAGTATCGTGCTCAAAAATATATTGATTTTATGCGGAGCCATGATGCCATTCCGAGCATGAGCCGCAAAGGGAACTGTTGGGACAATGCGCCGATGGAATCTTTCTTTAGTCGCTTGAAGGTTGAGTTGCTTTACACCCAGAAATTCCACTCGATTGAGGATGCCAGATCGAGTATCTTTGAGTACATCGAAATTTTTTATAACCGCTTACGCAGGCATTCCAGTATTGGTTATGTTGCGCCAGCAGAGTTTGAACGAATGACAGCCTTGGCTGCATAGTTAGGGTGTCTACTTTTTATGGGTAAGACCAGTAAAAATTAAGGAAACATCATGAGTATTCTGAAAAATCTATGGACGTGCGTTCTGCTATTAGTAATTTCACAAGAAACATTTTCTCAGGAGCATAAGAGCTCTTCGGAGCTTATAAAAAGTATAGAGGGTGTATATAAAGCTAGGTTTACTGGTCAGTTTGTGTCAGGGGAAAAATATGAAACAGAAGACATACTAGAAATAGTTAGTTACTCACCGAGTTCTATCTATTTTCGGGCTGAATTAAAGTTTGGAAATGGGCATTTTTGTAGTGTTTACGGAATCGCAAATTATAAGAATAACTCTTTCATATATGAGCGTGAGTTTGGTGAGGAACCTAAACATAAATGCGTTTTAAATATAAATGTTGGTTCTAGCAGCATTAAAATTTCTGACCTAAATGAAAAAAATGAATCTACCTGTACGCAGTACTATTGCGGCGCACGTGGCTATCTAGGAAAGTATGAAATTAGCCTGGAAAAGAAGAGGAAAATTCGTTATATGCCAATAATATTAAAATCTAAAGAATACGCTGCCGCTGAAAACGAATATAAAAGCAAATAAACCTAACAAGCGACTGTGGTAGAAAATCAATACCTGAAACGCAAATTTAGTTAGCTTGCCACTCGCAGTTATCCCGCACCATGGCGTTTAAAATCGTCATCATTTTTCGCATGCAGGCCGTAAGTGCAACTTTCTTGTGCTTACCCTGCTCAACGAGCTTTTTGTAAAATTTCTTCATCACTGGATTACACTGAATCGCGCTCAGCATCGCCATGTATAACACCGTTCTAATCGGTGCCCGACCACCTTTGATTCTACGTCGTCCTTTCATCATGCCGCTGTCGCGATTAAATGGAGCCAAACCACAAAGCGCTGCTATTTTGCGTGGTGACAGTTGGCCTAGCTCAGGTAACTCTCCCAATAGCGTGAACGTAACACCATCGCCCACACCTGGCACTGAGCTTAGAATCTCATAAGTACGCTGCCACTCAGTAACTTCACCAATGGCTTTGGCGAGTAACTTGTTGATGCTTTCAATTTCTTTATCGAGCACTTTCAGCAAGCGCTTATGGGTTGCTGCAAGAATCGCAGGCGCTTTGTGCTGACGATTTAATTCCTGGGTTCGCATCTCATTCAGTTGGCGCTTGCGTGAGAGTAAATCCCTGATATAGCGTACTTTTTTACTATTGAGAGGCCTTGGCTCCGGTTTTAATATGGCACCAAATTGTGCGATGAGCCGCGAATCAATTTTATCGGTTTTGACAAAAACACCCTGTGCTTTGCCAAACTGACGAACTTGGGTTGGCTGGACAATAATTACCGGCAATTCCTTTTCAGCGCAGGCTTCCACCAAACCTCTTTCGTAACCGCCGGTCGCCTCAACCAAAATGCGAGTGAGGTTATAACGCGATAGTTTTTTAATTAATTCACGAATCCCTTCCGTGGTATTGGGATATTGCAAATAAACATCGAGCTCGAAAATACAAATATCCAGCGTGCTTTTTCCGATGTCGATTCCTACATTTCTTTCACTGCGATCAATGTGTGCGGCGGTAGTTGTATTCATAACTCACCCTTGCTACATTCGGGCTCGGAGCCCATTCGACTGTTCGAGTTAAAAGTAGAATCAGCAAGGTGCCCACGCTTGTTAACGGGCTAGATTACTCTGCGCCAGTGCTGCACCGGGCTACCTTGCTGAATACCTGTTGCTGCAGGTATGGGCTCCACCTTATCGCGTTAAGAATGATAAGAAAACTGATGAAATCAATCATACAAGGCGTTGCAGCACCGTTCCGGCTTCGCCTCAACTGGACAGTTTTTATGTTGCGCTTTTGCATTCGCGGTGCTCATTGTGTGTAACACAAAAGCGCAACATAAAAATTGCCGCTGAACGCAACGTTAGCTTAAATCAAAGAATTTCATCATGGAGCCGATATGATGGATAAAATATTTAAAGCCTATGAAAAAATATACCGCACAGCATATAAGTTTCGAGAGTGGCTTTATGATGATGAAAATAGACTGGCCACTCCTGTTCAATTTATAGGAATGATTGTAGGAATAATTTCATTAGAGTATTTATATTTTACTAAGGCTGTTGATGTCAGGTTACTTTTTGTAGTTTTAATAATTTTACCTGGAGCAATAATTGGACGCATGGCAGCGTGGCTATTGTATGATCTATTTAAGCTTATTGTACTGCAGTTCACATTGGTGTTTCTCGCTTTTATAACTTTAGGGCCAATTGTAGCTATCATAGGCTTGGTAATTTATTCATTGTATATTATAAAAATATAAATACAGCTAACAAAGCAATGAATCGGATGGTTTTAAAGTAGCATTTTTGCCATTCCGCTTCGCTCCATTTTATGGCAAAAGTGCTACTTAAAAACCACCGTTTATCGTAACGTTAGGGTAAAAAATGGATTTCTATAAAAAATTAGTTTTGACGATAGTATCGCTGTTACTTTTTTCTTGTGCCTCAATAACTCCCACAATCGACAATGAAACGGTCGTTAAACTAAAGCGTACAGCTTGTTATGGTCGCTGCCCTGTATACACTGTAATTGTTAAGGCTAATGGTGCGGTTGAGTATGAAGGCTATGAATACGTTTCAGCAAAAGGCTTTCAAACAGCAAGCCTGCCAAAGGAAAGCATTGATTTAATTAAAGCAGAGCTACTTAAGGCGAACTTTTTTAAAATGAAATCAAATCTTGATTCTGGAAGTTGGGGCTGCTTCGTGTCTGCAACTGATTCTAGTTATATCCTTATTGAAAGCTCAATACAAAATAGAAGAAAGGCTGTTTCAGTATACCTAGGCTGTGATTCCAAACAGGTTTATGAAGTTATAAGTCTTGCAAATTATATCGACCAAGTTATTGGCACTTCAAAATGGGTAAAATAAAACGCTGAATAAACCCTAAGAAAGTGCTGCAACTCGCGCACTACGTGCGTTGGACAGTTGGTAAGTCGCGCCTTTGTGGTTTTGCTGCACAAAAGTATTCCGCAAAGTCACTACTTACAAACGGTCGCTGAACTTAACGTTATGGCTCCGCAAGAATAAAAATCACCATATCATCGAATAAGGAAAAACATGACCAGTAAACAAGAAAAGGGCAATCTCATAGTAATCACATTGATAGCAATTCCCTTTGTTTGCATCGCTATAACTTGGCTTTTGTCGGCCTTTCCAATACTAATGCGCCGGAGCGGCGGTTCAATAACGGAAACTTCAGTTGAAGTTTATTTAATCGTTTTTGTAGTTGGTGCTTTGGTCTCTCTTTATGGGTGGCACTATTTAGTTAAAAAATTTAAATGCAGTGACTGCGGTGGTCTGTTCTATGGTGGTTCTTATTTGCAAATAAGAAATAAATCTTGTGTTTTCTGTAAAAAATAGCGCAAGAACCGCGCTTCGTGCTTAAGAACAGTGGTTGATCGAACGTTAATTAGCAATAGGAAGAAAGTCATGTTTAAAATGGTTCTGAGTGTTATTGTAATATCGTTGAGCACATCTGTTATCGCAGAAGGTATAGAGCCTGAGACTGTAATTGAAAACACAATATCTTTACTTATTGCGAAGAAAACAAATGAAGCCTTTGACTATGCAATATCAAGTAACAAATTTTTCGCTGATAAGAAGGCTGATGTGGATCGTACAAAATTGCAATTCATATCCTTTATTCAACAAGTTGGAAGCCCAACAAATTGTGAAAAATTAGCTTCTAAAACACTTATTCAAAGAATTAGAAAAGACATATATATATGCCTAAGTGAAATGCAGCCGTTTGAAATACATTTTCGTTTTTATAAACAAGAAAAATTTTGGGTGGTTCAATCATTTAGTTACTCTTCGGACACTGATGAGTTATTAGACAGCTCTATTGAAATGCAAATCAGTAACAGTAAATAATTAACAAAGAATTGATCATGGCGTATTGTAGTTAGCACTTTTTCAATATCGTTGCGCGAAGTTTATCGCAACGCACCATTTACAATCCGCCGGTGAGCGCAACGTTAGGCCAAAAAATAAAGAGGTAAGTATTTTGGAAGAAATTAGTATTTATACGCCTTATTATGTTTTAGATACTTTAGTCTCTGTAGTAGCAGTCATCGTTAATTTCTACGCATACTTTTCATTGAAGAAAACATTTGGTTTTAAAAATGAAATGTACATAGCGTATTTTTCAAAAGCTTTCCTGTTTTTCGGGATGTCAACATTGTTTGGCCTGCTTTCTTTTGTCACAAGAATTTTACTAGTGGGAATGGCTGGAGGAAGTCCTTATTTTGATTTGTATGTTGATGTTCCATATAACTTGGCGTTCGTCGTGGGTACGTTTTATTTAATCCTTGGTATAAAAAATTTGAAATTATTAAGGGCGACCTAACAAGCTCCAGCTCGCACACTGTGTGCGCCGGAAAGTCAGTGCTTGAAACAGCAGAACCGCTTGAGCAGGGATTCCAGCATTGGTTATGTTGCGCTAGTAGAGTTTGAATGCATGACAGCCGACTGCATAGTTAGGGTGTTCACTTTTTATGGGTAAGACCAAGAAAATCCAATATATGAGCATAGAACTAAATAAAATAAGAGAATTATCAAGGGACATACTTACGCTTTCTGCCATCACGATAATCGTTTTTTTAACATGGTATTTTACGGTTTCAAAATCTACATTATTTGTTCTAAATCTAATTCGATTTGAAAATGAACCTAGCGATTCATTGATTTGTGTAATAGATCTTATTGTCACCTTTGTTGTCGAGGCAGTCGGAATATCAATTGCTTATTCTTTATTTCCAAGACATGAGAAAGCTATAACGCTATTATTTATTTCTGTATTCCTTTTGTGGCTATTAATTACTCGCTATCCAAATGGGGACGAGTGGCCGCTCTGGTATACGCCGGTGTTGGCTGTGGAGCATTTAATCATTCCATTGATAGTTAGAATGGGCTTCAAAAAATATTCCAGTGTATTTAACAGCAAACTCTAACAAGCGACTGTGGCAGGAAATGCCACCCAGTTTAGTGGACAGTTTATGAGTCGCAGTTTTGTGGGTAAAACCAGCCAACAATAATCAATTTAATGTGACCAACTCCGAATGAATTTCATGTCTATCTAAGCTTGCTCCACGTCAGCCTATATACGTGAGTACGGAGCAAGGTATGTGGAAAGTTGAGAATGGTGTAATCAGCAGATCGGATACATAAAAAGCAACTGTGGCAAGAAATAAAGATCTGAAAAGTTCGACTAAAACAGAGCAACGCTCCAAAATTGTAAGGAAATAACTATGAGCCTTTCATTTCATATTGGTTTTAATGGTCAGTGCAAAGAAGCCTTTGAGTTTTATGCGGAGTACTTAAATGGAACCATTGGCACAATGCTAGAGTTTAAAGACTCTCCTGTAGCTGCAAGCGTTACCCCTGAATGGCAACATAAAATCGTTCATGCAAATATCGTAATTGAACAAGTTGAACTGGCTGGTGGTGATGTTAACCCGGAGCAATATCAAAAGCCGCAAGGTTTTAATATATTGTTAGGCGTGAAAAGTGAAAGTAAGGTCAAATCTCTATTTGAGAAATTTGCTATTGGTGGTGAAGTGGTTTTGCCGCCCCAAAAAACATTTTTCTCACCCTGTTACGCAATCGTTGTAGACCGTTTTGGTGTGCCTTGGAAGTTTAGTTGTGGTAAATAGCAAAGTGTTCGGGAACGATTTTCAAGTGGTGCATTTGGCGAATCGCCACCCTCACTTTGTCGTAGCGCTACTTACAAACTGCGCTTAACTTGGGGTCATGAAGACGTATGAGAGTAATATTCGCATTTTTATCCGCAGCAATATCCCGGTTCTGCTGATGGTTTTGTGGTATTTGTACGGTCAATTTCAAACATTCGAATCTGACGATCCATATATATGGATTCGCACGAGACATTAAGATAGGGGAAAAAGTGCATATTCATTCATACAAAAAAGAAGACTGGCCATTCGATTTCAGTGATGACATTTTAGCGGTCACAACGAAATATGTAATGAATGGAGAGCAGCCTATTGTTGAGGTTTTGCACTGGGATTGCGGTGACTGGCAATTTATGTGTAATACAACTGATAACGCAAATGACGGCTTGGTAATCTGCATGGGTTGTATATTCGAGAAATTTCCATGGATTGCTAGGTTTAAAGAGCTAAAGCCGGGCTATCATTCCTTTTATGATGTAAAGAGTGATGAGTGGCGAACTCAAGAAATTGAGTGAATATTTATGAAAGGGGAATAATGTGCTAAAGGATATTTATTTTTTCAATCCGAGAAAACTAGCTGAAAGAATACGAGTGGGTGAAATTGGGCAATTAATTCAGCTAAAGCATTTTATTATCTTTAGTATTCTTTTTTATAGTGGCTTTAGTCTGCCAATTATAATTGCCTCTGAAAGTTCAGATATAAACGAATGGGTAGAGTATTTTCTATTTTTTTTGGCTGAAGCAGCAATAAACTACTATGGAATTTATTACACCTACCAAATAAATCAGAAAGGAGATGGGCAGAACTATTTTGGCCGACTTTTCTGTCTTGCGCTGCCAGTTTCTATTAAGCTATTTATTTATAGCTTGCTTATATCTCTAATAATCTCGTCGCTTTTGTTTTCTAAACCTGCCTGGGAAGTGGACTCTAATCAATACATGCTTACTATCATATCTTTTGTTGGTCCTTGTGTTTATTCAATAGCCTTCTATCTTTTGATTGGGAAATATATTCGTATTTGCAGCAGTAATTCATAAAAAAGCCTAGCATCCAGCGTGCTACACGCGCTGGATAGTTAGTAGCCGGCTTTTGATTTTTCTGCGCAAAAGTAATCCACAAACCACAACTTACAAACTGCCGCTTAAATCAGGTTTATAAAGGCATATGAACAATCATCTAATCATTTTGCTGTTATTGTTTTTTCTACATGCGTGCTCTGCTAGTGCTCCGGTAAACGTTGTTAATGCTAAACCGAAAAGCTGTACATATATAACAACTGTTTCGGTCTCTCAGTGTTCAGCGGGCTTAGTGGCGCATGCTGAAACAACTGAAGATTCCTTGAAAGTGTTGAAAAGTGAAGCTGTAAAATCTGGAGGAGATACGATGGAATGCTGTAGTGTAGAGAGCGAGGAAACAGTTATTTCGGGGGTAACACCTGAGTCAGATCAGATTGCTTGTATAGGCGTTGTCCAGCATTCAGCTAATGTGTATAAATGTAAAAACTAGTGATAACAACAACTGCTTAGCTTGATTTTCCAGATAAAAATTTGATCGCCATCAGCATTCAAATCCTCCAATAAAAAACGGGCAGAGACTTAAAAAATCTCTGCCCGTTGTATTTCAGAACTCAAATTTCTTCAGCCTGCAATTGCCTTGTATAAATTGAATACGGATATTGCACTGATCAGTAATCCCACCAAAATCAGCAGCGTTCTGGTTGAGAACTTTTTGCACGCGTAGGCGGCGAAAGGTGCAGCGAATAGGCCGCCAATGATCAAGCCTGCGACTATGTGCCAGATTGTTTCATCGACCAAAATAAAGAGCGATGCAGCGCTGGTGAGTGTTAAAAAGAATTCTGCAAAGTTCACCGAGCCAATGGTGGTGCGTGGGTCGTGGCCGGTACCTACCAGTGTGGTGGTGACGACAGGGCCCCAACCGCCGCCGCCAGAGGTATCTACAAAGCCGCCGAGCAATGCGAGTTTTGCAACGTGTTTGGGTTCACCTTTGCGGGTGGCGATGTGTTTGCGGAAGGCTTTGCTCAGTACGTAAATACCCATCAGCAACAAATACACAGTAATAAACGGTTTGAGGACTTTGCCATCAATTTGGGTTACGAGAATTGCGCCGAGCAAGCCGCCGATAATTCCTGGGATCAATAAACGCAAAAATAGTTTTTTATCGACGTTACCGAATTTAGCGTGCGATATGCCCGATACGCCTGTGGTAAACACTTCTGCCATATGGACAGATGCGGTCGCCAGCGCCGGTGATGCACCGGTTGCCAGCAAAAAGCTGGTGGAGGTCAGGCCGTAGGCCATGCCGAGTGCGCCATCGATAATTTGGGCGATCAAGCCCACCAGTACCGCGTTCCAGAACATGGAATCGTTGACGGTTGCTTCAATACTGTTTACGCCTTGCTCCCAGCTGCCGC
The DNA here is from genome assembly GCF_001183545.1 of Cellvibrio sp. pealriver. Classification (NCBI taxonomy): domain Bacteria; kingdom Pseudomonadati; phylum Pseudomonadota; class Gammaproteobacteria; order Cellvibrionales; family Cellvibrionaceae; genus Cellvibrio; species Cellvibrio sp. pealriver. The sequence continues at coordinate 947,349 of NZ_KQ236688.1, forward strand.
CAAATAATTGTGTCAGTCCGAGCACTACCAATGCGATAAGAGTAAAAGAGGCAAATACCACGGCAGCGCGAATCACCGGGTGCAGCGGAATTTGTTCGACGGGAGGTAGTCCCAGCGCTTCATGTTCCTGGTTGACGGGGCTATCGGAGTAATCGAGATCGCGGATTTTCATGAGGTATCCAGTTGTCTGGTTAATGTCTTATAAGGCGAGCTATTTTCAGGCTAACTGCCTGCTAGCTATGGCTTTTGTAAAGGTGGGTGCATCCTATCCACTGATTATGAGCATGGGAAATACTAAGTTCTTATGTGCTTATAACTTTCGGTTTGGCGCATTTGGTTCTAAGCAAAGTCCAAAATAGTATTTTTGGATTTTCGCATTGCCTTCTACCATGGATACAACTCACGCGAGTCACTCCATTGAACATGAGATAAAGAAGCCGAAGGAGGCAATAATGAGCTTACGTCTAGGTGATGAAGCACCCGATTTCACGCAAGAGTCCACGCAAGGTTTGATCAGTTTTCACCAATGGTTGGGTGATAGCTGGGGTGTATTGTTTTCCCATCCCGCCGATTTCACACCAGTGTGCACCACCGAATTAGGGCTGACCGCCAAGCTGAAAGATGAATTTGCCAAGCGCAATGTTAAAGCCATTGCGTTGAGTGTTGATCCGGTGGATTCCCACAACAAATGGATCAATGACATTAACGAAACACAATTAACCCAGGTGAACTTTCCGATACTCGCCGATGCAGACCGCAAAGTGTCCAGCCTGTACGACATGATTCACCCCAACGCGAATGCAACGCTCACTGTGCGCTCGCTGTTTATTATTGATCCGGCGAAAAAAATCCGTTTGATCATTACTTATCCCGCAAGTACGGGCCGCAATTTTGATGAAATCCTGCGTGTGATTGATTCGCTCCAATTAACGGAGCATCACAAAGTGGCAACACCGGGTAACTGGAAGTCGGGCGACGATGTAGTGATAGTGCCTGCGCTACAAGACCCCGAAGAAATTGCACGTCGTTTCCCCAAAGGTTACAAAGCGGTGAAACCTTACTTGCGCCTCACACCTGATCCGCGCGGATAATTTTACTCAATCACTTTCGTCATGCACACGAAACAAGGGCGCCGGATGCGCCCTTGTTTTTTTATTATGGTTTTTAGGAAAATCAGATGACGACGAAATATATAGTCGATGCCAATTACCGTTTTATTGCTGCCTATCAAGAGGTCAATGCCCGTATCAATCAACGACAACAGGCACTTGCATTGTATGTAACCTTGGTGGTGAGTTTGCTCGCTGCGTTGGTTGCGCTTAAACCCAGTGTAATGACTAGCGATGTTCCGATTGAATGGTTGGTGGCCGGTTTTCCGGTAGCGTCAATTTGTCTGGCTTTTTTAAATTACAAAGCGGAAAGGGCTATTTCCAATTTGCGCCGGTTTCTCTCGGCATTGGAGCAGCTCAATGATGCGCATGAGATATTACCCAGTTACAACACTCATGAAACATGGTCACAAGGTGCAAATAAAGCACGCCGTTTTCATGATTATGCGGCAACTATTTTAGTGCTAGGTGGAAATGGCATTGGGCTGGGTGCCGCTGCAAAAATTTATCCCGATCGCATGAGCGACATGTCGATTGCACTGTCGCTATCCATCGCTGTTGCATTATTGTCTGTTGTGTTATTGCTGGTCACTCCCAAATGGAGTTACAAACCTGGCGCGCTGTAATTATTAGCTCATAAAATAAAAAAGCGCAGCTAATAATGGTTGCGCTTTTTTATGAATTATCTACATCCTCAAACCAGCGTGTTATTACACCTTCGCCAGCGCCTGTTCCAGATCGGCAAGTAAATCGTCGATATGTTCTATACCAACCGATAACCTTACCGTATCCAAACCTACGCCGGATTTTTTCAATTCCTCTGGCGATAATTGGCGATGGGTGGTGGACGCCGGGTGGGTGGCGAGTGATTTTGCATCGCCGATATTCACAAGGCGGGTGAAGAGTTGCAGTGCATCCAAAAAGCGTGCGCCGGCTTCGCGGCCATCGTCAGCTTTTAAACCGAAGGTGAGCAAGCCGGAGGCTTTTCCGCCAAGGTATTTTTGCGCAAGTGGGTGATAAACGTTATCGGGCAATCCCGCATAATTCACCCAGCTAACTTTGCTGTGTTTTTGCAAATATTCAGCAATGGATTGCGTGTTGCTGTTGATGCGATCCATACGCAATGCCAGTGTTTCTATACCCTGCAAAATTAAAAAAGCATTGAAAGGGGAGAGTGCAGCGCCGGTGTTGCGCAGTGGCACTACGCGTGCGCGACCAATATAGGCCGCTGCGCCCAATGCCTCGGTATAAACCACGCCGTGGTAACTCACATCGGGTTCGTTGAGGCGCTTGAAGCGCGCTTTATGTTGCGCCCAGGGGAATTTTCCTGAATCCACAATCGCACCGCCAATGCTGTTGCCGTGGCCGCCCAAATATTTTGTCAGCGAATGCACGACTATATCGGCACCGTGCTCAATAGGTCGCAACAAATAGGGTGTTGCAACGGTGTTATCGACAATCAAGGGCACACCGTGGCGATGAGCAATTTCGGCGATGCGCGCAATATCAGTAACATTCCCCTGTGGGTTGCCGAGTGATTCTACAAATACCGCTTTGGTGCGCTCATCAATAAGCGATTCAAAACTATCCGGATTGGTGTGATCTGCAAAGCGAGTGGTAATACCATATTGCGGCAGCGTGTGCGCAAATAAATTATAAGTGCCGCCATAAAGTGCAGTGGAAGAAACAATATTGTCGCCCGCTTCGGCGATGGTTTGTATCGCATAAGTCACAGCGGCTTGCCCCGATGCCAATGCCAGTGCCGCAATCCCGCCTTCCAGCGCGGCAACGCGTTTTTCCAGCACGTCGTTGGTGGGGTTCATAATGCGTGTATAAATATTTCCCGCCACTTTTAAATCAAATAAATCGGCACCGTGTTGCGCGCTGTCAAAGGCGTAGGCAACGGTTTGGTAAATGGGCACGGCAACCGATTTTGTTGTTGGGTCGGGCGTGTAACCGGCGTGGACAGATTGTGTTTCAAATTTCCATTGGTCTGACATAACAAAATGACTCCATGAATAAATATAAATAAAGAACGATGGTTGTAATCTTGAGTGTGCTTATAACGCTGTGTGTATTTATAACTCCGGGTGTGTTTATGACTCCAAGGATGGGTACAACAAGTGTTGTCCGGATTGTAGCGAGGCATTTACCCTTTATAAACTGTGATTAGTTCATAAGCTTATGCGAGTTTTCTGTATTGTCACGGCGTGTTGTCTGTTTATTTTTAAACATTGCCAGAAGAGATAGTCAATTTCCCCCTGTTTTGATTTGCGCATCATTGTTGGTGATTAAGCAACAAATTTTATGCTGCTGATCGTTGTGTTGCGCTTTTTACTGCGATATTCGTGGCACAACTCAATAAATCTGCGGCTTTCAATAACATGCGCAATTTTTCGTAAACAAAATTTTGTATTGGCACGCTTGCTGCAATTCCCCTGATAGTTGTAATGAGTGGTGCATTGCACACAATGCAAAGCCATTGATTACGGAAACCTATTGTTAAATCGCCACAAGCGATTCCAGTGACCCAATCGGGTGGGAGAATTATATGAGTGCCCATGCTTACTCTGAACCCTACAGTTATGACCGTCGCCATGTCCGCCAGCAGTTGCGTCATGTAAAGCCCGTTGCGGTTCCACGTAAATCGGCAGACGTCGTTCAACTTTCTCCGCGTGTCATCCCCAGTGATTACAGTCATCAAAAGCAAATCCAATTGGTGTACACCAAATACCGCGGTGCATGGTCATTGTTGAGCCTGTTATTGATTGTGGGGCTGCACTTCGCGGCATTTGCTTATTTTTATTTCAAGCCAGAGGTGCCTATCACCAAAGCAGAAGTACCTCCAATGTCGATTGAGATTTATCGTCCGCCGGTAGAGTTACCACCACCACCGGTGATTCCACCGGAAGAGGTTCCGCCACCACCACCGCCAAAAGTGGAAAAACCAAAACCCAAGCCGGTAGAAAAACCAAAACCGGTTCCCGTGCAAAAAGTGGTAGAGACACCGCCACCACCGCCTGCACCTGTGGTGCCACCACCACCTCCACCGGTCACACCGGCAACGGCAAACCCGGGTTATCTGCGCAATCCACCGCCGGAATACCCTGAGTTGGCAGTAGAGCGGGGCTGGGAAGGTACTGTGATTTTGAACGTGCATGTGTTGGGTAATGGCAAGCCATCGTCGGTTGAAGTGAAAACATCCAGCGGCCGTAGTGTGTTGGATAAAGCAGCGATGGATACCGTAAGACGTTGGTCATTTGTACCTGCCAAGCAAGGTGAAACGGCAATCGATTCGTGGGTAGAAGTACCGATTGATTTCAAGTTATCGAATTCATAAACATGCGCTGAAAAGCGCTCAGCAATTTAATGATCCATTAGTGTTAATCCGGAATTAGTTAGGAAGAAAATTATGTCTGAGCTGTACCAACATATCGTTGAGTGGACTTTGTGGGCGTTGATCGCCTTTTCCATCATCACCTGGACGTTAATCGTCATTAAAGGTGTCCAACACCTGAGCTTGTCTCGCCAGAATCGTCGGTTTACCAAAACCTTTTGGTCCTCTGCCGATTTACACGCGGCAGCATCGTTTGAGAAATACGTTGGCGCTACTGCACGTGTTGCGGCAGCGGGTTTCCAAACCTTGCGCAATGCCGATGCAAGTACCGCAACTGATCTGGAGCACAGCTGGGACAGACAGGATTTGTTGGAGCGCCATCTGCGCCAACAAATCCAAAAAGAGCGCCGTTCATTGGAAAATGGTTTGGCGGTGCTTGCATCCATCGGCAATACCGCGCCCTTTGTGGGATTGTTTGGAACAGTGTTCGGTATTATTCAGGCGCTCACTGCAATTACCGCAACAAAATCCGCGAGCATTGAAGTGGTGGCGGGGCCGATTGGCGAAGCATTGATTGCTACCGGGATTGGTATTGCCGTAGCAGTGCCCTCAGTGCTGGCGTACAACTTCTTTTTACGTCGGGTGAAATTGATCGCTGCTGATCTGGATGACTTCGCCACTGATTTTGTGAGCCTGGTGCAAAAATCCGGCTTCCGTATTAAATCATCCACACCCGTAGTAAAAGCGGCGCAATCGCACCCCGCGCGTGAGGCGACATCAGAATTAAGAAAGCCTGAGAACGGCAAAGAGGTATTTGCATAATGGCAATTTCTTCCGGTGGCGATAGCGATGAAGTATTAAGTGAGATCAACATTACACCGATGGTGGACGTGATGTTGGTATTGCTGGTGGTGTTTATTATTACTGCGCCCTTAATGACCAATGCGATTAATGTCAATTTGCCCGATACGGAAACTACTGTGCAAATAGAAGAGCCCAAAAAACCGTTGGTGCTTAGTATTGATGCAGAAGGAAAAATTTATCTGGATAAAGATGAGTACGCATTGGAAATTTTGCAGCAGGAACTGGAGAACCGAAAATTATCAGACCCTGAGTTGCGTTTGAACCTTAATGCAGATGATGCGGTGAATTACGGTGTGGTTGCAAAAGTTATGGTATTGATTGAAAAAGCGGGAATTGAAAAATTATCAATGGTGACTGAACGCGGAAGTTAATAGGACTTTCAGGTTTATACCCAGGATGTTGCCATCAGGAGTGGACGAGGCAAGGATGCCTTCCAATGGATGGAATTTTTTAATTACACAGGTGTTATTGTTTGTCTGAAATCCTCAACAGGAAACGGTTGGTTATTGTCGGTTGCGGTGCCTCCGCCGTATTGGCGTTGGTCGCGCTGGCAAACTACCAGCGCGATCCCTCCACTTTATCAACCCGTCACACTGCGGCAATCCGTCTTGGCATAACCATTCTTGATGATAATCCTTCACGGCCATGCGGGCTTGCGTACTCCGCTATTCATCCATCATTGGTATTAAATGTTCCTGCCATGCGCATGGGCGCGTTTAGCGATGACCCTGCGCATTTTTTTCGTTGGTTACAACACACTAGTGAGTGGAAAAATCTTCACCCCGCGTTTGCAGAGCTAGCTATTGCTGGCGATGATTTTTTTCCTCGGGCAATTTACGGCGAGTACCTGACAGATGTATTTGATCATGCAGTGCAATCACTGCGTGTAGCTGGCCACACTGTGGAGTTGCAATCCGAACGAGTGAGCGCAGTAAAGAAGGGTACTTCTGCCAACGCTATACAAGTAATTACTGCCTCGGGCCTGTGCTATGAAGCGGATACTGTGTTAATGGCCACAGGGAATTATCCGTCGCTGCTGGACACACAACAATCATCGGCGATTTTGTCATCGCCTTATGTGGATGAAGCACTTCATCTCAATTGGAAAAAAATCAATCATCTCCTGATTGTCGGCTCAGGTTTAAGTTTGGTAGATGCAGTGCAATTAGCGATGTCGCAAGGATTTGAAGGAACATTTCATGTGGTATCCCGTCACGGCCTTTTACCCCATGCGCATGGAACATCGCATCATTCAGATGTTCCTGTGTTGAGCACACAAGCAAAAAAAGCATCCGCACTATTAAGTGATATTCGTCAGTATATCGAGCGCAATGAAAAAAACGCTATTGCCTGGCAATGCAGTGTGAATCAATTGCGAGAACAAAATAATTATTTGTGGAGCGGATTAAACCCCAAAGCGCGTCATCGTCTCAAGCGAGCTTTGCCTTGGTGGAATAGTGTGCGGCACAGAATTCCAGCCAGTACCAAAACGATGTTGGACAATTTACAAGTACAAGGCCGGTTGTGTATTCACCGCGCCACAGTGAATGCTATTCAGATCACTCACAATGGATTTATTTTGTCATTAGCGGCGTCGCGATCAAAAAATGCCAGGTTGGAAATCATCGCCGATAAAGCGATTATGTGTATGGGCTATCGCGCAGGGTTTTCAGTAGTGCAGGATTTATGCAATGGTTTACTTGATGATAGCACTGCATTAACCGCTAATTTCATCGGTAATAATCACTACAGAATTTCATCCAAACAGGAGATTTATGGAATTGGCCCCGCGTTAGCCGGTGTGTTATTCGAAACAACGGCGATCCATGAAATTCGTGAACAGGCGGTTTGTATCGCCAAGGCCATTTTTACGACGGCTGCTGATAACACCAACACCAACACCAACACCAACACCAACACCAACACCAACACCAACAGCACACAGTCTGTTGGTGTTGCTTGTACTGAATAATCAGTGCTCCAGTTTTTAAAAGCGATATTCTATTTTCGCCCTGAGTGTGCGCGGTTCAGCAGGGTGGTAGTGCAAGTCCTCGATTCCTTCTTCAGGTTCGCCCGCCAAGCGTGAGGCATAGTAGTAATCAATATCATGCTCGTCGCTATCCAACACATTGTGCACTTCCAATTCAATGTTGATGCTGTCCCACTGGTAGCCAATACCAAAATTCACTGTGCTGGTTGAATCGGCTTTAATGTCGTTAAAACTTTCCAGTACCCGCGCACCAAAATAGCGATAGCGCAATGAACTGTGCAAGCCGTTACCTTGCCCGCCATAACTAATGCCGGTGCTTGCAACAAAGGGCACAGAGCCATCAACATATTTTCCCTCTTCGCGAGTGTTTTCACTGAAGCGTGCACGTGTCCATGCCAGCTCTACATCCAGATTCCATTTGTTCGCAAACCAGAAATAACTGGCAAGTTCTGCGCCCACACGTTCTGATGCGCGGCTGGCTTCGTTGTGGCCTGCATCGCCAATAAAAATTAATTCCGATTCTGATTCCAAATACCATAAAGAGGCTGAAATATTAAAACGTTTTTCATCAAACAGTTTTAAACCAACTTCAGCGCCGGTAGAGGGGACGATTAATTCAACAGCATCCGCAGGCTCCTGTGTGACCGGATCAAGTGTGAGTGTTGCACCGCGCGCGTCGTTAGAATGGAAGCCTTGGCCTGCATTGATAAACGCTTCCAGATGATCGCTAAATAAATAAGTCGCACCTGCTTTAAGGCTGAACTTTCCTGTATCTTCTGCGCCACTATTTTCGACAATATTGCTGTCAACATCGACATGGTAATAGTCGTAACGTAAACCTATGTGCGTACTGAATGCATCGCTCAACAAAAAACGGGTTTGGCCAAATAAGCCGCTGGATGCTTCTTTTACGCCATCTTCCCGAACGGTACTTAACCATTCGCGCGCTTTGGTTTTGTAGAGCCCGACTGTTGCAATGTCGTCGTAACGAAATTCGCTACCAATATGATGATTAACGGCGATGTTAAACAATTCTGTATTCCACTGGTGGGATAGGGCACCGCCGAAAATGTGGCGATCATCTACTTGTTTATATTGGTCGCCATTAACGGGATCATCTAAAAAATAGGTAAAATCAGAAATTAATAACAAATCAGATTGGATTGCATAAAGGTTGGCATTCCAACTATCGGTAAGCCAATTTGCTGAAAGGCTGTAACGGCTGGATTCTCCACCATTGGTTGGGTTGAGCGAGCCATAAGAATCTATCAGCCCTTGTTCTACAGCGCGTGCGGGAATTTGGTCGGGTGAATTCCAGCTGTTGTCATAGGCCATTGCGGTCAGCGAAAAAGTGCCATCGGCAAAGGGTTTTACGTAGCGGGCGTTAAGGTTGAGCTTATCAATATCTTCATTAATATCAGTCCAGGGGCCGTCCGATACCTGGCGTTCAATACCTACCAACAACAAGCCCTCGTGTAGTGCAACTTCGCCCGCTGCAAACACGCGGCCATAATGATTTTCACCCAGTGTTGCAGAAACACTATTTTCACCCAGCAGATTTTTTAATCTGAATGAAGCAGCACCTGCGCCTGAAAAATCACCGACATCCGCATAATAAGCGCCTTTGCGATAATCGATGCTACTGATGAGTTCAGGAATAATAAAATTGAGATCGGTATAGCCTTGGCCGTGGCCGTGAGTGCGCATATTGATCGGCATACCATCAATACTGGAATTAAAATCCGTACCGTGATCCAGATTAAAACCCCGCAGGAAATACTGGTTTGCTTTACCGGAACCACTGTGTTGGGTCACTACCATGCCGGGCACAAACTCCAGAATTTCACCGGTACGCAATACTGGCCGGTTGGCAATTTCGGCACTGCCTACAGTACCTTCTGCCGCTGATATTTTTTTACCCAACTGGTTTAAGCGGTGGCCAATTACCGTCACAGTTTTCAGTTGGGGATTATTTTTTTTCTCAGCCGATGCTGAAACTGTAGTTGCCTGTTCAGTTGTTTGTGCAGATGTCTGTTCAGATGTTTGTTCAGATGTTTGTTCGGTCTTATAGTCAACTTTGTAAGCTGATGTTTGGCTTAGCGCAGCAGGAGCGCTAAAGGTAAATACAGCAGCGGCCAAAGGGGTAATTAAAAACGAGGGTGAGGAACGGGATATTCTGGCGTATTTCATGGGCATCTCTACTAACCATTATGGCAAAAAATGATTGCAAAAAAAGGGTGACAAACAATTTCATAATTCCGCATGAGCGTCGCGACGAGCAGCACTAAACGACTGAGCGACTATGTGCGGGTTGTTAGTAGGCTGCTTAAAATGAAGCAGCGAATCCAGTTAAGTACAGTTATTTACGATTATTGTTAACGTTAATGCATTGTTAACAGTGCTATGAATGGTTTTATGAGTTTTTAGGCGTTAAGGCTTGATCAATTTTACGCTGACGATAGTGGCGGGGGAGGTGGTTTGACCAAAACTACTGGTTTGGTAAATCGCTTCAAATGCGGATGATTCCGGATGTGAATTGAGCTCTGAAAGATGTGAATGCAATTCGGCAAGTGCCGCTTCGCTGGTAATACTATCGGTTAGCTCTACCAAGCCTGCATCGCGTAAACCTGCAACAACCACAATCCGATTATTGGTTGGGCCATTAAATGCAGCTAAATAAGCCAAGTGATTTTTCTTACTGTTAAATTCACCAGGAATCCCATTGCTATTGGCAAAAGTTTCACCGGTTTTGGTATCAACTAATTCGTCAAAACCATTTTGGCCAATCGCAAAGTTGGATGCATCGAATACGGCATCATGTAAAGCACCCAGCCCGCTCAAATGACCGATATAAACAATGTGCGAATTGCGCAATGCATCTGCTGACAGTTGTGATGCAAGGATCACTTGCACTGATGTATCAGGTGCTTTGAGAATGGGGCTAATATTGCCGAGCCCATAAGCCGTACTGGTGGGCAAATAACTCAACCCTATATCGAATTTATACTCAGCTTCTTCGGGGTTAAGTTGTAAATAATCGGATAGCTCTTTGGGTGAGTTAACATCAAATTCACGTACCAGTCGCTTTACATTGCCGTGTGCGTCGCTCTCCGCAAAAATAAAATAATCGCCGACAACAACAAGAATAGGGCGGCCGTCGGCAAACAAGGGTTGCCAGATGAATTGATTGCGTAAATCCTTTTCTTCGGAAAAAAATGTTCTACCTTGCAGTACCAGCAATAGATTGATGAACACTAATGCAACCAGTGCGACGACTAATAAGGTATTAATTTTCCGGGTATGGAAGGGTTGTGCCGACTCCAGCTCTGGATTCCGTAGTTCATGAGGCAATAGTTCATGATGCTGTACGTCATGAGACGGTAATTGGCGAGAGTGTAATTCACTTGCCTGTAATACCAGGCGATATTCTCCCTTGGGAAGATGCAGGCGATGCGTAAAATCATCGCCGTACTGTGCATAAAATTCATCGAGCTTGCGCCGTAACTTATGTACATATACTCGTACCATTGCATCCTGCGTTACATCAAACGAATCCTCACGCCCCATGCCTTCTGTAGCAATTTCCAATTCTTTTGGTATTTTTCCGTTGAGGTGACAACGATATAAATACTCAAACAAACTATGCAGGTGAGTGCTGCGTGCCAGAATGCCGCTGGCGCGAATTCTGGCCGCATGATTATCCAATTCTTGATGCGATTGGTCCCGATGCAATTGGTCTTGCTGCTGTGGGGTTTGCGGAAGCGGCGCAGTATCAATCGTTACATCCATGAGGCAATCGTTAACCTGTATAACCCGGATTCAATGAATGTAATTCATCATTATGTGTAGATTGCTCTTCTGCTGGTGTAAATCCTGTATCGGCAAGCAAACCGTGGCGTTTTAACAATGTCCGCATAACGTTGCGCGAAATACCCAAGAGTGCAGCACCGTGTACCTGATTAGAGCGTACGTGCGCAAATGCTTCATGCACAATCAGACTTTCCAGCTTATCAAAATGATCGCTGTTGCCTTGTTCAGTAAACAAACGGCGCAATTGTTTGGCAATAGCGCTCATCGGGTCATCACCATTGCCTGAGCCATTATTGGAATGGCTTTCTGTATTGCTAAACGAAGCAGAATGAACATTGGCTCCTGCAGTGTTCAGGTTGTATGTCTGCGCACCGGAATTCACAAAAGGTTGATGCACAGGTTGGGGAACTTGCTGATGGATTGGGCCAGTATTCCATCCACCGGTCACTTTTAAGTGAGCAGGTTCGATTTTATCGCCGCTGGAAACCAGTAATGCAAAATGCACCACATTTTCCAGTTCGCGGATATTGCCCGGCCAGGCATAGTTCAACAACAATTGCACCGCATCCTGAGAAAATTGCGGCTGGCGATAACCCATGCGTTGGCTGTAGGTTTTTAAAAAATGTTCTGCCAGTGGCAATATATCGCCAGGACGTTGGCGCAGCGGGGGCAGTTTCACATGGGCAATATTAATTCTGTACAACAGATCGCGACGGAAATGTCCGGCCGATACTGCATAATCCAGATCAACGTTGGTGGCAACGACTAAGCGCACATCAACCGGAATGGATTTGCGCGAGCCAATACGCACCACTTCTTTTTCTTGCAGCACACGCAATAGTTTTACTTGCAGTGGCAATGGCAAATCACCGATTTCATCTAAAAATAAGGTGCCGCCATTAGCAGCTTCAAACCATCCTTCACGTTTACCCACTGCGCCGGTAAATGAACCAGCTTCATGACCAAACAACTCACTCTCTGCCAATTGGTCGCTGATTGCACCGCAGTTAACCGCAAGGAAAGGGCCTCTGCGTCCACTTAATAAATGGATATGACGGGCAACCAATTCCTTCCCGGTTCCTGTTTCTCCACCAATCAATACCGGCGCTTCACTGGGTGCAATGCGCTCAATATATTCGAGTAAGCTTGCCGAAATTGGATCAGAAAAAACCAGCGCTTTTGCTCGCACCGAAAGTGGTTGTGCGTTGGTACCTTCCAACGATAAGAGAACAGGGGCTTTATTTTCCTGGCTCACAGTGATTCCTCAACATACGTTAATACGAGTGATAATGGGAGCATTCTATTCATAAATAGCGGTAGCAATAAGTAATTTAAATCTATAAACATATAACAAAAAATCGATGCGGCCAGGATGTTTGTTTAAGCTCATTTTCTGCTTATTTATAAGCATGAAAAAATAAAAAAGGCGATGGTTTTTCATCGCCTTGTTGTAAATTAAACACTTTTAAATGTTTTATCCTTACGGTGTTATTTGTAAGGCAATTTTTCAAAATACGATTGAAGAACCGTTATTTCTGCAAAAACACTTTCGAGTTGGTCGGCCTTGCATATACCGATGCTCCTACCGATAAATTCAGGCTGCGTTCCTGCGCACGCGGCAATTCCACATGCAACACTTCATTGTTCAATTGATGCAGCAATTCAATGCGCAGTACTGAACCGGCAGTGCTCACATGGGCAATGCGCGCGGCAATAGCACCATCGCTTTGCTGTTCGCTTAATTCAATATCGTGCGGGCGCACATAAGCGATGGCGGGTTGGTTGGCAATGTCGTTATGTTCCGGTGCGGGAATTTTGTAATCGCCAATATGTGCCCAGCCATTGTCCACACGGCTGTGGAATAAATTCACTTGCCCGATAAAATCGTATACAAAAGGGCTAGCCGGATTGTTGTAGATGTCATCCGGTGTACCAATTTGTTCAATCTGGCCTTTGTTGAGTACCACGATTTTATCGGCTACTTCCATTGCCTCTTCCTGATCGTGTGTTACGAATATGGAGGTGATGTGCAATTCGTCGTGTAAGCGGCGCAACCAGCGGCGTAAGTCCTTGCGGACTTTTGCATCCAATGCACCAAAGGGTTCATCGAGCAGCAATACTTTAGGTTCAACGGCGAGTGCACGCGCCAGTGCAATACGCTGGCGTTGGCCGCCAGATAATTGATGCGGGTAGCGATCGGCCAGCCAATCCAACTGCACCAATTCCAATAATTCATGCACACGTTTTTTGATTGCATCGGCAGAAGGTCTTGTCTCTTTCGGGCGCACGGTTAAACCAAAGGCGACGTTATCAAACACTGTCATGTGGCGGAACAGCGCATAGTGTTGGAATACAAAACCCACATTGCGCTCGCGCACATGCACGTTAGTGGCGTCTTCACCGTGGAAATGCACACTGCCAGCATCCGGATTTTCCAAACCGGCGATAATACGCAGCAGTGTTGTTTTTCCGCAGCCCGATGGGCCGAGCAGGGCGACTAATTCGCCCGTGGGGAAATCCAAAGACACATTGTTCAGTGCAGTAAACTGACCAAACTGTTTATGTAAGTTGCGGACTTGAATGCTCATAGAGTTTTCTCAATTTAAAGAGTTGTTCGCACAGTAATTCTTTTTACTCATCGTCATTCACGCGTAGAAGGAATCCAGTTTTTACATTATGGATACCCGCTGCGCGGGTATGACGACGGAGCACTAAAATAGGGTTTAAGTAGTCAAATCTTATCACTGGGCGCTTGCGGCGCGCACGGCTAATTCATGTTCACGCGCGGCTTTCCATTCCAGCAGGCTTTTTAATACCAGTGTCACCAGCGCCAATAATGCTAGTAGCGATGCAACCGCAAAGGCCGCCGCGAATTGATACTCGTTGTATAAAATTTCAATATGCAGTGGCATGGTGTTGGTTTGCTCGCGGATTTTTCCCGATACCACACTCACCGCGCCAAATTCACCCATGGCGCGCGCATTACACAAAATCATGCCGTACAGCAGTGCCCACTTAACCGATGGCAAGGTTACCCGCCAAAACATTTTCCAACCGCTTGCACCCAGGGTAATGGCCGCTTCTTCCTGCTCTTTACCTTGCTCCTGCATCAGTGGAATTAATTCACGCGCTACAAACGGAAAGGTAATAAACACAGTGGCAAGCACAATGCCCGGTACCGCAAACATAATTTGAATATCGTGATCGTTTAACCAAGGGCCAAAAAATCCCTGCCGGCCAAACAGCAACATATAAATCAAACCGGCGATGACAGGTGATACCGCAAAAGGTAAATCGATCAGGGTGATCACAAATTGTTTGCCGCGAAAATCAAACTTGGCAATCGCCCATGCCGCCGCCAAACCAAAAATAACATTACAAGGCACTGCAATTGCTGCGGCGATCAATGTCAGTTTTATCGCATGCGCAGCAGCGGGTTCAGTGACTGCGGCAAAATACACATGTGCGCCTTTAGCAAAGGCTTCAGAAAACACAATCACTAGTGGCAAAAATAAAAACAGCGCAAGAAAGGTCAGTGCAACACTGATCAATAACACCCGCACCCAAGTAGCTTCACTGGTGGCCGCCTGCGCAGCACCGGTTTTAGTCGAACGTAAGGATGAAACAGCACCGGCCATGATTAACCTCCTGTGCGCTTATGGCTCCAATGCTGGAGCAGGTTAATGAGCAGCAATAACACAAAGGAAAATATCAACATGACAGTGCCCAGTGCAGCCGCACCGGCATAATCAAATTGTTCCAGTTTGGTCATAATCAACAGCGGAGTGATTTCGGTTTTGTACGGCATATTGCCACTGATAAAAACCACCGAGCCGTATTCACCAATCGCACGGGCGAAAGCGAGTGCAAAACCGGTTAGCAATGACGGCAAAAGTGCAGGCAGTAATACCCGGCGAAAGGTTTGCCAGCGCGATGCGCCCAAACTTGCAGCCGCTTCTTCTACTTCCGCTTCCAAATCGGCCAATACCGGTTGCACAGTGCGCACCACAAAAGGCAAACCAATAAAGGTGAGCGCGACGGTAACGCCAAGCCAAGTGTAAGCAATTTTAATATCGGCCAACCAAAACCATTGCCCCACCCAACCTTTGGTGGTGTAGAGCGCGGTGAGTGCAATGCCCGCTACAGCGGTAGGTAATGCAAAAGGTAAATCGACTAATGCATCGACTACGCGTTTTCCAAAAAAATCGTAACGCACCAACACCCAAGCGATGATCAAACCAAAAAATAAATTAATCGTGGCGGCAGCGAGTGATGCACCAAACGTCAGTTGATAACTCGCTACAGCACGTGGGTTACTGACCACCGCCCACAAGTCTGGCCAACTGAGTTCCAATGATTTTAAAACCAGTCCCGCGAGTGGAATAAAGACAATCAGGCTGGCATAGAGCGCGGCAAGGCCGAGCGATAAACCAAAACCGGGTAAGACGCTTTTTTTAACCCAGGGATTTTTGGGCAAAACAACTGGCGCGCTTGGCAGTGTTGACGTGGAAGTTTCACTCATCGATAAATCTCTTTTGGTACCTGTGGTCAGGAAACAGAAATTTTAAATCCCCTCGGCAATTGCTCCTGCATTGCTCTACCTTCTGTATCCATACAGTCGTCCCTGCCTCCCCTTTTTCAAAGGGGAGGAGCTACTCTCCTTGGCCCTGTGCGAAGGGGCGTTCAGCTCCCTCCCTTTGAAAAAGGGAGGGCTGGGGAGGGATTGGTTTTATTGATAAATCTGGTCAAAAATGCCGCCGTCACCAAAATGTTCCGGCTGTGCTTTTACCCATCCACCAAAATCATCAATCGTGACCAACTCCAATTTTGGAAAAGTTTTTGCGTAGGCTTCTGCGACTTGTGGATCACGTGGACGGTAGTAGTGTTTGGCAGCAATGTTTTGGCCTTCTTTGGTGTAGAGATATTCCAGATAGGCTTTTGCCACTTCGTAATTGCCATTAGCTTTTGCGTTTTCATCGACAACGGCAACCGACGGTTCAGCAAGAATAGATAAACTGGGCACCACAATTTCCACTTCGTCTTCACCCAGTTCATTTACTGCCAAAAACGCTTCGTTTTCCCAGGTGATAAGCACATCACCAATCCCGCGTTGCACAAAGGTAGTGGTTGAGCCACGTGCGCCTGTGTCCAGTACCGGAACGTTTTTAAACAGTGCACGCACAAATTCTTTTGCGCCTGCATCGTCTTTGCCTTGTTTTTTAGCAAAGGCCCAAGCGCCTAAATAATTCCAGCGCGCACCGCCGGAGGTTTTAGGGTTAGGAGTAATAACCTCTACACCTTTTTTGGTCAGGTCATCCCAGTCTTTAATATTTTTTGGGTTGCCTTTTCGCACCAGAAATACAATGGTGGATGTGTAAGGCGCGCTGTTTTGCGGTAATTTGGTTACCCAATCTTTTGGCAAAAGTTTGCCGATGTTGGCGATAGGGTCGATATCACCTGCAAGTGCCAAGGTAACAACGTCGGCGCGCAGGCCATCAATCACCGCGCGTGATTGCGCACCGGAGCCACCGTGGGATTGTTCCACTTTTACCGTGTCACCGGTTTTTTCTTGCCAGTGTTTGGCAAACGCGGCATTAAATTCGCGATAGAGTTCGCGCGTTGGGTCGTAGGATACATTCAGTAAAGTAACGTCTTTGGCGAATACACTCGCCGCTAATAAACTGGTTGCAATCACGGCAACAGATTTTGTAAACAATTTCATAATTTTGTGCTCATTTGAAAATTGAATTTTTTCCCTCACCCTAACCCTCTCCCAAAGGAGAGGGGACTGTTACTCTCTCAGAGGGAGAGGGGTTCTTACTCCCTCTCCCTTTGGGAGAGGGCAGGGGTGAGGGTCTTTTAAAAACGGAAATCAAAACCTAATGCTGCGGTGCTATCAGTAGTAGATTTGGTGCTGATTTTTTCATCTCCGTTCACTTCTACACTGGCGAAATAGCCAAACACACGTGTGCCTGCATTAAAGTTGTAATCCAAACCAACGGCGATACCTTCAAGCTCAGCATCCTGGTAAGCGGTATTGGTGGGTGTGGTGGTTGAATTGGCGTATTGGATTTTCGCAAGCCAGGGGCCAGCAATTTTCCATTGCGCATTGAGGATGTAACCGTCTTGTTCTTTAAACGCGTTGCCTGAGGCACCGTCCCATTCAGAGAGCGGGTTCAAACCATTTTGTGCACCGTTAGTGGTGCCGTTGGTGCCGACAAACGTAGAAAAGCCACCGAGCGAATCGACACTGTCGTGGGCTTCGGCAGTTTGATAAATCGCCCCGAGTTTTACCGCACCCAGTGTAATTTCACCGACAGCGCGAATGGCATCAGTTGTGGCAACATTGGAATCTACTGCGGCACCGACAAACCATTTGGCTTTGCCGTAAGTCACTGAAACGGATTTGCCCGAGGCAAAACCATTATCATCTTGTTGGTTGTTGGCATTTACTGCCACACCGGTTTCTTCTGCTTGTATAGCAGCGATATTCACTTCCAGCCCGCGAAATAAAATTGGCGAAGTGTATTGGATAACGTTATCCGGGCGATTTTCGCCCACAATATAAGTACCAATATCACCGAGTGGAGAATCGTTAAAGCGATCCACATCGGAGCGTAATACGGTATTGGTTTGCAGGGTTTTTAGCGGCGTATCGTTTTTACCTACCAGTACAGAACCCCAATCGCCACGCAAGCCACCAAAAATATTGCGCTGACTTAATTCGCGGCCATTGCTGTTAGTGCCGTTATCTACATCAATGCCGTATTCAAGGCGATAAAACACTTGCACACTGGCATTCGCATCAAAATCACCTTGAATGCCCAAGCGTGAGCCAGTGCTTTCCAATACAAACGTATCCAGTTCGGTAGTAATACCGGTAGCACCTATGTGGCGATAAGTCGTTGCACCGGTAGCCGTAGGCGCAAAATCAATTTTTTCCAAATCATATTGATTGGCAGTCAAATGGATTTTGCCGTACAGCGTAGGAAAGCCTGCAAAAGCATTCGCAGACAATGCAATACCGATAGCGGCCGTTAAGGTGTTGCGTTGAAAATGTGTTGTTACAGCAGCTGATCGCACAACCGACCAGAAAGTATGAAATGACATGCTAATCTCCAAATAGTCATATCACCTCCGGTGGTCCGGTCAGTAAATATTGATGTGTTTTTTAAAAATATTAATCGAATCTTTTCTCAGTGAAAAATGCGCTTAGCGAGTGTTGACACTTTTTTCCCAGCGCTTTTTTTCACGGCGTTCAATTTGTACAACCTGTCCATTGTGAACTTGAATCTCTAAAGATCCGTATTCCAATAGCGCCAGTTGTTTTTTTATTTCATTGAGTATCTCACTGAGGTGTTGTTCACCTCCTGCCTGAATGTTGGCCATGGTGCATATCCATTAAGTAGTCTGTGTTGATGTGCAGTAATGACTGACAGGCGCATCTTAGTGGCGGTGTTTGATTTTCAAAAATACTGTTTTTTTATTAGCTTATAACTCTGTTGGTTTCTCAGTAGTTTTTAATCTATGCATAGTTATTGAACCAGCCATGGGTTGGTTGTTCGTTATCCAATGTGAATTTTTGTTAATCGCATTAATTTTTGTGGATAAATGGGGTCAGTGGCTGTAAACCTTGTGCCTGCACTTAGTACTGGGTTTTTAACCACACAATAATCTTAATGGCGGGTTTTACACCTATGGTGAATATGTTTTTAGCGCGGGTGAGCCTTGAGCGGATGGTGTTTGCGCTGCTGGTGCTGGCAGCAAGTGTCTGCGCTGCGCAAACTGATGAAACTTCTACACAGGTAGATGAAAGCTCCGCACGGGTAGTATCCGCAACCGCTGCCACAGAGCAGGTTCGTGCAGAACTGGTGGCCTCTGTTGATGCAGTGGTGCCGGGCGGCGAGATTTATCTGGGCGTGCATCAGCAAATCATTCCCCATTGGCATACCTACTGGGTTAATCCCGGTGATTCCGGTAATGCAACCACCATTGAATGGACGCTGCCCGAAGGTGCCAGCGCGAGCGATATTATCTGGCCATCGCCCAGCCGTTTTTCCATGGGGCCAATTACCAATTACGCCTACGAAAATAATGTAACTCTGCTCAGCAAAATTTCTGTTCCGTCATCTCTTGCTGTCGGCGACACCTTCACCGCCTATGCGCTGGTGGATTGGTTGGTGTGTAAAGAAGAATGTATTCCTCAACAAGTCGAATTGGCGTTATCACTGCCCGTGGTGAGCAGTAAAGCTGAAGCGGGTGAGGGCAGCCCACTGATCCAAACGGCATTGGCGCAAGTACCTATCGCAAGCCCTTGGGAAATCAGTGCACTGCAAAGTGAAATCGATACCGACACTGGCGCAGGCAGTTTGCAACTGCGTATCGGTTTATCGGCAGAGCAAATTGCTCAGGTGAGCGATATTTGGTTTTATCCCTACGATTGGGGGCGCATTCGTCAGAGTGAGTTACAACAACGTGAAAACCTGACTGATGCAATTCAATTAACTATTCCAACCGGAGATGCGCCCGCTGAAGTAGGTGATGAGTTGGCGGGTGTGTTGGTGATCCGCGAGCAGCAGGGCATTGCGCGCGGTTATGAAATCAAGGTGCCAGTGCAAGCCTTGTCAGCTGATAACCCAGCAAATGATTCACCAATCAGTTTTGCGAGTGCGTTGTTATTGGCGCTGCTGGGTGGAATTATTTTAAATCTGATGCCGTGTGTGTTTCCGGTATTGTCGATAAAAGCCTTGTCACTGGTTAACCATGCGCATCATTCCACTGTTGTCATTCGTCGTCAGGGATATATGTACACCTTGGGTGTGCTGACCAGCTTCGCTGTGCTTGCGTTATTGTTGATTTTATTAAAAGCAGGCGGAAACCAAATTGGATGGGGCTTTCAATTCCAGTCACCGGTTTTTGTGTTATTGGTTGCGTATTTATTATTTGCTGTTGGTTTAAGTTTATCTGGCGTGTTTTTTATTGGCGGTTCGGTGACAGGCGTAGGTTCTTCTCTCGCAGAAAAACCCGGTTACAGCGGCAGCTTTTTCACCGGAGTATTAGCCACTGTAGTGGCAACACCCTGCACCGCACCGTTTATGGCGGCCGCGTTGGGTTACGCACTGGCGCAACCACCCGTAAAACTAATGGCAATATTTTTAAGCCTGGGTTTTGGTTTAGCACTCCCGTATTTATTGCTGAGTTGTTGGCCGCGTGTACAACGCTGGATGCCGCGCCCAGGATTGTGGATGGAGCGCGTCAAACAATTTTTGGCATTTCCCATGTATGCGGCGGCTATTTGGTTGGTGTGGGTGTTGGTACAACAAACCGGCGCGAGTGGAGTCATTGTTGCGCTGGGCGGCTGTTTACTGATTGCGCTGGCTGCATGGGTTTATGACGCTACACGCAATAGCAGCAATAAACAGCGGGTGTTGGGTATGGCTGTTGCGTTAGTGTTATTACTACTGGCGATTGTGGGTGGTATTAAACAACTGGGTGAAGCTGAACAGAGTGGTCAAAAGCCAGCGGCAGCTGAAAATTGGGAACCCTATAGCGATGAGCGTTTGCAACAATTACTGACGGAAGGAAAACCGGTTTTTCTGAATTTTACTGCGTCATGGTGCATCAGTTGCTTGGTGAATGAGCGTGTTGCACTCAGTACCGATGCAGTAAAAAAACAATTTGAGCAGCAGGGCATTACCTATTTAAAAGGAGACTGGACCAACAGGGACGCGACCATCACTGCATTTTTGAAAAAATTTAACCGCAGTGGTGTACCTCTGTATGTGTTCTACCCCGCGGGGCAAGCTGATAAGCCTAAAGAGCTTCCGCAGATATTAACGCCGGATATTGTTATTGCGGCGGTGAGTGAGCGATAGGATTTTTGTAAAACGTGTTTTAAAAAAATTGTTTTGAAAATGTTTTATTAACCCGTGTTATTAACAAGTCCAAAAGGAGTCATTATGTTATTTCATCAATCTGCCAAAATCGCATTAGCCAGTCTTGTGTTTGCTTTCGCGTCCACATGTGCTGTGGCTGATCCTGTTGTTAATAAAGCTGCTCCGGATTTTTCAGGAAAAGCAGCCGACGGAACCACTATCAATCTCGCTGATTTAAAAGGCAAAACAGTGGTGTTGGAATGGACTAATCATGAATGCCCTTATGTTGTTAAGCACTACGACAAAAGTGGAAATATTCCCACCATGCAAAAATCAGCAACCGCCAATGGCGATATTGTATGGCTACAAGTAATTTCATCCGCTCCCGGTAAACAGGGCAATGTAGATGGCGCAACAGCAATAAGTTTGAATGAGAAGCGTGGCGCAAAACCAACCAATACCATCCTTGACGCTGAGGGTACTATTGGTAAATTGTACGGTGCCCAAACCAGCCCGCACTTTTTTATTATCAATGCTGAAGGTACTCTGGTTTACAAAGGCGGTGTAGATAGTATTAAAACCGCTGATCCAGCCGATATTCCCAAAGCAATTCCCTATGTAAAACAAGCCTTGGAAGCGCTTAGTGCAGGTGAGCCTATCAAACATGCCACCACCGCTCCTTACGGTTGCAGCATTAAATATGCAAGCTAATCACTATGCATTCTATATTGTCACTGTAGGCCGCAACTGCGGCCTATTTTTTTTGTTGCCGTAAAAGCTGCCACCACAGATCCCAACACGATTTTACTTTTCTTGACAGTGGTAAATACCCATTTTAAAGATTTATTTTACATGTATCTTTAAAAGATGCAAAATAAATGAATCTTTAGTCTGATATGAATCAAATCATCGTGAAAGACCATCTTTATGCCTTTAACATCGGGGTAATAGGGTTATATAAATGTTGCGAATGATGAAAATGTTGGATGTCAGTTATTGCCACAGGTACTGAGAGAAAAATCGTGATCAAAACATTATTTGCTTATCCGTTCCGACTATTTTTTTTACTGGTTGGGCTTTATGGTTTTGCTATTGTGCTTGCTTGGGTGGCATTCCTATTCGGAGGCTTGGGCCTGCCCGTGGGCTGGTCGCCACTGCATTGGCATAGCCATGAGATGCTTTTTGGGTTTACAACCGCCGCAATTGCGGGATTCATTCTCACCGCTATTTGCAATTGGACAGGTGCACCGCCAGTGCAGGGCAAGATGTTGTTGCTGTTGGTTGTTGCTTGGGTATCCGGGCGGATCGCGATGTGGTTGTCCAGTTATTTACCGCTGCCTTTGGTCGCCGTTTTGGACATGCTGTTTTTATTGGCCTTGGCCGCGCTGGTGTTGCAGATATTGATCCGCCATGGCAATCGCCGCAATGTGCCGTTGGGCGGGATGATTTTATTGCTTGCGGTGGCCAATCTGCTCATGCATATCGGATTTAACACGGGTGTGACAGCTTGGCTACAGCATGGCCAAATGCTGGCGATGGGATTGCTCACGTTAATGATGGTAGTGATCGGTGGTCGTATTATTCCGCTGTTTACCGGCAATTGGTTTCGCAATCATGGAGTGCCCGTAACCGTTATTGTGCGTCCGGTGTTGGATCGCGCGGCTATTGTGATAACAGTATTGTTGATTCCGGTGGAATGGATTGCTGCCTCATGGTTAACCGGCATATTGGCACTGGTGGCGGCAGCGCTCAACGGATGGCGTTTGTGTGGTTGGAAAGGGTGGCATACCTGGCGTGAGCCCTTGGTATGGGTGCTACACCTTGGCTACACCTGGATCGTAGTTGCGCTCTTGCTTAAAGGGTTAAGCGCATTTGAGTGGGTTGTTCCGGCGAGTTGGCAACATGCACTTGGGGCCGGTGCGATGGGAACATTAATTTTGGGCGTAATGACCCGTGTTGCCCTTGGGCACACTGGTCGCACCCTTACACTGCCCGAATTAGGATGGCTAATATACGCTGGTATTACCCTTGCGGCTGTGTTCCGTGTTGGCGCTGCGCTGGGGTGTTTTGATTATCAATTAGGTGTGATGATCGCAGCAGCTGGTTGGTGTTTTGCATTCAGTTTATTTGTGATCCTCTACTGGCCTATTTTAAGTCGCCCGAGAGTAGATGGCCGTCCGGGTTAATGACAAGTTTACGGGAATAAAAAATACATGCGCATTACCAGTTATACCGACTATTCATTGCGCGCACTGATTTACGTTGCGCTTAAAGGTGAAGAAATTTCTACAATCCGCGAAATCGCGGAGCGCTACAACATTTCAAAAAGCCATTTAATGAAAGTGGTACAAGAGCTGAACAGTAAAGGTTATTTGCAAGCGGTACGTGGTAAAAATGGCGGTCTGCGTTTAAATGGTCAGCCTAAAGATATTAATCTTGGTAAATTGGTGCGCGATATTGAAGAAGATTTTGCATTGGTGGAATGCTTTAATGGCGATGGATGTAATCTATCGCCCGCGTGTCGATTAAAAGGAATATTGCATAAAGCATTGGATGCATTTTTTGTAGTGCTTGATGACTATACTCTGGCCGATTTACTGCCTGCATCGTCCCGTCGTGAGTTGATCCGTATTTTGGATATTGCGCTGTAGAAGTGCCAGTCATGCCGACACTTCTGTTGTGTATCTGATCAAATAATATGTATTCGATCAATTGTGGCATTACTGTAACGTCAGGCTGCCTTGCATGATGGCGTTATGGCCGGGGTAAGAGCAAAAGAAAGTATAGGGTACGCCTGCACTGAGTTTACTGACGGGAAAGATCACTGATGTTGTTTCTCCTCCACCAATCAGCGGAGTTGATGCAATTACCCGTGCATCTCCTGGTTTTAAATAGTTGTTATCCAGTCCTGCGGCCATACCTTCGGAAGCGATCGCTTGTTTATCGTCGGTTTTGCTCAAAACCCAATTATGTCCCATCACATTTTTAGGCAATTTACCTGCGTGAGTTAAGGTGACGGTAAATTCTTTGCAGCTTGCATTCACTGTGATTGCTTTAGTGTCATATTGCATTGCATCTGTTGAGGTGATGGCCACGCTGCATTCATTTGCCATTGCTCCACTGGCAATCGTGGAAAGTAAAAATACTAAGAGCGATTTTGATTTCATTGGATAGTCTCCGGTCGGTTTATATAAAATTTATATCCATGCAGCAGTATTTGTGTGCATGAATATTTCTCATCAATAATCAATAAAAAAATCAGTAAATCAATCAATAAATTACTCAATAGCACGAACTAATTGACGGGTTTCCCTAATTGCTTCAACGCATTAAGGCGGATGATGTAACTGATTTTGAAAAATGTGGGAAAAATAATCAGGCCAACGTGCAAGATTGCTTGGGTGGGAATGGTGAGTATGAGGTTTGATCCGTAAGTAACGTATACAATCAATAATGATAGGCTCAGAGTGGCGGCCATTGTGCAGTGTGCATAGTTCAACATCGCTTTTGGATTCATAAACTAACCTCTTGTTGTCATACCTTTTCGATCATATTAATTTCTAAAGACGATCCAAATACTGATTTGCTTGCCGCATAAAATCATCAATTACTGTTGCGGCTGATTTGATTTTCCTGACATTTGCGCAGCCTTGGCCTGCGTAAAGCGCCATAGAGGCGAGATCGCCTGTTGCGCCTTTAAGCGGTGAATCAGTAGAGAATGGATAAATTGCTGCACCATCCTGTTCGCCAATAGCGCGATCAGGAAAATGTTTGTAATCGTGGTAAGGATTTTCAGTGATGGCATTTTTTAGCACGCGGACTGCAGCTTTGATGGGCCAATTACGATGAAAGTCATAACAGAGCAGGGTGTCGGCCGCTTTTGCGCGGATAATTTTTTCTTTGTGAAAATCATGCGCGTTGGATTCTTCGGTGGCTAAAAAAAGTGTGCCACAACTTACGCCCTGTGCACCTAAAGCGAGTGCCGCTACAAGGCCTTTTCCTGTGGTGATTCCGCCCGATGCAACAACAGGCACAGGGCTCAGTGCGCTTATTTCCGGCAATAAGCCAAACAGTGAAGTATCGCCACGCACATGGCCGCCCGCTTCAACGCCCTGCGCAATTAAAACACTGGCGCCAGCTTCAAGTGCTAATTCGGCATCTTTTTTACTACCCACCTGATGTATTACCGTTATGCCGTTATCAATACAGCGACGGACGATGTCTTTATTAACATCCCAAAAAAATACGAGGTAACGTACGCCCAGACTTATGCATTCGGTAATTTGGCGATCCAATAATTCTGTAGGTGTAGCGGCGGGAATCAAATTGATCGCGAAGTGTTTTTTGCTAAGTGAACGATAGCGGTGAACTTCTTCGCGGATAAATTCCGGCTGTTCGCGCACCATTCCCAAACAGCCAAATCCACCAGCATTGCTCACAGCAGCTGCTAGTTTATGCCGTGCGACGCCTCCCATGCCTGCGCAGAGGATAGGGTATTTGCAGCCTAATAAATCGGTGAGTGGTGTATATAAAGCGGGGTGATACATAGGTGTCAGATAGTTTCTATGGCATTGGTTTTATCTTATTGGCTATCAACAACATTGAATAATGAATTTAAATGCACTTTAATATCAAAAAAATTGGTATTAAATCGATGGATATTGAACTAGCAAAAACATTTCTGGATATCGCGCGTTCCGGTAGCTTTATTGCAACGGCGGAGCGGCTGCATGTCACCCAAACAACGGTGACGGCGCGCATTAAAAATTTGGAGGCGCAACTTGGTTGCCAATTATTTGTGCGTAACCGCGCTGGCGCATCCCTTACACCGGAAGGCGAGCGTTTTGTCAGTTACGCGATGCAGATTGTCCAGTTGTGGGGAAAAGCAAAGTTTGATGTGCCCTTACCAGAGGCCAAAACTGAATCCATTTCCGTTGGTGGGGAGTTGGCTTTGTGGAATCCGCTGCTGCTGAATTGGATATCCGATTTGCGTTCCAGTTACGGTGCTCTGGCTATTCAAGTCGAGACGGGTGAAGCCAGTTCGCTAATTAGTCGTGTCAGTCACGGTGTGCTGGATGTTGCGTTGGTGTACCGCCCTGAATATCTACCGGGACTAAAAATCGAATTATTATTGGAAGAAAAGTTAGTGATGGTGTCAGCCGCCATACCTGAACCTTATATTTACGTTGATTGGGGGCCTGTATATGAGCAGCAACACGATTCTGCATTCCCTGGCAAACGCCGCGCAGAACTGTCGATTGATTTTGGTTTGTTAGCGCTAGAGTATTTATTGCAGCGTTCCGGTACGGGCTATTTTCGTGCGCGAGTGGTGCAGCGTTACATTGAAGAAGATAAGTTGTTTTTGGTCCCCAACGCCCCTGAATTTATTTACCCAATTTATGCAATCTATCGCGATAGCGATACATCCGAAACAGTTCATAAAGCGATTGAAAACTTGCGTGCGATTTCCCGGCAAAAAATTGTATGGCGATAACAGTTCTAAATCACATTACATAAGTACCAATTTTCAGCTCACACTCCATTGCATCATTGCGGTGCGGTTTTCTGTAAAAGTTGCACTGAACAAATCAGTATGCGCACCATAGAGCAGAGATAATCCCCTGAAAATGGGAGGAAATGTTTATTTTTAGCAGATTGATTTATAACGCCATGGTGTTCTTATATTGAATTTTCGTGGCATATTTTTTGCCGTCCATGTTAATGCTAGTGATCGTCATCTCATGCCTTACATTCATTTTGTCTCATTACATGGAGATTGGTTATGTCAAAACATTTGAGTGTTGTTTCCGCTGCTTTATGTTCGTGTTTGGCTTTATCTGCGCAAGCAGGCCCCATCCCGTACCCCGACGTTGGTTTTGAAGCGACTGAAAATTCGTTTGTCGCTGCTTCGGATGGTGATATTACGGCGTATTTTTTTGCCACCAGTGCAAGTTATGTCAGCAGGATTGGTTTGTGGATTAATGGAATATCAACGGGTATTTATGGGCTGCAAAACGATACCTCGGTTTACGGTGATTCTCTTGTGTTGGGCACTGCAAATGCAGGCGATGCCTTGATGTTTGAATTGCAGGTATTAAGCACCAGCTCGTCTTGGTATTCAGTTGCCTGGTTTAATTCCGATTCAAAAAATCACGCCTATGCCACTGATTTTGGCGGCGATAGTTTGATTCCTGTGGGAACCTATGTTGGTTTTGAGGATTTACCAAAGCTGGGTGATTTTGATTACAACGATCATCAATTTGTGTTTACGAATATCGGCACAAGTGTTCCTGAGCCTTGGTCAATTGCGTTGTTTGGTTTGGGTATTGCTGCGCTTGGTTTTGCACGTAAGCGAGCCCGTTAGTAGAAATCATTTTCGGGTCGGTAAGGCAAATAAAAAGCCCCTGAAAAAAGGGGCTTTTTATGTTTACGTTAGGCTTTGTAAAAAACGTTATAAAACCTGTTGGGTTTGAGCATGTTATCGCGCAATGTCCAAACTTGCTGCAGGTAAGTTGTCGGATGTTGCGGTCAGTTTAATGCCTGCTAATGAATCACCAATTTCAATCAGCGCACTGGCGATACCATTGCTGGTGACTACTTCTGCAGGGCTTATCAAGGTTGCGCTGCCAGTGAGCGAGAAATTGACCGGTACGTTATTACTGCGCAGTGGATCTCCATCGCTATCCACTAGTTGCGCATACACAAACACCACATCTTTCACACCGGCTTGCGGCGCTTTGCCACTGGTATCCACTGACATGCGCAAGCGCGCAGCTTCACCTGGGGTAACGACCTTGTATTCAGCAGCGGCTTTGCCATCGATATAACCAATCGCTTTGAGCTCACCTGCGGCAAATTTATCTACCTTGAAAGTAAACGGCGGATGCTTGAGATTTTTGCTGTTGTTGTTTTGGTCTGGTGTTTGTTTGGCGATAATTTTTCCGTTGAGGATTAATTCCACTTCATCGGTGTTGCTGAATACGCGCACATCCAGTGATGAATGCTCGTTCCATTCGCTCGCGATAAATACCATAGGGCCAGAGGCAAATTTGTCGGAGACTTCATTGGCATCGCGCTGGCTTTGATAAAAGTAGTAGCTGTATTTTGGCAAGCGGTCGATACTCATAATGCCCGAGCTTTCCAGATCTGGTGCATAACCGCGGTTGTAATCAAACATCACCCAATAGCCATCGGCAAAAGCGGGCGTATTAAAATTATCGTTGTGCGCTTCCTGAATATTGGATGCTTGTTGCAACAAACGCTTTTCACCGTCGCTCAATAATTGGCGGCTACTTCTGTCTGCCTGTAATAAATCGGCCCACGCGGTTTGGTTCAAACCTGCATTCATCGCATAGTATTCCCAATCGCCATATTCACTGACGATATAAGGTTTATTCGGCTCTTGGTAATGCTCCAGGCGATGCTGGCGCGCCTGTAAATAAATATCGTAACCGTATTCCTGCCAACCGGCAGACATTGATCCCGGATATTCTTCGTGAACAATGTTGGTTAATGAATCGATAAAAGGTTCTGTCATCCAGGATTCGTTGAGTGAACACTCCCATGCCATGACCGATGCATGGTTGCGGTCGCGGCGGATCAGGTCGCGGCAGGTTTGTTGGATCTGTGCCTGAAATGCAGGGTCTTCAGAAAAATATTGCCAACCTAAAATAGAATCCAGCAATACCAGTCCCAATTCATCGGCTGCAGCCATAAAGGCAGGGGAGTGCGGGTAGTGCGATAGACGCACATAATCAAAGCCTGCCGATTTTATTTTCACCGCATCGCGGTAATCGGCTGCATCAGAGGTTGCATAACCTACATAAGGATATTCCTGATGGCGGTTCACGCCGCGCAAAAATGTTTTTTCACCGTTAATCAATAATTGACCTTCAACCCATTTGAATTCACGGATACCGATGCGTGTGGTTTTTTCATCCACCAGTGAATCGCCTTCATAAACGCGCGTCACTAATTGATATAGGTTGGGAGTTTTGGGTGACCACAGACGCGGTTGTGTTACCGGTAATTCAATAATATTTTCCTGATCGGATTTTCCGGTAATAGAAAGCAGTGGGCTGGTTTGATCTGCGACTACTTTTTCGCCATCCATCAAGCGCTGTACTACACGGAATTTTTTAGGGTCATAGTGAGCGTTATAAACGTGAGTCTGAATTCTCACCATCGCTTGTTCTTTGCTGACTTGCGGATAGGTAACAAAAATACCACCGCTGGCTTTTTTACCGGCGGCGACCGCATCGGTGATATGCAAATCGTTATTGATCTGCAATTGTACCGAGCGATAAATTCCGCCGTAGGTATTGAAGTCCAGATCTTTTAATGGCTTTGGCCCGGTAATGGGGTTATCGCGGTTATCCAGTCTTACCATCAACTCGTTTGGAGAATCCCATTTTAATTTTTCGGTGAGATTGACCGTAAAAGGTAAATAGCCGCCAACATGGGTGGTGAGTTTTTCACCGTTAAGCCATACCTCGGCAACATTCATTGCCGCTTCAAATTTCAGTGCGATTTGTTTTTCTTTCCAGGCGGCTTCCGGCGTGATGACTTTTTTGTACCAGGCATCGCCCTGGAATTGTTCATTCACAACAAGCGGTTCAATTTTAGGTGTGTGAGGAATTTGTATGGTTTGCCAATCTTGATGTTGTTGGGCGGTGGCTAAATCCAATGCGTTTTCACTGCGGAAAAATTGCCAGCCGGTATTGTAAGGTTGGTCATTGGCTGCAATCGCTGCAAGGCGAGGATCGGGTGTGGGGGAACAGGCTGTTATGAATCCGCACAGTGCCAAACCCATTAACCCGGTTCGCAGACGATGGAGCGGAGGCAGGTTTTTCCCCAATAATTTTTTTAGTATGTTGTTCATATGGCTCTCACTTGTCGATCTTGGTATGTGTGTCTTTTATTTGTAGTTTGTAGAGAAAAACAAAAACGCTGGCAGTGCATTATTGCGTTTTGCTGCGTCGAAAAAGCTGGCATTTTCCCAGTGCGAGCCTTTGCCCCATAAAGTGGTGCAACGGGTACTGACCCATGCTGGCTCCCAGTATATAACTCCTGAGCCACCGGCGGTTTTAACCAATTGGGTCAATGCTACCAGATACAGCACCTGGCCTTTAGGTGTCGCAGGAAAGTCAGGTTGTACCGCTTGCTTGCCCAATACATTGCTGGCTTTGTCAAAATTCTCCAACGTCCAGGGGTAGGCGGTTTCGACAATCATAACCTCTTTGCCGTAAATGCCTTTTAATTTTTTAATCGCATCGGGTAATTGGGGCAGGGTGTAAGTAGACCACTGTGGGTAATACGAGAGCCCGATAATATCAAAATCAGTTACGCCATTTTCACTGGCTTGTTTAAACCACCAGAGTGCATTTTCCGGTTGGGCGATATGCAAAATAATCCGGATATTTTTTCCGTTTGCCAGACTGTAATCGCGCACGGCTTTTATGCCACTGTTTAACAAGGTGGCGTTGCGCTGCCAATCCGGAATGCCGTGAACAATACTGGCTTCCTGCTGCAATATTTCAATATTGGTTTCGTTGCCTACCTGCACCATATCGGGCAGCAGATTTTGTTTATCCAAGGCTGATAGTGTTTCAGTCGTGTAATCGTAGAGCGCTTTGGCTAATTCGTTGGTGTCGGTGATATGCGCCCAGGCTTTTGGGATAAATTGTTTTTCCGGATCTGTCCAAGTGTCTGAGTAATGAAAATCCAGCAAGGTTTTCATGTTGTTATTTTTGGCGCGTTGCAGCGTTTTGCTGACATCGTCCAAGTTTGAATACTTTGTCCATTGTGCGTTATGCCATAAGCGGACGCGCACAAGGTTGGCTCCTTTAGTGGCAAAGAGTGTAAATGGATCTACTTTTTTATTTTTATCCCGATACACCGCACCGCAATCTTCCATTTCATTAACGTAGGATAAATCAGCACCGACATAGAAGGGTTGCGCTGCCCAATTAGACGCAGGGATGAGCGCAAAAATAAACAGGAATTTTGTTAGCCAGTTTTTCATATACATACTTTTTTATTAGGGATAGTTTCGCAGAGGCCAGAATGTTCCCGTATTAAAAAGACGGCTGCCGAAGCAGCCGTAAACTAAGGGTTCATTCATGACAAAACAAAAAAGCAGAAACCAATGCTTACAACTTCCAGGTGAAATCCAGCAAATAACTGCGGCCATAATCATCAAAACGTTTCAGGTTGCCTGAATCATTATTTTGCGTCAGACGCAGTGGTTCGTTGGTGAGGTTAAACACCTGAAAACGCACGTTGTAATGTTCATTGATTTCATACGCGAGGCTCAGGCCAACACCTAATTCTGCATCCAGCGTGGTCAGGTCATAGCTGTCCCAGCTGAACGCACTGGTGTAAGCCGAGTGGTATTTCCACCCCAAGCGCGCATCAATACCGTAGTTGCTGTACCACAAATCCAGCGTTGCGGTATCCCTTGCCAGACCGGCCATAGGTAATGGGTTATCTGAAGGCGCGAATTCATAAATATTGGATTCGGCAAACGCGTAGTTGGAATAAATACCAAAGCCTTCAACGGGTAAAAATTCCAATGGCATTTGGAAGGTCACTTCTGCACCGCGCACGTAACCGCCATCGCCATTCACTGGCCCGTAAATTTCAAATGTACCTTGTTGGCTGGTGAAGGTACCCACCGTCGCGTTGCCAATATAATTTTTAATATCTTTGTAATACAGGCTCAATGCGGCGAGCGATTCAGACGCAAAATACCATTCATAAGCAACGTCAATTTGGTCGGCAGTGAATGGATCCAATAACGGGTTACCTGCGCCGCCGGAGCTTCCGGTGTTGATCGCGCTGATATATTGACCTGCGCGCAACTCATCCAGTGGTGGGCGTGAAATCGCTTGCGATACACCAATGCGCAATTTGCGAGTGTCATCCAAATCCAGGTTCAAGCTGGCGCTTGGTAGGGCTTTGGAGAAATCGTTATCGACATGCTCGCCGTTTAATGCGTAACTCTTGGTGCTGATATCAACCTGACGCACACCGATGTTTGCGTTGTAATCCAAGCCGCCGAGTTGGCCTTCAAAATCCAGCTTGACGTAAACCGCATCGTTTTGTTCATCGACTTTCCAATAGCGGCTTTCATTGACGGCAGCCGTATCAAACGCAACGCCACCATAGATAAGTTCAGCGGTTTTTGCGTAAGACGGTGCATTCAGGAACGGAATCGTATCGAAAGCGCCGAGCGTATAACTGCTCAGGAAACCTTCGGGGAAGGCGACCGCGATGCCGTTATCAACACTGCGGCTCATGCTGAAATCCGTCCAGATCACTTCTTTCTCGCGGTCAGCAGTGCGCGCACCAAAGCTCAGTGCACGCAAGTGGCCTGCATCCAGATCGCGTTTGATATCAAACTGCGCACTTTGCAATTTGTCTTCCAGCGTTGAACCTTCGTTGGCGTTGCCAATCCAGTTGTAAGCCGCTGTTTCTGGTGACAACAGTGGTGAGCCATCGGGTGCGGTGATAGAAGGGCGACCGCGGGTATCGTAACTCCAGGTTTCGGCGTACTGATCCAGATAAATCGCGTTCCAGTAGTTCTCACGCTCAGCAGTGGAGTGCGATAGATCCACATCGATTTGCCAGTTGTCAAAACCGGTGTGGCTGAATTTCAAACCCTGGGTAAGGCCACTGTTTTCTTGTTGATACGCGCCAATCACGTGGCGGATCTGGCCTTCCCACCCATTAATGGTGGCAGCGACGGCTTTGTTGCCATCCATCACCACATTGCTTAACAGATTATCCGGGCGGCCATCGGCATTGGTGTCTTCTATACCCCAACCGCCCCAAGGGCCCGGGTTCAAGCCTATATCTTGTGCCCAGGTTTGGTTTTGCTGCTCGTCCATCGCAAATTTGGTGTAGAGCACATCGTATTTCACGTTAAGCGCATCGCTCGCCTGCCACTCAAAAGTGGTCATCACGCCATCGCGGTCGGTATCGAGCTTTTTCATTTCTGCCGCAACACCCCATGGCGTGTTGCCGTTAGAACCTTGTCCATCCAGATCCCAATTACCGGTGCTGTAACCCCAGCCTTGCAGGGAGCCATAAGCGTTCTTTTGGGTTTGGGTTGAGGCACCGATCGCGACCGCAAAGGTATCGCTGAATTGATGGACAAACGCACCGCTAAACCGGTTGCCCAGCGGGTTGTAATCCGGAATGTCTTCCGCGCTTTCGTTGTGCTGCACACCCACACGCACAGTTGCCACAGGGCCAGTGTGTGAAAGGGGAGAGATAGTTTTCAGGTTGATGGTGCCAGCAATCCCGCCTTCTACCAAATCGGCAGATTGGGTTTTATAAACTTCCGCTGCCGATACCAATTCAGATGGATACTGTTCGTAGCGGATGGCACGGCCAGGCTCGGGGCTTGCGGCTTCACGGCCATTCACGGTGCCCAACACCATTCGTGGGCCAAGACCACGGATGGCCGCCTGACTTTCATTGCCGCGGTCACGCGAGCCATTAATGCCAGGCAGACGAACCAGTGCTTCAGCGATGGTAACAGCAGGGGTGGCGTTGATATCATCCATCGCCAGGGCTTCCATCACCTTGGTGTTTTGTTGCTTGACGGCAATGGCCTTCTCTAATGAGGCGCGCATACCGGTTACGACAACCTCCTCAACGGAGTTGTCCGCGGCGGTATCCTGGGCTGATGCCAGCGGCGCTAGCAGGCTCATGGCTAAAAACAGGCTGGTACGGGGAAAGCGAATTGATGGCGTGTGCTTCATAATATGTCCTCTCTTTATTGATTGTTATATAAATCATATTTATAAGCTATTTTTGCTGAAGGGTTAAGATAAGTCAAGCACTGCGGCTGTATTTGTATGATGAATAGTGAGGGCATTGAAAAACCGCTGGCTGTTGTATGTCGCCCAAATAAGCGGCCGGGGTTCTATACTGGCACTGGTGTTATCGTTCTACAGGCATGCAGACAGTAGCTGCCCTAAAGACTTTATTAATAAATAACGAAAGGATTAGCGTTTCACATGATTATAGTTCCCACCGAAAAGCAGCTGGATTGGCGCAATGCTCCCATCATTTTGTGCACCTTGGTTCTGCTCAATGTGATGATTTATTTTTTCTACCAAAGCGGGGATACCAAAAAAATACTTGAGTCCATGATGTCGTATCAGGAGCAGGGCTTTTTGGAGCAAGAGTGGCCGGTATTTGAAAAATACCTGGAAGAGCAACAAGAGCAGGAGTTATTGCAACAGTATCGCCGTGAGTATCAAGCCAATCAGGTTGAGCTGATTGTGAGCGATATTTTGATGCGTGAAGAGTTCTACGCGTATTTGCAAAAAAATGCCCGCCAACATTTTTTACCGGATGCTTACGACCAGTGGGCACCTAACCGCGCGTTATTGCACAAGCAAATGCAATCGATCAGTTTTATTGCCAATGGCTTGCGCGCAAGCGATTTGCGCGTTTTCAGTTTTATCACACACCAATTTTTGCACGGCGACATTATGCATCTGCTGGGCAATATGTTTTTCCTGATTGTGTGCGGATTTGCCGTTGAAGCGGCGATTGGCCATTGGCGATTTTTGCTTTTCTATCTGCTCTCGGGTGTGGCAGCCGGTTTTGCGCAAGTCGCTTCGGATTGGCAGAGCACAACGCCGTTGGTGGGAGCGTCCGGTGCAATTTCTGGCGTAATGGCAATGTACCTTGCGGTATTTCGTTTAAAGAAGATCGAATTTTTTTATTGGTTTTTCTTTTTGGTGGGTTATTTCCGCGCGCCAGCACTGCTTATTTTGCCGTTTTATATCGGCAAGGAAATTTACAGCTATTACACAGATACCGGATCAAACGTTGCCTTTATGGCGCATGCTGGCGGCTTTGCTGCAGGTGCGCTCCTGATCGCATTCGCGTGGCTATTGAATCGCAATATGTTTAATAAAGAATATATTGAAAATGATCAGGGGATAGATCCACAGCAACAACCGTTGGCAGAAATTTATGAATCAATTGAAAAACACCGCTTTGACCGTGCGCTGGTATTGGTCGATGAGCTGATGAAGGAGCGTAAAGGCAATTTTGAATTGGCGATGATTCGCTATAACTTGCTAAAAATAACCCGCGGGGAACATTACCACGAGGGAATTATTCATTTACTGACGGTTCCTTTACTTGCTCCTGAACACATTCGGCAATTGGATAAAGTATGGAAAGATAACCCGGAAGTGCATGGTCTGCTCAGCGAGCAAGCGGCGATGAAGTTGGGAATGCAATTCGCAGCCTTGGAAAATCCGCAATCAGCAGAGCAGGTGTTTATGCAGCTACTGGAGCGCGGCTGTAAAAATCCTGCGCTGGTGGTGTACGCAGGAAAACTTGCTGCTGCTTTCCAACGCTTGCGCGACATCCAGAAAAAATCCCATTACGAGGCGCTGTCGGTACAGCTTGCGCAACAATTGGCACAAGGAGTGTAAAGTGAATTATTGCAAATATCATCCGCTCGATGGCGCTACTTATTCGTGCCCACAGTGCAATATCCATCAATGCGATCAATGTGTTGATGATGAACATAAAGGTGCGCGTTGTTTTGTGTGCGGTTCAGTGTTGGAAAGCCTCGGTTCGGGCAACACAGTGGAACCTTTTTGGCGGCGCTTGCCAGAGGCGTTTAAATATCCGCTTAATTCCGCTTCTATGAGTTTGATTGTGATTACCTCGATTTTGTCGGTAGTGGCAACCTTGATTCCATTCTTATTTATTTTGGCAATCGTGCTGTATTTGTTTGCTGTGGGTTCGTTAATGAAATACAGCTTTACTTGCCTTGAGCGAACCGCGATGGGGGAAATGAAAGCGCCCGATGTGATGGATGCCTATCAGGGCGGCATCAAATTGCTGTTGCAATTGGTATTGATGACGATTGTTTTAGTGGTCGTAGTGGGGGTTAGTTACCATTATTTGGGAATGGCGTTTGGTGGTTTGATCGGCTTTTTGGTTGCACTTTCGTTGCCTGCCATTTTGATTCGCTTTGCGCAAACTGAAAATATGTTCGAGGCGATGAATCCCTTTGCGGCAATCGCACTAATGGCTGCTATTGGTTTGCCCTATGGGTTGTTGATTGTATTTATGCTCATCATGATGACCTCTGTAGGTGTGTTGCATGAGTGGATAGGTACTTTGTTTCCGGCAATGTCTTATTTATTGCAAGCGATTATTTCCAACTATTACACCATCGTGATGTTTCACTTGATGGGTTATATGTTGTTTCAATATCAGGAACAGCTCGGCTACAGCGCGCGTTCGGATGAAGATGATGAAAAATCTGAGC
Organism: Cellvibrio sp. pealriver; assembly: GCF_001183545.1. NCBI lineage: Bacteria > Pseudomonadati > Pseudomonadota > Gammaproteobacteria > Cellvibrionales > Cellvibrionaceae > Cellvibrio > Cellvibrio sp. pealriver. Next base: position 983,650 of record NZ_KQ236688.1, read on the forward strand.
GCACTGATATCGAACGGATGCGTGCAAACATTATGGTGCATCTAAAAGAAGGTGATTACGAACAGGTGGTTACACTTTATTATCAGGCCTTCAAACGTTTTCCCAATGAGGCCAGTTTCTTTGAACAGTTTTTTGATCTGTTGTATGTGTGCAAAAAAACGGCGCTAATGGAAGACTACGGGCTGGTGTATTTGGAGTTTCTTAGCCGTAAAAAACGTTTTGACAAGCTCACATCAACCTTTAAACAAATACTGTTTTTATCGCCCAATTATTTGCCTGCATCAGCCTCCATGCGGGTGCAATTGGCGCGCTTGTTTAAACAAAATGGCGATTTAAAAATGGCCGTCAGATTATTGAATGGCATGCATAAACAATTCGCTGATTTTGACGGCCTACCGGATGCGTATGTGCTGCTGTCAGAGGTGTTGGCTGAATTGCCCGGTATGCAATTGCAAGCAGAAAAGTGCCGCCAGATGTCAATGCAATTGCAGCGCAAGGCCGATGTAAAAAAACAGGAGCTTGAATTGCAGCGGCAGGCAAAATTGGCGGCTGAGGCTAAAAGTACAACGACACCGAATACCAGGCGTGCACCTCCTGTTGCCAAATCCAGTGGCTTGACGCTGGAATTGGTTCCGATGGAGTCGGTATTGGATATTACTGACAAAAGTGAAAAGGCGTAATTACCCCTTGGGTGTTGTTGCGGATATCTGCGTTTGTTGCGCGCCTTGTAATTGGTTAAACGCAGTTGCTGCCTGATCTGCACTGGTAATGCGCTTATTCGGATTCGTGTGGATAATTTTTAATATCAGTTTGCTGATCGGGCGAGCCGTCTTTCGCAATTGCCAACGATTTTTCAAACCCCACCACTCACATTTGGGTGGTGTTCCCGTCAGTATTTGGAACAGTATCGCGCCTATTGCATAGACATCGGTGGCAAAAGAGGGCGCGTTGTTGATCGTTTGGTCGGCTGGCTGATACCAATGTGAATCTTCCCCGTAGCTGTGCGAAGGAAAACCAAAATCACTTAATTTCAAATGCTGTTTCCCTGCAAATAAAATGTTACTGGGGCGCAAGTTGCCATGCACAATGCCATAAGAATGTGCGCATGCCAGTGCATTAAACAATTGCTGGGCAATGCTCAGGCATTGATCTGCTTCAATCGTTTGGTTAAGCCGCTCTTGTAAGTTGCCATAGGGAAGATATTCCATTGCGCTGATGAAAACGCGTGGGTTTTTTCCTGTACCGTAAATGCGCGCAATATGTGGATGTTGCACTTGCATTAATTTTGCGGCGTACTGCGGTGCATTACCAAGATGGTTCACATTTTGTTTTTTGATTACCAGGAATCTCTGGTGTTTTGGATCGTTGACCAAATAGGTGGCACCGAAAGGATTTTCTTTCAGTACATCCAGAAGGGTGTAATTGGGTGGGATGTTATCGCGGGTGGACTCCGTGCTCCAGCGGTTGCTATGCAAATGCCGCCCTTGGGAAATAATCAATAATTGTTGCCGTATTTCATCGACACTGCGAGGGCGCAGTTCAGGGTTGGTTTCAATGCAGCGATTAATGATCGGGCGAAGCGCATTCGCCATTTGATATTTATCAGTGGTTGGTAATGCATAGGTTTGTTCTGTTGCGTGCCTGGGTGTTACACCAAAAATAACTTCATGAATGAGCACGCCCAGCGAATAAATATCGCTCATCTGGTTGGTGTGTGATGTACCGTTATATTGCTCAGGAGCCATATAGGCATCGGTGCCCATGACCATTTCTGTTTCGGACGTTGGGGCATTTTTGTTCGCCGTAAAATAACCGGCGATACCAAAATCCACTAAATAGGCGCGGCCATCGTAATCGACTAATACATTGGCAGGTTTAATATCGCGATGCACAATACCGTTGCGGTGCGCATAGGCCAGCGCGCTACATAACTGGATTAATACATCCAGTTTGCGGGTGATACTAATATCATTGCGTGGCAAAACGGTTTCCAATGAAACACTTTTGATGTAAGGCATAACAAAGTAGGGGAGCTGTGCGTCATTAATCCCTTTATCAATAATTTGGATAATATTGGGGTGGCTCAGTTTGGCAATCAGGAGTGATTCCTGCTCGAATTGTTGCTGGATGATCGGGTCTTGATTCAAGCGTGCATCCAACACTTTAATTGCCACTGCCCGATCAAGGGATTTTTGTACAGCCAAATAGACTTTAGCCATACCGCCTTCACCGATCAGGGTCTTGATGTGATAGCCGGGAATAGATTGCACGCCGAAAACTCTCGCTAATAGGATGGTTGAAGTATAGGTTGTCTTTTCTGTTGCGTATGGCCGCGATTTTTATAAGAGGTTTTTGCGATGAATAATCATGTATTTCAACTGAGCCAATCCTTGGGTGAACAATTAGTACAACGCAATTGGCGCATTGCGACGGCGGAATCCTGCACTGGCGGTGGTGTCGCTGCGGCGATTACCGCAATTGCCGGCAGCTCTGCCTGGTTTGAATACGGCATTGTCAGTTATGCCAATGCAGCAAAAGAAAAATTGCTTGGTGTATCCGGCGAGATACTCGCGCGTGAAGGTGCAGTCAGTGAGGCAGTAGTAATAGAAATGGCTAAAGGAGTACTGACATTGTCGGGTGCGAATATCGCTGTTGCGATCAGTGGTATCGCGGGGCCAAGCGGCGGCTCTCCCGAAAAGCCGGTCGGCACTGTATGGTTTGCATGGGCGCTTGCGACAGGGGAGCTTAAAACAGAATTAAAACATTTTCATGGCGACAGAGCTTCTGTGCAGGAACAAGCAGTGCTCTGTGCTCTACAAAGAATAAATCAATTGCTCTAGTGCTGCTTATTGAAGCAGCACTATATTCGCTTCCGGTAAATAACACTCGGTCTGCAGCAAACCTTTATTGGTGTTGAACGATGTTGTTGAGACTGCATGATTTTCCTGTTTTATAAACACCGATTGATCTGCTGTTGCAAAATTTTGATAGTAAATATCCGATTCCTGGCACACACCACCTGTCATAAAATAAATACCTTGCTGGTCAGCCTTCAGTAATTTGCTGTACTCGGTCAGGCTTGATGTAATTCGTGCAAGCGAGTCATCCTTGTGGCGCAACGCCCAGAGGCCATGCTCACTCACGTATTGGAAATAAATATCCCCATTAAATTCGATAGCTGAACCTACCGCACCAAAAGTCAGTTGTTTATGGTGTTCTCCTTCAAAACGCCATAAATTTCTAATATCGCCGTTGTGTTGTAGTGCAACCAGTTGATGGGTGGCGGGAAAATAGGCAATGGGTTCTATTTTGGTTTCACCGTTTACCAGCAGCGTGGTTTCATCTGTGAGCAAGTTATGATGGAAAACCTGGTTGTCGGCATTGAAAACAATATGTTCGCCGTCATCAGACCACACAATCGCATCAACTTTTTTGGGTATAGGCTGTTGTGTGAGTTGTCGCTCTTGTCCATTTTCTACCAACCATAACTGTATTTGGTTGTTGCGCACCGATGCATAAACGATTTTATCGCCGTTGGGAGAAGAGCTCGCGGCATAATTAAAATCCGTATTTTCTGTCAGTTGTTTTTTAGTGCCATCCAATCCAGCCAGTAAAATATTGGAGCTGCGTTTCTCTTCTGTATAAAAAATGCCATTGCCGTCTGCACTGTAATGCGGGCGTGAGAAAATTTTATCTTTGCTATCGGTAAGTGGAATAGTTACTTGCTTTCCATTGAGGTAAACGGCGATCAATTTTCGCTCCGCTTCGGCATAGGCCAATATACCGCTGCCATCGGGAATCCAGCTAATATCAACAGACGTAACGTCCAATTGGGTGCGATTTATACGCTGTTGTTTTGCATCTAAAAAATCAATCTGGATTTTGTTTTTATGCAAGCTCGCAAGAGCGGTTTTTTGGTTGAGTACGGCACTGGCAACGGGGTTGACCGCACCTTCATATTCATCCAGCAATGTTAGTTGTTGGTTAGCAAGGGAATAGTGATAGCGGCCATTGCCGGAATTAGGACCTTGTTTGGCAACAATCTCAAGCGTGCTTTCATCCCACCAGGTCACACTAAAAATATGCCCTTGCCATTGGCTGAGTTGCTGTTTTTCCAGTAACTGTTCATGGGCAAGATCCAGTGTGAAGATATGAAATGAATAAAGATAATTGGGCGCTTGATAAAACTGCCCGCCTATTGGCAAACCATCGCGATGTTTTATCTCAATCGCGACCAAATTATTTCCGGTAGGCGACCAGGCTAACTTAAACCAACGGCCGCCACTATTGGCTACACGCCAATCCTTACCCGCTGCGTTTCGGATAATGATGTCGCTTTCGATCGCGCTCCTGGCAGCATTTTGTTTGTTAGTCGTTCGTTTTTCACGGATGTAGGCAATATGCTGGTTATCCGGGTGTGGCGTTGCACTTTGCTCATGCCCGGTTTCGTTGGTGTAACCCCGGGTAGATTGGAACACCGTTTTGTGATCGCTGGGTAAATAGAGGGTGCTCCACTCAAGGGTGTTAAAAATAATACCCACTGCTGCCAATATGACTGCTGTCAGAATCGCCGTGCGCCATAGCCGTAAGGGGTTAATGTTGGCTGCTTGGCGGTTCGCTACAGCAGAGGCATTCACCTCATCGGGTAAAGGGTGGGCAAGAAATTGTGGTGCTATCATCAGTTGATAACCGCGCTTTGAATAATGCGCAATTAATTCCTGATCACCAATCAATTCGTTGAACGCACTGCGGAGCGCATTAATGCTCTTTTGCACCGAACCGTGTGTGACGACCCGGCCTTCCCACAGTCGTTCAATCAGCTCTTCATTACTGATGACGCGATTTTGGTTATACGCAAGGTAATGGAGTACCGCCATTGCCTTGGGTTGCAATTTGAGACTTTTAGTGGGCGTCCAGAGTGTGTTGTGAGAGGGGGATACTTTTACCTCTCCCAGCATAAAACTGGTTTCTTGATGCGCATTCATTGTAACCAGGAGCCTGTTGCGGTCAGCATGGATATACCTTTTTCGGTAAGTTTTTCTTATTGGTCTGTATAGCTAGAGTGCGTTTGGTAAGCCGCGTCTATGAGTGTAATTTTGCAAGAAATACGCTTGCGAATACAAGTAAAGCATCGGTTTACAATGTTTCTATCTTATTGATTTATAAGTGGAAAAATTTGGTAAGCAAAAGGTAAGCACGAAGTTTTAGGATGGTCAGTGTTTTCATTGCCCTTTGCAATATAGTCAACCCATACACAGCGCTTGATGTATCGGCGAGTGTTATTTTGCATCACATTCACAAGACGCATCCATACGGGGTAATGTTATGAAACATTCATCTATTGCACGCTCACTGGGAGCAATATCATCGCTGGCTTCTCTGCTGTTGGGGGCTGCGCTCTTGCACCCACTATCGGCTGTTGCTGAGTCTACTGCTTCCAATTCCAAAGAGCCTTTGGTGTATATCAACCAAAACATTGGTTTTAATGTGAAAGGTTACAAATATAAACAGTCAGAGTTTCCCTGCGATATCGATAAAGTATTGGTTGAGAATCTGGTTGAGCAGGCCGATAAAGACGGTATACGGCTTGAGCCCGTCAGCACACTGGACAAAATTATGAACGGTGTAGTACCGGTGGTGGCAATTGATATTGAAAAATTGGTGTTAGGTGATGGCAGTCGTCAATTCGGGACTAAACAAGCCAGTCCACTTCCCAAAGTGCAGGTGACGGTTGCGGTAATAAAAGGAAAGGATGACATGGTCACAGCGAAACACACCTGCGCCATTATGACATTAAATGAATTTACGCCATCGACAGACATATTGGATCTGGGCAATACCGGCGCGACAGTGTGTTCTGCAACGCGTAAATGCCTGAAAGACCTGAGCAAAGATGTTATCGAGTGGGTAGCCCCCCAAGTGAAGTAAATAAAAAGTGAAGTAGATCAAAAGTGAAGTAAATAAAAAGTGAAATAGATTAAAAGTTAGGTTGTTTAACGTTAATTAGCTGAGCGTTAAATAGATTAAATCGATACAAAAAAACGCCGGAGCAGTGATGATGCTCCGGCGTTTTTATTAGTAGATAAAATAACCGTTGAGTCTGTGCTTATTGAATCCGGATTGGAATGTAAGCCATGTTGTTGTCGCCATTGGTTTCGGAGATTGCATTGTTTTCATCGATGACAATACCGAGCCAATAATTTTGTCCAACAGTCAAATCGCCAGGGATGTACACGGGGATAGTGGTGGTGTGCACATCGTCCGGGCTGAGTGAACCGAAAGTACCGCCGGCAATTCTTCTATCGCTAGTGCTGATAAAATCATTGGTAGAAATGTAAATACCAAACGCAATATTGTTGTGTGTGGTTTTGCCATTGTTTTCCAACGTAAATTCCGGACGTACCGTGGTGCCGCGAGTAACACGGAAGCCTGGCTCACCTGCAATCGTGATAGGTGTCAGGTTTGCAGTATTGGCATTGTTGCGAATTCGCACGCGATCATGGCTTGAATATTCGCCATCGGCACCGGTACGACGCCAGTGTGCGACTGACACATCATTGAAAGTACTTGATTGGTTGCCGTACAACACACGTGAGCCATGTGAAGCATCCTCACCAAAATAAATATTGGCTGTGGTGCCGTTGGTATGGTGATGACGCCATGAATCGCCCATCACATTGTATTCCCAATTTACGTGCATCAAACCAAGGAAGTGTCCAGCCTCGTGCGTAATAACAGAATCAATCGGAAGGGCAGAACCGGTGTAACTAAAGTTGGATGATTTTGCCGTGGAGCTGGTCCAGGTGCGATCAGAATCCAACACAATATCCACTTCATCCAAACCGTAATGCCAACCGAAAAACCAATAGCAGTGGTAATTCATTTGCGCTACACCTGGTGGCGATATGTTTTTTGCATAAATTTCATTCTGGCCATTGCCTCTGCTTACACCACCGGTTTCGGTTGTTGCATTAATCACAAAAGGAGATGGGTTTGCATTGGTTGCATTAATGCCGCGTTGTACAGCAGTCAGATTGCTACCGCTAAAGCTGGTCGTATTGATACGTGCTGTTGTGGAGTTACCACCCCAACGTAGTTTTTTGCCGCTATCGCCATCACACTCAAGCCATGATGCGCTCAGCGCGGGTTGTGCAAGTAGCGCCATTACTGAAGCGATTAAAAAAGTAAACCGTAACATGATATGTCTCCCTATATTACTTGACGGTTAATGAAGAGGTTGCAGTGGTTATGTCCAAAGAGCCTTCGGTTTGGCCGCGGTATTTCAATTCTTCCGCGCTGGGCTTGGGCGCTGTGATAGCTAATTCCTTTACCGCAACTGCTACAGGAGGTTTCACTGTGAAGGGGAGTTTGGGGTTGGCTAAAACCACGCGGGTTTGCGGTTGGCCAAGTTCTGCATTGAAGTGTTCGATCAATGCAAAAAACTCATCCGTAATTAATGGCTCACGGTACTTATTGATCACTTCCGCAGGCGCTTCACCGGTGTAATCATCTGCCTTGGTGTGGCCTTCCACATTCATATTGATGCGATACAAAGCGGGCGCTTCGGCTTCATACTTTTTGCGAAGCTCTTCTAATCCTTTGCTATCGATTTTATTGGCTTCAATCCAGCGCGCGGCATCGGGCTGTTTAATCACCATGTCAAAAGCAGGGCGCGGCATTTCCATCGTATTTACGTCAAAACGTGGCTTGCCTCCGAACTCCAATGTTTTTTCTGCGGCTACCAATGGAACACCAAAGCCGCTGTAAATACGGTCATCAAGAACACGGAAGCGACCTTCAACACAGTTCACCAATTGGCAGTCGGCAGGTTCGCCACCTGGAATGAACAGCACATCCGTTTCACCGCGTGCAAAGGTGGGAGCGGTGGTTTCTGTGTAAGCACCACCACTGCCATCTGCTCCACCGGGAATGCGCAAGACAACTTTTTCAGGTAGATAACCGCGGAATACCTTGCCAATTTCGTAGGTAACGAACGTATGGGGTACGCCTTTGGGTTCTTCACGGGTTGGCTCTGAATTACGGTATTGGATATCGACAACTTTGCCGTAAGCCACGGCAGCGCTTTGTGCGACAAGTTCACGCAGGCCGCCAGCATCCGCATCGGCTGCGCCATGAGCCATGAGTGTTTGGCTGGATAAGAGAAGAGAACAGGCTGTTGCCAGCCCTAATAACAATTGCGGCTTCATAACGAAACTCCTTCTAGTGATTAACAAGGCTTGCTCAGAAGCACCGGGCAAGTTCTGCTGGGGAACATTGAGTATCCTTAATGTTCTGAGGCTCAGGTTAAAGTAGGCTTGGAGGTGCCGCGAGGAAATAATCCCTTGGTATTTTGGTAATATTTCACAGCAAAACAGGTCATTCGGAAGCGCCAGAGTGAGGTTATCTGCACATTTTGCAAACTGGCGAGAAAAATACTGTATAAAATGCTAGTACTGTTTGCGTATACAGGTTTTTGTTGTATGCTATTCCCAATGGTGAGATTCCGGTGTTGTCTGGAAGATCACTGGTAAGCTGCAAATGGCAGCACCATAAAACCCATAAAAATTGTCAGATAACGTGTTTCTTTATATATGTTGAGGTGTCAGATGGATGCGAACAAAGAAAAAGCGCTGCAGGCCGCGTTAAGCCAAATCGAACGTCAATTCGGTAAAGGCACTGTCATGCGCATGGGCGACAAAGAGCAAGTTGCTATTCCTGCGATTTCCACGGGTTCTCTCGGGCTTGATGTCGCTTTGGGGATCGGCGGGTTGCCTAAAGGGCGAATTATTGAAATCTATGGCCCTGAATCTTCCGGTAAAACCACTCTGACTCTGCAAGTTATCGCCGAAGCACAGCGTGCAGGCGGCACTTGTGCCTTTATCGATGCGGAACATGCTCTCGATCCCATCTATGCAACGAAACTGGGCGTCAACGTAGAGGACCTGATTGTTTCCCAGCCTGATACTGGCGAGCAGGCATTGGAAGTTACTGACATGCTGGTGCGCTCTGGTGCAGTAGATGTTCTGGTTGTTGACTCGGTAGCTGCGCTTACACCGCGCGCTGAAATCGAAGGCGAAATGGGCGATCACCATGTGGGCTTGCAGGCGCGTTTGATGTCCCAAGCACTGCGTAAGATCACGGGCAACATTAAAAACGCCAACTGCCTGGTTATTTTCATCAACCAGATCCGTATGAAAATCGGCGTAATGTTTGGCAACCCGGAGACAACCACAGGCGGAAATGCGCTTAAATTTTATGCTTCAGTGCGCTTGGATATTCGCCGTACTGGCGCTGTCAAAGAAGGTGAAGAAGTAATTGGTTCTGAAACTCGTGTCAAAGTAGTAAAGAACAAAGTTGCTCCACCGTTCAAACAAGCCGAATTTCAGATCCTTTATGGTTCAGGCATCAATCGGATGGGGGAGATCGTTGACTACGGCGTGAAGCTTGGCTTAATCGATAAGTCAGGTGCTTGGTATGCTTATCAAGGCAACAAAATAGGTCAAGGTAAGAACAATGTAATGAAGTTTTTGCAGGAAAATCCTGTGCTTGCACAAGAGCTTGAGCAGAAAGTGCGGGCGGAGCTTTTGGCTACTCCTGCATTGTCATTGAGCCCGGGCGGTTCCGATGTAACAGACGATATTGAAATTTGATATTGATGTTTAAAAAGCTTTGCCTTTTTGAAAGGCAAAGCTTCTACCAAGGTTTCTAGCGCTTGCATCCTGGATTACTGCTCACTATGCTGCATTACATTGCGTAATTTTTAAATTTGTAGGTAAAGTTGTTCCAAATCAAAAGGATAAATACTCAAGTTAAGGTTATATCCAGATTTAGGCAATTTTCACAGCAGTCTAAACTCAGTTGAGCAGATGAGGGTAATTATGAAGCGTTTAGGATTGTTATTGGTAGCTATGGGTTTACTGGTGTTGGCAGGTTGTACCAATAAGCCTTATGTTGAAACAGATCATTTGGCTGAATTTGATTTTTCAGCGTTGAAGACCTTTAGTGTTGCCGAAACCAAGCAAGATACCAAAGAAAATATTTTAATTTCTCCTTTTACTCTCAGTCACATCCATTCTGCTCTGGAGGCTGAGTTGGGGAAACGTTATCAATCTGCTGCGGTAGGCGCGAAGCCCGATTTTGTGGTGAGTTACCATGTGGTGATAGAAGAGAAGATCGATCCACGTAGCTATGATGATCTTTACGGCTTTGGTTACTACGGGCGGGGCTATCGTTACCCTCGTCCGCTTTTTTATGGCGTGAACACTGGGGTACGTGTCTACAACCAAGGTAGCCTGATTATTGATATTGTTGATGCAAAAACCGATAAGCCAATTTGGAGAGGCGTATCCGAAAAGCGTCTAAGCCGCGGAATGGCACCTCAGCAGCAGCGAGAGGTGCTAAGTCGAGCTGTGACAGAAGTGGTTGCGCAGTTTCCTCCAGTTAATTGATTGGCAATAAATATAGAATAAATGGCTGCTTATGCAGCCATTTTTTTGGCGAAAAATTGATGTTACAAAATAAGATAAATGCTGGTGATATACGCTTAAGTGCTATGAATTTACTGGCATTACGGGAGCATTCTGCCAAAGAGCTAAAAGAGAAGTTGGTTCGCAAATATGGTCAGAACGAGCATGTAGAAACAGCAATTGCTGGGCTAATAGAAGAAGGGTTGCAATCTGACGAGCGTTTTGCAGAGGCTTTTATTCGTATGCGCCAGCGTCAGGGCAAGGGAAGTGTCTTGATTAAAATGGAGTTGCGTGAGCGTGGAGTGCCCTCATCACTGCTCGATATCCTGATTAACGAGCAAGATGACATATGGCCTAAGTTGGCAAAGGAAGTGCGGCATAAACGGTTTCATCAGCTTCCGGCTGATGGGCGTGAAAAAGCCAGGCAAATGCGTTTTCTTCATTCGCGCGGATTCGCCAGTTGCCATATTCAAGCCGCTTTTACGGATGTACTTGATGGCGAATAGAAGGTATTGACCCTACACTAACCTTTATGTAGATCAATTACTTATTTCATCTCCCCTGTCTTTGAAGTCAGCTTTTCGTTGAGCCGAAAGTGGGTTTCTGTTACTCTGGCGCCCCGTCCTAAGCGATAAATTCCTTTACCCCTCAGTTGGGTAATTAATAGGGTATTTATCTCCAATCCGCTCCGCATTTTCACAGTAATCAGGTTTTACATGACGCGCTATATATTCGTAACTGGTGGTGTTGTTTCTTCATTGGGCAAAGGCATAGCTTCAGCCTCTTTGGCAGCTATTCTTGAAGCTCGTGGTTTGAAAGTGACCATCATGAAGCTCGATCCTTACATTAACGTTGATCCGGGCACAATGAGTCCATTCCAACACGGTGAAGTATTTGTGACGGAAGATGGCGCAGAAACTGATCTGGATTTAGGGCATTACGAGCGGTTTATTCGTACCAAAATGACTCGTCGTAATAATTTCACTACTGGCCGTGTTTATGAAACGGTATTAAGGAAAGAGCGCCGTGGTGATTATCTTGGCGGCACCGTTCAGGTAATTCCGCATATCACTGATGAGATCAAGCGTCGTATTCTCGAAGGTGGTCGCGATGTTGATGTGGCTTTGGTAGAAATCGGTGGAACCGTGGGTGATATTGAATCACAACCTTTCTTGGAGGCGGTTCGCCAGTTAAAAGTAGAAATGGGGTCGCGTGCATTACTGATGCACCTCACGCTCGTTCCATATATCGCTACCGCTGGCGAAACGAAAACCAAACCGACCCAGCACTCGGTAAAAGAGCTGCGCTCTATTGGTTTGCAACCAGATATTCTTCTTTGCCGCTCAGAAAAGATGGTGGATGAAGACTCTCGCCGTAAAATCGCGCTTTTTACTAACGTAGCCGAACGCGCAGTAGTGCCTCTACCTGATGCAGATACTATTTACTCTATTCCGCGTTTGTTGCAAAGCTTCGGTCTCGATCAAATTGTGGTTGAATTATTAGGCTTACAGTGTCGCGAAGCTGACCTGAGCGAGTGGGATAAAGTTGTTGATGGCAAACTCCATCCCGTAAATTCAGTCACTATCTCCATGGTCGGCAAATACATGGAGTTGCTGGATGCTTACAAATCCTTGATTGAAGCACTGACCCATGCAGGTATTCATACAAGTACCAAAGTAAACATCAATTACATTGATGCCGAGCGTGTTGAACAGGAAGGTGTTGGTATATTAAAGGATGCCGATGCGATTTTGGTTCCTGGTGGATTCGGTGAGCGCGGTGTTGAAGGTAAATTGATGGCTGTGCAATACGCCCGAGAGAATAAAGTCCCTTATCTGGGAATTTGTTTGGGCATGCAATCTGTTGTAATCGAGTTCGCACGTAATGTTCTCGGTTTGAAAGGAGCAAATTCAACAGAGTTTGACCGTAATTCTCCGCATCCCGTTATTGGTTTAATTACCGAGTGGATCACTTCTGATGGCGAAGTGGAAAAGCGCGACGAATCATCTGATCTCGGCGGTACCATGCGTTTGGGCGCGCAAGAATGCCGTCTGGTTTCGGGTTCTAATGCGCGCAATATTTATGGTGCTGATGTTATCGTTGAGCGCCATCGTCATCGTTATGAAGTCAACAACAACTATGTTGATCAATTGCAAAAAGCAGGCTTAAAAATTGGTGGTTGGTCTGCCGATGATACATTGGTAGAAATGGTGGAAATTCAGGATCACCCATGGTTTGTTGCTTGCCAGTTCCATCCAGAGTTCACATCTACTCCACGTGATGGACATCCACTCTTTACTGCGTTTGTCGAAGCAGCATTGGTAAATAAAAAATAATCTGTTAGGGCGCAACAAATTGCGCCCTAATTGTTTTGATTTTTTTGATCAAAAAAAGGAACTCCTGTGTCTCAACAAGTTGTAAGTATTGGTAAGGTTCAGGTCAGTAATTCATTGCCATTTGTATTGTTTGGCGGAATGAATGTGCTTGAATCGCGCGATATGGCTCTGCAGGTTGCAGAAGCTTACGTAAAGGTCACACAAAAACTTGGAATTCCCTACGTTTTCAAAGCTTCTTTTGATAAAGCCAACCGATCCTCCATTCACTCTTATCGTGGTCCGGGAATGGAGGAGGGCTTAAAGATCTTTCAGGAAATCAAACAAACCTTTGGTGTTCCTGTCATTACCGATGTGCATGAAATCTATCAGTGTCAGCCTGTTGCAGATGTATGTGATGTTATCCAGCTGCCGGCGTTTCTGGCTCGCCAGACCGACTTGGTGATTGCTATGGCCAAAACCAATGCCGTTATCAATATCAAAAAGCCGCAATTTCTCAGCCCTGGGCAAATGAAAAATATTGTAGAAAAATTTGCTGAATGCGGTAACGAAAAAATAATTTTATGCGATCGTGGCACCAACTTTGGGTATGACAATCTCGTGGTGGATATGCTCGGCTTCCGCACTATGCGTGAGGTAAGTGGTAATGCCCCGGTTATTTTCGATGTAACTCATTCACTGCAGTGTCGTGATCCAATGGGTGCTGCTTCGAGTGGTCGTCGTCATCAGGTTGCTGAATTGGCACGTGCAGGCATTGCAGTAGGACTTGCTGGATTGTTTTTGGAAGCGCATCCGGATCCAAATAAGGCAAAGTGCGACGGTCCTAGTGCATTACCATTGGATAAACTTGAGCCTTTTTTACAGCAAATGAAAACAATTGATGATGTAGTAAAAAATTTACCGCCTTTGGATATTCAATAATAAGCGAATATCAAATATAGATTAGGGCATTACCCCATTTTTGTAGAAACACACTCTGGAGAAAACGAATGACTAAGATTGTTGACATCAAAGCTTTTGAAATTCTGGATAGCCGTGGCAATCCAACTGTATTGGCCGAAGTTATTCTGGAAGATGGTTCTGTGGGTTCGGCCGCCGCACCTTCTGGTGCCTCTACCGGTTCACGTGAAGCATTGGAGTTGCGCGATGGCGACAAATCACGTTACTTGGGTAAAGGTGTATTGAAAGCAGTCAATAACATCAATACAACAATTAAAAATTTGTTAGTAGGCTTTGATGCGCTGGATCAACGCTCGCTCGACAATGCAATGATCAAAGCAGATGGTACGGACTTCAAAACAGTTTTGGGGGCTAATGCCATTCTTGCTGTTTCTCTGGCAAACGCTAAAGCTGCAGCAATCTCCAAAAAAGTACCATTGTACGCACACATCGCGGATCTTAACGGTACTCCAGGCAAATACTCTATGCCTGTGCCAATGATGAATATTATCAACGGCGGTGAGCACGCTGATAATAACGTAGATATCCAAGAGTTTATGGTTCAACCGGTAGGTGCCAAAACCTTCGCTGAAGCTCTTCGTGTTGGCGCTGAGATTTTTCACAGCTTGAAAAAAATCCTGCATGATAAAGGCTTGAATACGGCGGTAGGTGATGAAGGTGGTTTCGCACCAAACTTACCATCCAATGAAGATGCTCTGAAGGTAATTGCTGAAGCAGTTGAGAAGGCAGGTTACAAATTAGGCGAAAACGTAACTTTGGCTCTGGACTGTGCTTCTTCTGAGTTCTACAAAGACGGTAAATATGATTTGGCTGGCGAAGGTCGTGTATTTACTACAAATGAATTCTCTGATTACCTTGCTGATCTAGCAGCTAAATATCCAATCATTTCTATTGAAGATGGTAAAGATGAAAGTGACTGGGCTGGCTGGGCTGACTTGACTCAAAAGATTGGCCATAAAATCCAATTAGTTGGTGATGACCTGTTTGTCACCAATACCAAAATTTTGAAAGAGGGGATTGATAAAAAGATCGCTAACTCTATCTTGATCAAGTTCAATCAAATCGGTTCTCTGTCTGAAACTCTTGATGCGATCAAAATGGCACAGGATGCGGGCTACACTGCAGTTATTTCTCACCGTTCAGGTGAAACTGAAGACACTACTATCGCTGATTTGGCTGTTGCTACTGCAGCTGGTCAGATTAAAACAGGTTCTTTGTGCCGTTCAGACCGTGTGTCCAAGTACAACCGTTTGTTGCGTATCGAAGCAGAGTTAGGTGCAGCTGCTCCCTACAAAGGCCGTGCTGAGTTTAAAGCGTAAGCTAAGTGAAAACAAAGGCCGATACGTCGGCCTTTGTTTTTTGGTAGTAATAAAAACCAAATCGTGACTTAAAAATTACAGCAATTATGAAATGGTTATTGGGTGTCTTGGTTCTTTTGCTTGTGGCTCTGCAATACCGTCTATGGATTGGCGACGGCAGCCTTGCGCACGCCCATCGCTTGGAAAACGAAATCAAAATTCAGCAAGCTGAAAATGATCGTATGCGCGAGCGTAACCGCATTTTGGATGTGGAAGTGGAAGAGCTCAAAACGGGTTTGGACACCATTGAAGAGCGTGCGCGCAACGATATAGGCTTGATTAAAAAAGATGAAACTTTTTTCATGATTTTGGATGAAGGACAAAAATAGTTTTTCTTTCTATCGATCCTGATTTTACATTTTTTGTGGATCAGTCTGTTTCATGGATCTATCTGTGTCTTCTCAAAAAAAAACTTGTTGGATTATTGTCCCCGCAGCAGGAATAGGTTCTCGCATGGGTGCTGTTTGTCCCAAGCAGTATCTGCCGCTTGCTGGTAAAACGGTGCTTGAAAATACTTTGGAGCGCTTACTTAAGCTGCCTGATATTGCCGGCATTGTTTTGGTGTTAAGTGCTGATGATCAGCATTGGAACACTATACCTCTGGCGCGGCATCCAAAAATCCATCAGGTTATCGGTGGCGATGAACGTTGCAATTCTGTGTTGAATGCATTGGATTTTCTAACGCAGAAGGTAGTGCCTGATGATTGGGTGTTAGTGCATGATGCGGCACGCCCCTGCGTTTCGCTTGATAATATCATTCAGTTAGTTAATGTGGTTCAGCAGCATCCTGTCGGAGGAGTACTGGGTGTTCCTGTGAGCGATACGCTAAAGCAAGTAGAGAACGGCAGCATTCAATTGACTGCTGATCGCAACCTGCTATGGCATGCGCAAACTCCACAGATGTTTCGTTTGGGGTTATTGCAAACATGTTTGCAGCGCGCCTTGGCTGAAGGAAAAATGGTTACTGATGAATCCTCTGCGGTTGAATCTTATGGTTATCATCCGCTTATAGTTCAGGGGCGCAGTGATAATATTAAAATCACTCGTCCGGAGGATTTAGCAATCGCTGAGATGTTAATTCAACAGCAGTCATCTAATTTTAGTCTGTAGTGGGGAGATATTATGTCAATGCGTATTGGCCACGGATATGATGTTCATGCTTTTGGTGATGGCGACAAGATTGTTATTGGTGGTGTCGTAATTCCTCATCGTTTTGGGTTGGTTGCGCATTCAGATGGTGATGTGCTTTTGCATGCACTATGCGATGCATTGCTGGGTGCTGCCGCACTTGGCGACATAGGAAAACATTTTCCTGATACTGATATGCAATATCGCAATGTGGATAGTCGCTCGTTATTGCGTATGGTGTATGCAAAAGTAAATAGCTTGGGATGGAAGGTTGCTAATGCAGATATGACGATCGTTGCACAGGCACCGCGAATGGCTAACTATATACATCGTATGGTTGAAACAATAGCAAGTGATTTGCAAACCGACATCGGCCAAATTAATGTCAAGGCAACTACTACAGAGCGGTTGGGTTTTGTCGGGCGAGAAGAAGGTATCGAATGTTATGCGGTTGTATTGTTAGAAAAATAATTAGCTATTATTTCTATACATCATTTTTTCTATAGGTCATCTTTTGAGAGATTTTTCACTGGAGTTTCCTCTTGCTTACGGTTCTTTAACTGCAAGTGCCATTTTTCGCGCACAACCGGAAGATTTTCAAGTAGATGAAGATTTAGGTTATTTACCGTCTGGTTTTGGCGAGCATGTTTTTTTACATGTTTGCAAGCGTGGAGAGAATACAGCGTGGGTTGCCGGAAAAATTGCTGAGCTGGCAGGTGTAAATATTAATGATGTTGGCTATTGCGGGCGTAAAGACCGTCATGCAGTGACCGCACAATGGTTTAGTGTTTATTTGCCTAAAGCACCGGAGCCGGACTGGTCCTTAATTAATTCGAGCACAATTCAGGTGCTTTCAGCATCTCGTCACCAGCATAAATTACGTCGTGGTGAGCATCAGCAAAATCATTTTGTTATTCGTTTGCGGGATGTACAGACATCAGACCATCAACAACTACAACAGCGAATTGCTACGGTTTTTGAAAAAGGTGTCCCTAATTATTTCGGAGAGCAACGCTTTGGCTTGGGTGGAAATAATCTGCATGAAGCGGAAGCGATTTTAGTACAAGGAAAGCGCTACAAAGATAAGCAAAAGCGAGGCTTGATGCTTTCGGCAGCCAGGGCTTATTTATTTAATCTTGTATTAGCGGCACGCGTGCAAGCAAATAACTGGACAATCATGATGGACGGAGAGGTACATGAACGTGTATCAGGTCCTTTGTGGGGTAGAGGGCGTTCATTAGTGTCCGGTGAGCAGAGAGAATTTGAAGAGGCTGCTCTTGCTGATTGGGAAAATTGGTGTGATGGGCTTGAGCATGCTGGTTTGTTACAAGAGCGTCGCCCCTTGCAGTTATTTGCACGGAATCCCCATTATGAATGGGACGATAACGACCTCGTATTACGTTTTTCGCTTGATGCAGGTGAATTCGCTACTTCGATATTGCATGAACTTTTTACTTTGCAAACTCAACAAACAAATGACGAGTCAACTGCATAGGCTCGCGATATCAGAAACCCGAAGAGCCTATGGTATAGTGATCGTTTTGGTGAGGGGTTGGCCCTAATTAGAGCTGACGGTAAATCGCGGTATGAGTGGAGTAATCTAAAGATATGACCAACTTATTGATGCAAGGTGTAGGTATGACCTCGCTACGCACCCGTGAGCGTCTTATCCAGCGTTTGCGTGATCAAGGCGTAAGCAATATGAAAGTGCTTGATGTATTGCTTAATACTCCGCGTCATATTTTTCTTGATGAAGCGCTTGCCCACAGGGCATATGAAGATACCGCACTTCCTATAGGTCATGGGCAAACCA